>NZ_JBCIVJ010000035.1:0-30664 GCF_039409775.1 Phytobacter palmae | reverse complement strand
TCGATGGTCACCACACATGTTTTTATCGCGGTCAGTCTTGATGGTTATATCGCCCGACAGGATGGCGATATCGACTGGTTGTTGCAGCGCGATGATCCGACAGAAGATCATGGTTATGCCGCATTCATCGCGGACAAGGATTGGATAGTTATGGGCCGGGGCAGTTATGAGAAGGTACTAACCTTTGACGAATGGCCTTATGATCGCCCCGTGCTGGTGCTCTCCCGACAGCTAACCGATCTCCCCGTACCCGAGAAACTAAAGGGCAAAGTGCAGTTCTCATGCCGCACGCCAGCAGAGGTACTGGCTGACCTCAAGGGGCAGAACGCACATCGCGTCTATATCGATGGCGGGCAGGTAATACAGTCGTTCCTGCGCGAAGGTCTGGTCTCCGATATCGTTATCACCACCGTTCCTGTCCTGCTCGGTTCAGGAAAACCGTTGTTCGGATCCCTGAACGGGGATATAGATTTGACTCTGTTATCAAGCCGCAGCTTCCCTTCGGGTCTGGTGCAGTCGCACTATCGGCTGATGTCATAAACCGCAAAAACATAGCTGCGGCCTTCGCTAAAGTGAGCGTACCGCCCTGCTGAGAGCGGTACTCTCTTACTTCGACAATCTTGCTACTGTTAACGAAGAGAGCATCAGAGAACAGATCAACAAAACCCGGATCTGGCCCGTGGCAATATCTTCGATCACATTGACGTGTTCTACAACCGGTCCCGGAGCCACAGCCCTCTCAGCGGTGTCAGTCCAGAGGCCTTCAAACCGCCCTCGTCATGAGCACAGCATTAATCTGCGTCGTGGGCCAGCCCGGGCAAAAATGCCTGCTTCCACTTCTCGCTCAAAGCGGACGGCCAGCCCTGCGTCGTCTGCGTTGCGCCAGAAGCGGATATTGTTATCAATTGTTGGACACACGCGGAACTACCTTTTTGCCACAATCCGCATTTCCACCAGTGCATTTTCTGGAATAAATTCCGATACGCCAATCGCTGACCATGCCGGGTATGGAGCCTTTATATATTCATCTTTTACTTTAGAAAAAACGTCTATATGTTTTTTGAGATCAATATGAAAGGTGGTCATCTCAAGGATGTTTTCATAGTTTAAACCGGCAGCTTTTAAATAAACGCCAAGCTTATAAAACGCATCGTGGAATTGTTCTTCAGGATGCTTACTTATAGGTTTGTCCTTACGTGCGGCAGTAACACCTGAAAGATAAACCGTGCCATCAGCTTCGATGATGGGGGAGAAATGCCAGTCATTGAAATAATGCTGGAACTCATCAGGAACTATCGATTTTTTCATGATTTTCTCAGGTTAATGACTTAATCAATGCCAATCGCTCGTAACTATCGGTGATATCTAATAAGTATCTCTCCATTTTTCACTTCCTTTTAAATGTGTACTCTCTAAGTTTATCTTTAGCTCTTGGGCTGCCATCATCCGCTAACTCACGCAACACTTCGCTATTAAACGGCTGAAACCTATACGGACTCTCCATAACTATCTTACTTTGCGAGCCTGAGTCTTTCTGTGACAGATCATTCGCATCTCCGGCATGAACGCCATTTGCCACAGGATTGAATAGCAACTGTTCCTGTAGTCACTTTTGTGGGAGCAGACCATAAAAGTGACTACTTCCGCTCTTCGCTCACAGCGGCCATACTGTTCAGTCGGTTTTTCCGCTTTGTGCCAAAGCTGACATTACTGAACGTATATTTCATTTTTTCTCTCTTTACAGCTGTGTATCTCTTAAAGCTTCGGCAATGAAATCTACAAAGCTACGAACCTTGAAAGGAATGCGTATCGCACTGGGATACACTGCCTGAATGGTAAGTTCCGTTGTCTTGTACGCTGGCAGCAGCTCAATCAGTCTGCCCTGTTTTATATGCTCACAAAAAACAAAACTGGGACCATATGCTATGCCTGTTCCTGCCAGGGCGGATTCCAGAAGTAACTGAATATTATTGGACGTGATTCGGCATGCACTTTCGATACGGTGGAGGCTGCCGTCAGGGTGGCAAATTGTCCAGTCTCCCGCTGAAACCGCCTGGCTGAACGCCAGACGCGGTGCGCGGGAAATATCTTCCGGCGTCTCTAGTGTGCCATGTTTTTTCAGATACTCTGGTGATGCACATAAAACCATCTTGCAGGGCGCCAGCCGCCGGGTAACCAGCGACGGATCGTCAAGACTCCCAACCCTGATGGCAACATCAATTCGATTTTCAAGCAGGTCTGCGTATTTATCTTCAAGCACAACATCCAGACTGACCTCCGGAAATTGTTCCAGATAACGTGACACGATCGCCCCAAGATACATTGCACCGAAGGCGACCGGCGCAGCAATGCGAAGTAACCCGCGCGGTGTTGCCTGGACATCTCTCGCTTCTCTGTTCGCATCTTCCACAGCCTCAAGAATAACTTTGCAACGTTCATAATATCGCTGCCCCACATCCGTCAGGCTCAGACGACGTGTTGAACGCTGAATAAGTCGTGCATTTAAATCGGATTCAATAGCACTGACATGTTTTCCTGCCATTGCCGCTGAAAGCTTAAAACGTCTTGCAGCCGCCGCAAAACTTCCTTCTTCCACTGCCGACATAAAAATCTGCATGCTGATAAATCTGTCCATAAATCCCGCCATTCGATAATTTGAGTATCGTCTATCGATATTATTTCACGGATTATCATTAATTGAGGCTGTGATTAACATTGTTTTCATTCCTCAGGAGGTGTGAAACAATGAAAATTAACGTGAACAATACGGGTATCAATGTACAGCTACAGGGCAGCGGTGAACTTGCGCTGGTTTTTTTGCACTATTATGGCGGCTCATCCCGTACATGGGAGAGCGTGACAGGTCAGTTACCAGACCGCTACCGCACGGTTGCCATTGATCATCGTGGCTGGGGCTTGTCAGACGCTCCCGAATCCGGATACAGGATTGAAGACCTTGCCCGGGATGCCGAAGGCGTTATTTCGGCGCTTGAGCTTAAACGCTACATTCTGGTTGGCCATTCGATGGGGGGGAAGGTCGCCCAATTGATGGCATCGCGCCAGCCCGAAGGGCTTGAGGGTCTGGTTCTCATTGCACCCTCCCCACCTTCCCCCATGCTGCTTTCCTCAGAGGAGCGCGACAGACTATCCAGCGCCTATAACAGCCGCGAATCAGTCGGGTTTGTCATCGATAATGTCCTGACGGCGCGGCCGCTCAGTCCTGCGCTTCGTGAGCAGGTTATCGAGGACAGTTTAGGAGCGTCAGTCGGAGCCAAAGCAGGCTGGCCCGGTGTAGCGATCAGCGAGGACATCACCCGGGAAGTCGCCTCCATTAATGTTCCGGTCAGAGTCATCTCAGGGGAACTGGACCGGGTCGATACCCCGGAAACTTTGCAAAGAGAGTTGTTACCCCGTATTCCTCACGCAGCGATGTATATTATTCCCGGAACGGGACACCTTTCACCGCTTGAATCACCCGGTGTGATCGCCAGTCACCTGGCTGCCTTCGCTGCATCGATTGAAAAGAGTGCCGCGGTTTATCACTCACCTGGTGAAACCATCGCCGCCTTTGATGAAGCATTTAATGCGGGAAAAATTGATAACTTAATGTCTGTTTTCAGTAACCGCGCCACCATGAAAATGACTGATGGAACTGTTATTGAAAGTAATCCTGAAGCACTACGGATGGCTTTAATCGCGCTGACATCATCACGGCCGGTTAAAGCAGCAATTCTGATGGTGCACGTTTCACGAGTTGCCAGATTCCTTGTTGATGGTTTTGCTAGCTACATTTTATCCCCATTGAATGTCCGCTCCTCGCTCATAGCGGACTTTTGCACTTCAGCCGCCCGGCGGGCGGCTCTCAGTTTTAACTCATTTCTCAGAATAAAAGCTCCAGTCCGCAGCAGTCGCAAGTGTTACAAATGGGCCTGCCAGGGTGGCGTTGTGATGGTTGATGATTTCGTTAGCTGCCAGGTAGCGGTTATCCATTGTTGTGTGCGCATCTGAAATCAGCACGGTTCTGAACCCGAGTTCAGGCGCTGCACGACAGGTAGTGTCCACACAGAATTCTGTTTTCATCCCGGCGATGACAAGTTGTTTTATTCCCCGCTTGCCGAGCTGAAGCTGAAGACAGGTATTCCGGAAACAGCTGGGATACTTTTTGATGAAAACGACATCGAGTTCAGCATTCACCCTCATTTCGGGTATCAGTTGTGTTAAGGGACTTTGCTCAGAGAAGGGGGAATCGTCAGGTCCGGTGTGACGGGCAAAAAATACCGGCACTTGCGCCTGCCTGGCTTTTTTTATAAGCAGGCAAATGTTTGACAAAACCGAGTCTGCGCAATGGGGTGAAGAGGGGCCGCTGAAAAGCCCCTGCTGCATATCGATAACTAAAAGTGCATTTTCAGATGAAATCATGATGTATCTCCATTCAGTAAGTCATGAACGGAGAGATTTCCTTCCCCGTCCGGTTGGGCGGGGAGTCAGAATCTGTTTTGTCAGAAGTCAGTCACAGATGCGCACACGCCGCCGAAGGTTTCGGTGGTGGTCGCGGTTGTCACTGGCTTAACTAACTTAATCATTTTCAGACGTGCTCTGTTAAGTTGAGAATCAGTAAATACCAAGAATCTTAAAACATGCTCTTCATCTTTTAGCATCGGAAATCAGTGATTTCAACGTATATGTTTCCTGATTGATGGCGTCTCCTGTTGGCATATCACGACCCCACAAAAGCTAATACTAGCTTCCGCTCCTCGCTCTGAGCAGCCGTTCGGTTGCTTTAGAACGAAGGCCGTCAAATTCTGACCCGGGCGGCGGATGGGAATGCCATCAGGCCAGTCTGGCACTGGGCACAATGGGCGGTGTAGCCAAAACGAGAGTGTATTACCGTACGGGCTTTCTCAGACATAAGTGGTGTGTAACTTTGTCCATACCAGACAAAGCGACAAAGCCAGCCCGTTCATAGAAGGTGAATGCCGATGATGGCGCGTTCGTGTTGATAAAATCAAACCAGAGATCAGCGTCCCTCAGTATTTCGCTGAGTAAACCGCTGCCAACCCGATTTCTTCTCCATCGCATGTCTACATAGAGATGTCGCAGACGTCCAGTGCCAGTTTCTTGCGTAAAAGGATCGATGTTAAGTCCGCACACGCCAACAATTAAACCATCAGCATAAGCCCCAAGTAGTTTTTCTCCGGGCCTGTCAAAGCGGTTTTGTCCGCTTAGCCAGTTTTCTTCAAGTCGGCGTAGCATGTTCAACCCTTCAGCGATGCTCTGCGATTTTAACTCCGCAAATCCCGGGCTGTCCGGGGTGAAGGTTGTGAATTGGATATTCATGAGCCGTTCCAATGATTTCAGTTTGCATAATCTGGTGAGAATAGCCGGACTGTTCAGGCCAGCGCTGTATGACGAAAACGAGCGGGTTTGCCAGCCGTTCTGCTACCGCTGCGGCGATAGATGCCGGATTGTGCCTGCAATTTACACGGCAGGCATAAAAAAGGCCGCTAGTGCGACCCAAATTATCGTTCAGGCTTTGGCGGAGTCCCGCCAGTATTCCGGCGGCAGCCATCCCTGATTTGCCATACCTCTCGAATTGCCTGATTTCATATATTTCCTGATGATTGCTCATCGGGATATAAAAGAATACTGAGCAAAATTGGCGGCCCGTCAGACGCCGGCCGCAGAAGCCTGCTCATCCCCTGTTGTGCCAGGAGCGGAGGTTAATCGTATCACGCTCTCGTTAATTAACACTCAGTACACGATTTGCGTCCCAGCCCTTCATCGCGAATGATACCGAGGTATTAAGTTCTTCGCCTGTTGCCCCATCACGCGCTTGAGTTGACAGGCCTATCTCAAAGCTGTGCAAATACATAGCCAGCGCCCGTGCATCGGTATCTGCGGCCAGTTCACCCGCATCTATTGCTCTGCGGACACAGTTAAGGAACCCTTCGCGGGTACGGGTGCGTCGTACTTCCAGCATCTTGCGGATATGCTCGTGTCCGGGCGAACAGGTATTGACGGATAACGCTATCAGGCAACCGCTTGGGTGCCCCTGCTCTGTCTGCATTTTTGCTGAACGACGCAACGCTAGTTCAGTGGCCTCACGCGGTGTAAGAGTATCGTCCCAGAGGCAATCATTAACCTGGCCATAAGTCGACAAATAGCAATCAACAACTTCTTCAAACAGCGCCTCTTTCGAACCAAATGCCGCATAAAAACTCGGTGCCGTAATGCCGTTGCCGAGATGTGCTTTAAGCAGGGCGAGAGAAGTAGACTCATAGCCATACTGCCAAAAAAGGTACATCGCCTGACGAACTGCCTCTTCCCGGTCAAATAATCGTGGACGTCCCATCTTTGCCATATCCGCTCCTGCTTTCGCAAAACTTACATAAATACTAATCGATACATATGTGCTTGACAACCTCCGGTCCGGGCTATAGTTTTCGAGTTATATACTGATTGGTACATAACTCAGAATTGATTCCGGGTGCTGCTTTCGCTTTTTAACTCTTCAAAAGGATCCAACGTGTACGCTGAAACTGAATCAGGTGAAACCACGACACAACGCCGCTTACCTCTGCTACCCCTGCTGGCGTTTGCTATGACCGGCTTCATTGCCATCCTGACTGAGACTCTGCCGGCGGGCCTGCTTTCACAAATCGGAGCAGGCCTTGGCGTATCGCAGGTAATGGCGGGCCAACTGGTAAGTATCTATGCACTGGGTTCGCTTCTCGCAGCTATCCCGCTAACGGTGCTGACAAGTGGATGGCGCCGTAAAAAAGTGTTGCTGGTGGCCATCGGGATCTTTCTGGTTTTCAATACCATTACCACCCTTTCCTCCAGCTACTGGCTGACGCTGGCTGCCCGATTTATGTCCGGCGTAGCTGCAGGGCTTGCCTGGGGAATACTCGCTGGCTATGCGCGGCGCCTCGTTCCGGTAGATTTGCAGGGCCGCGCGCTGGCTATTGCTATGGTGGGAATTCCGGTTGCCCTGTCGCTGGGGACGCCTGCGGGGACATGGCTGGGCGGCATGATGGGATGGAGAGTGCCGTTCGGGCTCATGGCAGCACTGGCGGTCATTTTGTTAATCTGGACGCTGGTTGCAGTTCCCGACCTGCCGGGACAGCAAGCTGCGCAGCGATTATCCGTGTGGAACGTCTTCCTGATGCCCGGCGTTCGCCCGGTTCTGGCGGTCATTTTTCTCTGGATGACAGCACATAACATTCTTTATACGTTTATCGGCCCCTTTCTGACACTCTCGGGCCTGACCTCGCAAATCGGTCTTATCCTGCTTCTCTTTGGTCTTGCTGCACTTGTTGGCATCTGGGTAACCGGCGCGCTGGTTGATCGTCATCTGCGCAGACTTGTTCTGCTCAGCCTCGCGGCGCTGGCAGCTGTTTCACTGGTGCTGACTGCAGGCATGCGGGAACCCGTAATAGTATTCGTGGGTATTATCGTCTGGGGGTGGTCATTCGGGGGTGCGTCAACCCAGATGCAGACGGCGGCGGCTGATGCAGCCGGTAATCATGTCGATGTGGCTCAGGCGATGGTGACCACCGCATGGAATCTGGCAATTGCCAGCGGCGGCGTTATCGGAGGTCTGCTCCTCGATAATGCCGGTGCAGTATCATTTCCATGGGCGCTCCTGGCGTTAATGACTGTCGCATTTCTTTGTGCTTATTTCGCTAAAAAGCATGCTTTCCGGCCAGGGGCCAGAAATCATTACTAGAATCAATCAACCGCAATAAAATACTCACGCTCACTCTTAACACGGAGGGGTTGCGCCGTACTTTATGGCGGGTATGTCCGCTCCTCGCTTCATGACTCTAACGGACAAATCAAAAAGCTATTCGTATGTAAAATCTGGACAGATTTCGCAGACTTAATAGATTAAAAGGAATATCCGCAATGTTTACTCACATGCGCATTGCCAGACCCGTTACTAACCTTGAAAGATCTTTTCTGATGTACAGCCATGGATTGGGCCTGAAAAAAATTGCTGAATTCACGGATCATGACGGTTTCAACGGCATAATGTCAGGTTGCGAAGGATTGCCCTGGCATATTGAAATGACGGTATGCAAGCACCATCCGGTGTCACCTTCCTGGACAGAAGAAGACTTGCTTGTTCTCTATTATCCGGAAAAAGATGAGTGGAAAGAGACCTGCGCAAGAATGGCCGAGGCGGGTTTCAAAGAGGTTCGTTCCTTTAATCCTTATTGGGATGTGAACGGAAAGACGTTTATTGATCCCGATGGGTACAGAGTCGTTATACAAAATAAGGCGTGGGGATAACCGATATTAACCCTTATCATTTCCCCTGCTACGGCGTTAACACACTACGTGGCAATGCCGGCATCGAAGAGGTTCTGTTTTGAGGATTACGCTATGACTACTTTTCATCAGCTTACAGCCACCAGTCTGAGCGGCCAGCTTATCTCTATGGCCGACTACGCGGGTAAGGTAGTCCTGGTCGTTAATACCGCCAGCCATTGCTGCTTCACGCCACAATACGGCGGCCTTGAGGCGCTCTATAAGAAGTACGCCGCCCGGGGTTTGGTGATACTGGGTTTCCCCTGCAACCAGTTCGGTAAGCAGGAACCCGGCGGCGCCGGGGAAATCGCTCAGACCTGTTACATCAATTATGGTGTGAGCTTCCCGATGTTTGAGAAAGTAGAGGTCAATGGAAGCGCCGCGCACCCGGTGTTTCGTTACCTGAAAAATGAGTTGCCCGGCCTGCCTGGCAGGCGGATCAAGTGGAACTTCACTAAGTTTCTGATTGGGCGCGACGGTAAACCGCTCAAGCGTTTTGCGCCGTTCACCACCCCGGAAAAAATGGAAGCCACCATCCTTGCGGCACTCGAAAACTAAGGGTTTCGCTCATTCGCTCTTTCAATTCCGGAGCGTGTGCGTGAAACGCATTATCCGTTTGTAGCAGATCTGACGACGTTTACCTCTTGTGGCTTAATGCAGAAGAGTACAGGAAGAGGTTGAGCATCATTGCGTTTGCGCTGTAAAAAGTAAACCTGCGGTAAGCCAGCCTCTTTCCGGGCAAATGTTGCGATAATGAGTCGCCCCCTTTCTGCAGAGATCTATTGTCGTGACAATAAGCCGAAAGCGCTAACGTCCCCTCTTCGCTCAAGCCTTCCCGGCTGAACTTTCCCCTTTCCGGGCAACTCTCCTGTCCCTCTTTCAGAGTGACTATACGCAAACACGGCTCTGTTCGCCGCTGCTCTGTTATGGTGCGAATATTTGCACCATGCACAATATGCTGACATTGACCTGCTGATTAATCGAATTTTATGTGCAAAGTGCCCACTTCGTTGTGTTACCTCTGCACGGATAATTTTGGCATACCTCTTGCTATTTTCTGCGTAGCCATTCAGATAGCCACTCAGAGGTTTAACTATGTCAAGCAGCAATGATTTTCCGCTTATCGAAGCGCCAGCCTCCGGGCGTAAGGGCGTATTTTCGATCTCCATGGTTCTGTTCAGCTTTACTTTTTTTACCGGCACAATGTTCGCAGGCGGCAAACTTGGCGTCTCTTTTTCTATCGTTAATCTGTTGTGGATTGCGGTTATCGGTAACTTTCTGCTGGCCCTCTACGCCGCATCACTCGGCTGGATTGCCGCACGCAGCGGGTTGAATACCGTATTGATGGGCCGTTTTTGCTTCGGGGAAATCGGCAGCAAACTCGCCGATTTTATTCTCGGCTTCGCCGAACTGGGCTGGTACGCCTGGGGTACCGCGACGGTCGCCATCTCACTGGTCAAAATTCTCGCCCTGCCCGCCGTTATGACCATACCTTTAATGGTCCTCTTCGGGATCCTGTTCTGCGTTACCGCGCTGGTGGGCTACAAGGGGCTGGATGCGCTATCTCGCGTCTCTGTCCCGCTGATGTTCATTCTGCTGGTAGTTTCGATGTACCTTGCCGCCCATCACGCCGGCGGCTGGCAGGCAATGACAAAAATCGAACCGGGCGAAACCATGACCTGGTCGGCAGCTATCACCATGGTGTTCGGCACCTTCGCCAGCGGCGCAACTCAGGCAACGAACTGGACCAGGCTGGCCAACTCCAGCCGTACCGCTATCGTTGCCAGCATGAGCAGCTTCCTGATCGGCAACGGGCTGATGATTGTTGCCGGGGCGTGGTGCGCCATCGTCTACCAGCAGGCCGATATTGTAGAAGTGCTGATTCTGCAAGGGCTCTCCGTCGCCGCGGTGGTGATGCTGTGCCTCAATCTGCTGACCATTCAGGGACCCACGATTTATAACGTCTCTGCCGCCGCCTGCCATCTGCTGCGCAGCGAGCGCCGCCGTACGTTGACCGTAGTCGCAGCCGGTGTTGGCATTGTTCTGGCGATTGGCGGTATGTATGAAATGCTGATCCCTTTCCTTGTGCTGCTGGGCAGCATTATTCCGCCCATCGGCGGCGTTATCCTCGCCGACTACTGGTTTTATCGCGCTGGCCGCTATCCGCTACTGCAAACTGCCCGCTTACCGCGCTTTAACTGGCTGGGGCTTGGCGCCTACGCCGTGGGCGCCGTGGTGGCTTACCTGTCGCCATGGATAGCCCCGCTGGTTGGCATTAGCGTCTCCGCGCTGGTCTATATCGCCCTGACCCGTCTGAGCAAACGCCAGCCCGCCGCTGATTCGGTCGCGGAGCAGTAGTTATGAGCCTGACGGTCAGCGAAATCCTTGCCCTGGAGGAACTCTCCGCCATGCGCCTGCGCGCGGGTAAACAGGGGCTACAGCTCGCGGTTCGCTGGTACTACGTGGCGGAAAATGAAAATATCACCGAATGGATTATGGGCGGGGAGCTGGTCTTTATCACCGGAATCAACCATCCCCGGGATGAAGACAACCTGGTCCATTTGTTGATGGAAGGCAAGCAGCGCGGGATTGCCGGAATGGTTATCCTCACCGGGGATGCCTATATTCAGGCGATCCCACCGCGCCTGATAGCTCTTGCCGATGAGCTTGGCATTCCACTCATCGAGCAGCCCTATCTGCTAAAGATGGTGATTGTCACCGAACGCATCGGCACCGCGCTGGTGCGCAGCGAAAGCGCCCTGCAATCCCAGCGCGATATTCTGCTGCAATTATTAACCGGAGATTTTCCCGATCTGCAAATCCTGCAGCAACGTGCTATCCACCAGCGTCTGGATTTTACCCGCCCCTTACGGGTGGTTGCCCTGCGCCTTGAAGGGATACAGAATCTGTTTCGCCAGTTTCCGCCCGGACAGGCCGAAGCATGGTTGCAGCAGGCCCGCCGGACCATACGCCAGCGATTACAGCAGCAACTTAATCAGCAGGAGAACCCCTTTCCGCTGGTAGAACGCAGCAATATGTTTATCTTCCTGCTCCCGGATGAGGACGGAGAGTTCTATCAGCAGAAAACGTGGTTACAGCAGTGGCTATTGACACTCGCGGAAGGTGACGATGGGCTGTCACTGCTGTGCGGCCTTTCTGCGAGGGTGCAGCAACTACAGGACTATCAGCGCGCGCTGTCACAGGCGCGTCAGGCCCTGGATCTTAGCGATACTCTGCGTCCGGCCCAGCGCATTACCGACTATCAACAGCTGGGTTTTATCAAACTCCTCTCTGCGATCGGCGACCCGGCGCTGTTGAGCGATTTTCTGCATGACACCCTCGGCTGCCTGATCGAGCGCGATCGCAAAAGTCCGTGGCTGTTAATGGAGACGCTGGAGACGCTGCTTCAGGAGAACGGGAACGTGGTCAGGGCCGCCGGGCGGCTTGGCATTCACCGCAACACATTACATCAACGCATCCAGCGCATTGAAAAGCTGACCAGCTATCCGATTAACCATCCGCAATTTCATCTCAACGCCTCGGTTGCTTTGACGATCTGGCGTATGTCACAAAACCATTTACGGGAACATTTATGAAAATTATCAACGCGCGTCTGCGCCATAAAGAAGCGCTCTATACGCTTGAAATAGATGGCACTGTGATTAAGAGCATCACTTTGCAGACCTCAACGCCGGTAACCGGGGCTGGCGACCTCGACGCACAACAAAAGCTGGTTATCCCGCCGTTCGTCGAGCCACACATCCATCTCGATGCCACCCTGACGGCGGGCGAGCCGGAGTGGAACATGAGCGGCACGCTCTTTGAGGGGATCAGCCGCTGGAGCCAGCGCAAAGAGAGCGTAACGGTTGAGGATACCCGCCAGCGAGCGCTGAAAACCATCGGTATGCTTCGCGATAACGGCGTGCAGCACGTGCGTACCCATATTGATGTGACCGATCCGTCCCTGACAGCGCTTGAGGCGATGCTGGCAGTGAAAAAAGAGGCCGCCCATCTTATCGACCTGCAAATCGTTGCTTTTCCCCAGGAGGGCATTGAATCCTTCCCCGGCGGACGTGAGCTGATGACCCGCGCTATCGAGATGGGCGCTGATGTGGTGGGGGGCATTCCCCACTATGAAAATACCCGCGATAAAGGCGTCAGCTCGCTGGTTTTCCTGATGGACCTGGCCCAGCGCCATGGCTGCCTGGTGGATGTGCACTGCGATGAAATCGACGATCCGCAGTCGCGCTTCCTTGAAGTGCTGGCGGAAGAAGCCCGGGTACGGGGAATGGGCGCACAGGTCACCGCCAGTCATACCTGCGCCATGGGCTCTTACGATAATGCCTACTGCTCGAAACTGTTCCGTCTGTTAAAAGCATCCGGGATCAATTTTATCTCCTGCCCGACCGAAAGCATCCACCTGCAGGGGCGCTTCGACACCTGGCCGAAACGTCGCGGCGTGACACGGGTGGCAGAACTGGACCGCGCCGGGATCAATGTCTGCTTTGCTCAGGACTCCATTCAGGATCCGTGGTATCCGCTGGGCAACGGCAACATCATGCGTATTCTCGACGCCGGGCTGCATATTTGCCACATGCTGGGATATGAAGATTTGCAGCGCTGCCTCGATCTTATTACCGATAACAGCGCCCGGGCGCTGTGCCTGGGTGATAACTACGGCATTGCCGAAGGGCGCCCGGCAAACCTGCTGATCCTGGATGCGGAAAATGATTACGATGCGCTGTGCCGCCAGGCGAAAGTGCTGGCATCTGTTCGTCACGGTAAAGTCATTATGCAGCGCCAGCCGGAAGCGATTAGCTATCCGGTCTGACCGGTGAAACATGCCCGGCCGGTTAACCTGTCGGGCGAAAACATGCGCCTTATCCCCTCAACCGCTGATTTTCATTATCCTTAAGACAAGGGGCAAACTTTTGCTCAGCAAATGAGTCATCTGGCGGATTTTGCGCCTGACAGCATAACAACCCGGCTCGCCCTTTTCGCCACGGCCCGTAAGGAGTGTGGCTTTACGCCAGATTTCTGTTCCAGGTAGCTATGGGTATTCCTGACTATGTTAAATGGCACGACCTGATCTTTTATATGCCTGTTGTCGCGCAGCAGTGAGGCGTAATCCTTATAAAGCGCAAGTAGTATTGCGGCAAAAAGAGTCAGGGTCACCAGAATATGGCTCAGCCACCAAAAGAGCGTATCTGAGAGTGAGCCTGGTTTTTTTGTCGGTATATAAATTATCGCCGCCGCAGGTAAAACACCCAGAAAAAACAGGCTCAGCGCCAGAGGCATGGAGAAAGACAAAATGAGTTTAGCCGCCGTAGCGCCTGCAAAGAGACTCTGCACCATATTGCGATCGATAAGTATGTCGTAGCGAAGCATGAAATAAGTACAACCGGCGCTGATAATCACCAGCACGACTAACAAGGGTTTACGTAAGTACGGCAAAATCATTAACGGCGTAAGGAAAAGGTTTATGCAGCAGAAAAGGGAAACAGGCAGGCTGATAAAGAACAGCACCTGGTCAATGCTGCAGAACTCAATCTGTAACCAGAGGGTTTGCCAAAGCGAAATATTACCCACGGTCGTAAAGAACAAGGCTGCGACCCAGGTTAGTTGTACGGGGTTGAGCCGAAACGATGAAGGACGAAGAAACATGCTCTGTTCTCAGCGTGTCAGAAATGTGCTGAGTATCAATAAGTCCGTGTCAGGAAGTTGTTAAGGTATTCGGCCATTTTATGAATACGTCAATTTTCTTATGACTCGCCTCCTTATTATCGAAGATAACCCCGAATTGGTTGCCAATCTTTATGACTTTTTCGAGCCGCTGGGGTATGTCCTGGATGATGCACGTGACGGTGTCACAGGCCTGCGTTTGGCAACACAGAATAATTACGACGCTATCCTTCTTGATCTGATGCTGCCGCGTATGGATGGCATGACACTGTGCAGTAAACTTCGCTGCGATTATCAAAACCCGGTGCCAGTGCTGATGTTGACGGCACGTGATCCTGTAGATGATCGGGTACAGGGGTTTGCGCTTGGGGCTGACGATTATCTCATTAAACCCTTTTCTCTCAGGGAACTAGACGCTCGTATCCAGGCGCTGGTCCGCCGGGCTCAGGGCCGGCAAGTTCAGGGGACGTTAAAATGGGAAGATCTGGTCGTGGATGCCAGCGCACCGCAGGCATGGCGCCAGGGGAAAATCATCAATTTGACACCAAGCACGCATAAATTGCTGTTGTGTCTGATGCGCTCTGCACCAGATGTGGTTAAGAAACATGAGATGGAGTACCTGCTCTGGGGCGATGAACCGCCGGAAAGTGGCGCGTTGCGCACACATATTCATGATTTACGACAGCGTATTGACAAAAACTTCACACCTGCACTGATAGAAACGGTACATGGCATCGGTTTTCGCCTGCATAAGCCCTGCGGGGTTTCTGAAGAATAACGACCAGGGGCAGCCCAGTACTCATGAAATCCCTTTACCGCCAGATAACGCTTAAAACGCGCATAACTGTTTCGTTTGTATTGCTGATGATTGCCGTCATGGCGTTTTTAGTGGTGGCAGAACAGCTTGATTACGATGAGCTCAGAGCATGGGTGATGACAGAAAACCTCTATGAGGTGGCACCACATCTGAAAGAAGATGTCGCCAGTGGCATTGTTCCGACCCTGCCCGCAGGTAATCTGCTGTACAACACCCAGACCGTCCCCGACACCTTGCTCCGGTTCGCGACGGGCTACCACCGGCTGGAAGAGTCTGAGTACCGCCACCTGCTGGTTTTTGACCTTAATTCACAGCGCTTTTATTTGTTGCAGGATGGCGAACGTTACGCCGGTCTTGAGTTGTTGATTGACAGTTTTGCGCCGCTTGTCATTGGGCTATGTATCCTCGGTGCATTCTGGATGGGACGTCTCACCTCGGCGCGTGTTACCGTCCCCATTACCAGGCTTGCGAACGCAGTGCAGCTCAACCAGAAGCCCTTACCGTTCATGGACTCGAATGATGAAATCGGTGTGCTGGCGCGCGCATTTGCCCAACACAGTGACGAACTTGAGCGTTTTTTGCACCGTGAGCGATGTTTCGCAGGAGATGCCAGCCATGAATTACGCACACCGCTGGCTATCATTGCCGGTGCAGCAGAAACCCTGTTGCATCAGTTACCAGCGGACAGTCATTTACTGCCGGTCGCGCAGCGAGCCGTGCGCACCACTCAGGAAATGGAGCGTCAACTGACATGCCTGCTGTTACTCTCCCGGGATCCGCATACGCTTCCCATAGCCAGCGTCTCGTTGCGCCCACTGATCGAGGAGTGCATGACGCGTTGCCAGCCCTGGCTGGCAAGAAAAAACGTCGAACTCAGGCTGGACGCACCGCAGGAAATCCATCTTGCAACTAATGCTGAACTGGCACGCAGCGTAATCTGGAACCTGCTACGCAATGCCTGCCAGTACACTATTGAAGGCGAAGTTCGTTTGACGTTGCGCGGCACCACGTTAACCCTCTCTGATACCGGTCCCGGACTTCCGTCGAGCATTGCGCCTCATGCGTTTCAGCGCTTTCAGTCTGGCTCGCCTCAACATGGCGAAGGGCTTGGATTATCGATTGTTCAGCGTATTGTTGAACATCTGTGCTGGCACATGACGGTAGAAAGTTCCGAACAAGGCTCCTCTTTTACGCTGGTAATGCATCGTCTTATCTCGCCAGATGATACCGAGTGACAGGCATTTCAGATAAAACAGGTATTCACTTAAAACGTACCAGCCCGCGTCATGCGTAACTCGGTTTACTCATATGATCGGTTTAACGCGGTAGTTTATGGTATCCCTCTCTTTCTGCATGAAATAACGTCATCGCCTCCCCCTCAGCCCGTACTCCCGCAGAGGGGCTTCAAAGGGGAATTTCACTATCTGTCGCAATCTGTGAGAATAACGTTAACAGCTAAATTAACGTTTGAAAGCCACTATCTGGAGGTTTTTAGCATCAACGACCTCCCCCTTCACTGATACAAATGCGCTGTGTACTACGTCCCCGGACCTTTTATCAACCAATGAAATATGTGGCTCATCATGCAATATATTTTTATGCCCCCATTCCATCAGGGAAATAAGAAGCGGCGCCAGGGACTGGCTTTTTGGCGTCAGAATATATTCATAGCGTTCACGTGCCCCCTCCTCCTGGTAAGGAATTTTGCACAGCAGACCGAATTCAGTCATTTTTTTTAATCGGTTGGCCAGGGTCTGTTTCGTCATTTTTGTATGTTCGCGTATCGTTTCAAAGCGCGTTACCCCGTAAAACGCCTCCCTTAGAATCAACAAAACCCATTGATCTCCAAGTAGTTCCGCTGCTGCGGCAAGCCCACAAAGCTCAGGTAACAAGTACGGTAATGAATTATCTTTTGACATATGTTCAGTTGCCTCTTAATCTGAGTATGATTTTCATACCCAGCTATTTAAGGAGAATACAATGCCCTTCGTCAATGTACAAACCATTAAAGGGATTTTGAGCCCGGAGCAAAAAAATGAACTTCTGCACCGAATGACTGACCTTATTGTTGAAATTGAGGGGAAAGGCGATCCTGAGTTTCGGCGCTCAGTATGGATCCGAATTGACGAGCATGAACCGGAACAGTGGAGCCTTGGGGGAATTCAGCCTACATCTGAAATGATTGCAGCAAAATTCGCCTCATCGCAGCAGTCATGATGCGGTAGCAGGCATTTATATTCATGCTGGCTAATCGGCGAACAGTATTAATATCCGCTGTTCGCTCATAACCCCCCTCGCAATATGTGCGCGTCCGCTCAGTACCAAAAAAATGAACGAGCTTTGAGTAAATCATACGCTGGCAGTAGTATTCCGTCTCTTGCTTAATCAGTTGAAGCGAGGCCACCTCCAGGTGATGGCCTGCTATATCAACGTTGCTGCCCGTTTGAGCGGGCTTATCGCCAATATTTACCGCTTTTCCTGACAGGATGAGCTGCCCCCGCCCCATCCCCTCATTTCAGGTGACTCTTTTTCGCTAAACCAGTTCTGAAAGCCAGATATTGCGCCGGGCATAATATCGTGGGCACGCTCCATAATGATGGTTTGCGCATTGCGTAACTCATTGAGCGGATGCGCTGCCTCGCACAGTGCCAGAGCAACGTCTGTCGCATCAAGCATTGCCAGGTTAACACCTACGCCAACAGGCGGCATCAGATGAGCAGCATCGCCAATGAGTGTTATGCCCGGACGCGCTACCCAATCGAAATCCATGGGCAGGCTGTAAATCGGACGCCGGACATAATCACCGGTAGCATTAACGATTGACTGCAGAGAAGAAGCCCAGCCCCTGTAACTGTCACGTACAAAGGCGGTCATGCCGCAACAGGCAATCTGTTGATCGAGGAAATCAATGTCGCGTTTCAGTGCTGCATAAACGCAAATTCTCCCCCCACCGTTACGTTGTGTGATGAGTGCCTGAGCACCACCAAAGCTAAAAGCGGTCCCCTTTCCTGCGATGTCACTGATTCGCCCTGAGGGGTGATCAATCCAGCCTTCGAAAAAGGTAATACCCGTGTAAATCGGACGTTCCGCTGTCAGATAAGCCCTGACCCGCGACCAGGCGCCATCCGCACCGATGATAACGTCAGCTTCAAAGCGCCTGCCGTTGCTGAAAGTCAGCACATGCTTTCCGTTCAGGCCTGAGTCAAGGTGATGAAGTTTATGTCCCCACACAATAGTCTCTGCCAGGAGGCCACTCAGCAGCAGTTTTTTTAGCTCGCCGCGGTCAATTTCAGGTTTATCCATTTCACCTTCAGGAGCAATCATGTCGCCCTCAACTTCTCCGGTGCGATAGTTCAGCATCCGGCTTTCCTGATCCTCATACCTGGCTATTTTTATGAACTGCCCGAGCAGACCAGCTCTACGCAACGCCTCCTGTCCGCTGTCAGCATGCAGATCAAGTGAGCCCCCCTGACTGCGCGCAGAATCCGCAGACTCACCCTCGAATAGCGTTACGTTAAAACCGCGGCGCTGAAGTATAACGGCCGCCGTGAGACCCGCAGGGCCCCCACCGATGATGGCGATGCTAAGTTTGTCCGACACGCGTCTTTATCTCTGGCATTAAAACGTTTACTGTATAACCACAAAGTTGATATATCAACCCGAAGGCTGAATATAGTATGAACACCGCAGAGATTTCAGATGAAGAGTGGATGGCATGGCGCGGATTTCGTCGGCTTGCAGAGGTCATAACGGGCCGTATTGTCAGAGATATCAGTGATGCCACTGGCCTTTCCGGTCCGGATTTCATGATCCTTATGGCACTCATCAGAGACCCACATGGCGCGCTTTTACAGCGTGACTTGCTGGAGTACCTCGAATGGGATAAATCCCGGCTTTCACACCAGCTTTCACGTATGGCGTCACGAGAACTTGTGCAGAGAAGCCGTAACAACTCAGCAGGTATTTCGGTAAGCATTACGGAAACAGGACGTCAGCTACTCGCCACAGCACGACCGGTACACGCCAAAAGCGTGCGGCGGAATTTTCTCGATAAGCTGACGCCAGAAGATGTCAATGCGCTGATCGCTATCACGGGGCGGTTACGGCAGTCTGAGCGTGGTTTTATAAAGTGATCGTAAAAGCCTGCGCAGTAGAGAAGATTGCGCCGGTAGCTACCTGCCGACGCAATCTTCTCTTCCCTGCCTTATGCCAGCCGCATTTTACCAACCAGCCTGTTGGCGTTGTGCAAATGGATGGAGCAAAACGCGGCGGCTTTTGGTACGGAGTGCCTCAGCGTCAGTAGCAGACGTGAGTTACTTCCATAATTTATGTGCAATCTCCTGCAACTGGCGGGAGATATCCTGCAGATTAATCCCCTGCTCCTGCACTGCCCCGGTGGAGTGACGGACGATAAGCTTTGCCGGCAACACGGATGAACTGCGCGCCGAATCACCGTGGCCGCTATCAAGCAGGCGGCGCACCGCTTCCTTTCCCTGCAAATCGAGATCCAGCGAAACGGTGGTTAACGCCGGATGAAAGAACGAACTTTCATAGGTCCCGTCATAACCTACCACCGACTTCTCACCCGGAATGGCGACCTGGTGTTGATGAAATGCGCTAAGCACGCCAAGCGCCATCTGATCGTTTCCCACCAGCACAGCGGTGAAATTCGGTGTTTCACGTAACATCTGCAGCGCACCGGCGTAACCACTCTGCGCGTCCCAGGTGCCATGAAAAATGGTCACCGGTTTCAGCCCATAACTATTGAGCGTATCTAACCAGCTTTTTAACCGCAGATTGGCCGACACGGAGGTTTCCGGTCCGGCCAGCAGTGCAATCTCCCGGTGACCCAGTTCATAGAGATGTTTGACGCTCGCACGGGTGCCATCCGCCGGGTTAAACGAAACGTTAAACACAGAACTGTAGGGATCGACATCCAGGAACAGGCAGACAATATCATCGTTGTCAGAGGCGATACGTTGCGCCTCTTCTGTCTCCAGCGGCACGTTGATAATGACCTTGTCCACCAGTTGCGACTTGAGTTCGTTAATGGCGGATTGAATGTCTTGATTGACGTTCTCATCGATCATTGAAATCAATACCTGGTAGCCATCGAGGTTAGCATAGCGTTTCACCGCTGCCGCCACCTGTGAAGGGGCATGGAGTGCCAGAGAGGTGGTCACCAGACCGATGGTCTGGCTTTGCTTACCCACCAGCTGCTGCGCCAGTCGGTTCGGTACATAACGCAATAACTCTATGGATTTCTCTACTTTTAAACGCGTGGCTTCGGATACATTGGCAGATTTGTTGAGTACCCTGGACACGGTCTGGTAGGAGACGCCCGCATGACGGGCTACGTCTTCCAGCGTTGCACTTTTAGACTTCATGGTCCGGTTCCTTATGTTGTTATACGCCAAGTGTAACAGGGGCGACCTGAAAAAACGCTCACCACGCATCCCCCTTGCTTCATCTTAACAACAAAAGTATGACGCTCACAACTCAAGACACTGTGAACAGATTCGCTAATGGTAACAAAAAACGCTGATTTATTTGCAGTTAATCACATATTCACAATCGTTAGTTTGCCTGTTTTTACATTTAGGCATTTTATGACACTGCTTATGTGAACGTAATACAAAACAATAAGAGGAATGATATGAACACTACGCTACGCACTCTCTCTCTTGCGTTAGCCACTGCGCTGACTTCGACTTCTTTGCTGGCTGCGACATCTGTCCCTATCGACTTTCACGGCTACCTGCGCGGCGGTGTAGGCGTCTCCGGCGATGGCGGACAGGTTGAGTGGCAAAAGAACAAACTGGGTCGCCTCGGTAACGAAACCGACACCTACGGCGAGCTGGAGCTGGGTTCTGAGGTCTATAAAAAAGATGACGTGAGTTTTTACCTCGACAGTATGGTCAGCATGGTTTCCGACGGTTCTAACGACAACGAAACCACCATTGGCGACGACGCGCAGTTCGGCCTGCGCCAGCTGAACCTGCAAATTAAAGGGCTTATCCCCAACGATCCCAATGCGGTCATCTGGGGCGGTAAACGTTACTACCAGCGCCACGACCTGCATATCATCGATACCAAATACTGGAATATTTCCGGTTCCGGCGCAGGGATCGAAAACTACAGCGTCGGGCCAGGTGCGGTCTCGGTGGCCTGGATCCGGGGTGATGCCAACGATGTTGATTACCGCGTCGATAACGACAATGACGTTAATATCAACTATATCGACCTTCGCTATGCGGGCTGGAAGCCGTGGTCAGGCGCCTGGACAGAGTTCGGCATTGACTACGCTATGCCTAATCCGACCAAAAAACAGAAAGAGTACGGCGGATTATACGAAGCCGATGACGGCGTGATGGTGACCGGCGAAATCAGCCAGGACATGCTTGGCGGCTACAATAAACTGGTGCTGCAATATGCCAACAAAGGGCTGGCGCAGAACATGGTATCGCAGGGCGGCGGCTGGTATGACATGTGGCATTATGTGAACGACGCCAGCGGTTACCGCGTGATCAACACCGGACTCATCCCGATTACCAGTAAGTTCTCGCTGAACCACGTACTGACTTACGGCTCTGCTAACGACATTACGGAATATACCGACAAAACCCGCCTGGTTTCACTGGTGGGCCGCGCGCAGTATCAGATGACTAACTATGTGCGCCTGATTGGTGAAGTCGGCGGGTTCTACCAGAAAGATGACTACAAAAACGGCAGCCACTACAAGCAGAGCGGCGAAAAATACACTTTCGCGGTTGGTCTGGCAGATGGCCCGGAATTTATGTCACGTCCTGAATTACGCGTATTTGCTTCCTATTTAAATGATTCGGAAAATGGAAAATCATTCGAAGATGGAACCAAAAATAATACATGGAACTTTGGCGTACAGGTTGAAGCCTGGTGGTAAATAAACATATCTTTCCCGTTATCGCGTAATTGGCTGAATTTGTTAACTGCGGTCGCTTATTTAAATAAGCCCCCGGACATTTCCTGTGCCTCGTCGCGATATAACGCGAAATGACCCTGTTTATTAATGCGTTACCCTCGTTATTTATCTCCGAGAACTGCCAGGCTCTTGCCTGTCAGAATTTATATTGTCATTGCTTTTCTTTTATCTATTTCGGGATACCCTTACGGGTATCCCTTTTTATTTATGTGCGTGAAAAGAAATGCTCATCCAGTAACTTGCGCAGCGCATCTGACTGCTTGCCAAATATTGCATGCACCTGCTGACCGAGAATAATCACCCCCAGCGCCCCTTCATGTTGCAGCGCCTGAGAATCCACAATCGCCAGATCTTTTACCGTTACGCGTAAACGGGTCAGACAGGCATCGACATTTTCAATATTCTCCGCACCGCCAAAAGCCTGCGCCAGCCGCTGGATTAATTGCAGCTCGGCATCGCTGATGGGCACCGCCGCGGCATTTTTTGGTTCAGAGAAGTAGCGCAGGAAAGATTTAAGACTCACCATCATCGACTCCGGATTTTCGACAGATAAAAAAAAGCCTGCCCGAATGGGCAGGCGCATAAGTCAGACTTTACGCCTGACGGCGAACAACACGGCAATCCCACGGCGTCAGCGTCAGCGAACCGCTGACCGACGCGGCAGACAAACAATCCTGATAGCCTTGCGGCAGGGTTATCGTCTGCTGCTGAGCGCTAAAGTTCTGGATAAAGACAAACGTGGTTTCCCCGTCAGTGCGCGCAGTAGCCACAACACCCGGTGGGAAATCCTGCTCAACGGCGCGCGGCAGCGCCAGTTCGTCAATAAGGCTGGCAAAGAAATCACGCTGGAACGCCAGGTCGTTGCGTGATGCTACGTGCCACGCCTTACCTTTGCCGAACTGATTAACCGTCACTGCCGGACGACCGGCATAGAAATCATCCCTATAAGTGGCCAGCGGTTTTGCGCTCTCCACATGAATCAGTTCACACAGATGACGCACCTGATATGGCCCCTGTAAGCCGGCATCGTTCCCCGCCAGCCCCTGCACCAGATTGCGCTCATTGTCATCCAGACAGTCTATCTCCTCGGCCCAGACACCAGTCAGTTTGCGTAGCGGGCCAGGGAAGCCACCGAGAAAGCAGAGATCGCTCTCGTTCACCACTCCGGTCCAGTAGGACGTGACCAGATGCCCACCCGCCGCGACAAACGCCTCGGCGCGCTCAGCAAAGCCCTCCCGTACCATGTAAAGCATGGGGGCGATCACCAGTTGATAACGACTCAGATCCGCGTCGGCGTTAATGACATCCACCGCAATGCCTTTCTCCCAGAACGGGCGGTAGTGTTCATTAACCGTTTTTTCATACTCCATACCTTTATTGCGCGGCCCTTCGGCGTCGTCCAGCGCCCAGCGGTTTTGCTGGTCAAAGATGACAGCCACACGCGCATCGGTGCGACACCCCATCACCGGAGAGAGTTTTTCGAGCATGTCGCCCAGCGCGCATACTTCACGCCCGACACGGGTATCAAGATGGCCCACATGATCAATGATCGCACCGTGGAACTTCTCTACCGAACCGCGACTTTTACGCCACTGGAAGTACTGCACCGAATCCGCGCCGTGCGCCACTGCCTGTAACGAAGACAAAATGTGCATCCCCGGCTTTTTCACTTTGCTGGTTGGCTGCCAGTTGGTGACGCTCGGCGTTGACTCCATCAACACAAATGGCTTGCCCCCCTTTAGCGAGCGCATCATGTCGTGATACATCGCCGTGTAGCAGGCAAGCTGCGTTTCATCTTTGTCCCGGTGCCACATGGGGTAGCTGTCCCAGGAGATAAAATCGAGCGCCGGCGCGAGTTGCCAGTAGTCGTAATCGTAGAAATACTCCATAAAATTCGTGGTCACCGGAAGCTGCGCATTCGCCGCTTTCAGCGGGGCGATTTCATGGCGGCAGAAATCAGTGACCTGCGCGGTGTTAAAGCGTCGCCAGTCAAGATTCAGGCCGTGGATTGACACTTCTCCCTGCGGCGACGGGGACTGGATTTGTGACCAGTCGGAATAGGTGTGACTCCAGAAATCGCTCCACCAGGCGTGGTTGAGGTTTTCCAGTGTCTGATAACGGGCTTTCAGCCAGTCGCGGAATTGTTGCTGACACAAATCACAGTGGCATTCGCCGCCGTACTCGTTGGAAATATGCCAGCCAAGTACTGCCGGATGCTGCGCATAGCGCTCCGCTAACAGTGTATTGATTTTGAGCGTTTTTTCCCGGTACACCGGCGAGGTCATGCAGTGGTTATGCCGCCCGCCGTGTAGTGCCGGAACGCGATCGCGCCCGACGCGCAGCACCTGGGGATATTTCTGCGACATCCAGGCTGGCCGTGCGCCACTCGGCGTGGCGAGAAAGATATGAATACCCGCCGCATATAACTTCTCAATAACCGAATCCAGCCAGGCAAAATTAAATTCCCCTTCCCGGGGTTCCAGTTTTGACCAGCTGAATATTCCGACCGACATGACATTACATTTTGCTTGTTTCATCATGGCGATATCTTTATCAATAATGCCCGGATAATTCTCCCATTGCTCCGGGTTATAGTCCGCGCCATGCAATAGCGAGACAACCTTCGGGCTTAAAGGCGCAAATTTATTCATATTAAAGATCCTGAAATTGACAACACCAGAGTTAATTAAAAACTTTTACCGAAGGCAGTACTTTCCCCTGACAATCAAACAACGCCTGGTTTTCCCGCGCATTGCCCTCTTTCCATTTGTCGTTGATATAATTCATTCCCGCCTGCGTCGCCCAGGTATTTCCGGGAACCGCAATCCAGGTCGGCTCCCAGTAAAAAATACCTTTACCGCGATGACCCTGAACATTAATAACCGACTGCATTAAATCGTGGATATAGTCATATTGCCCCTGGACGGTACCCTGGTAGCCGCCGGCTTTCTCTTCTTTTTCCTGGAAGCTGTTTTCGGCGTTATCGCAATTAGCCAGCGTATAGCCGTAAGCCGCTTCGACCACAATCACATCTTTGTTGTAGCGTTTGCTGATGTCGTCCATATTGCTCTGCAACGCGCTGATCGGCCCGTTCCAGTAGGTGTACATCGACAGGCCAATCACATCGAACGGCACGTTGCGTCTGGTGATTTCATCAAACCACCAGCGGAAGGTATCGTTTTTAGTCCCTTCGGCCAGGTGCAGCATAATCTTCACCTGTTCGCCGTTCTTAAGATTCTCCTTGAGCCCGTCAATGGCTGAATTGAGTAGCCCCGCCAGCCGATCAAACTCACCGCCGCCCTGCCCCCAGCTTTTGCCTTCCGGCCACAGAATTCCGGAGTTAATTTCATTGCCGATTTGCACCATATCCGGCAGCACCCCCTCCTGTCTGAAGCGGGCAATGGTGTCGCGGGTATAGTCATGGATTGCAGTTTTCAGCTGCGGGTAATCCATTTTTTCCCAGGCTTTTGGTTTGAACTGTTTACCCGGATCGGTCCAGAAATCACTGTAGTGAAAATCGAGCAGCAGCTTCATCCCCTGTGCCTTCGCGCGTTTTGCCAGCGCAAGCGTGGTCGCCAGATCGTTATCACCGCCGCCGTATGCCTGGCCTTGCGCGTCTTTCGGGTCAACCCACAAACGCAGACGCACATAGTTCACGCCATTGGCTTTGAGGATAGCGAGCGCATCTTGCGGCTGATTCTTGTCGTTATAAAACTTCGCTCCGTGCTTTTCAGCGTCCAGCAGGGTTGAGATATCCGCCCCTTTAATAAAGTCGGCAGGCATGCCGCTGAACGGGCGCGTCTTTAACGCGTCGGCGGCAAAAGCGCTGGCAGACAAACTACAGAGACAAACAGCAAGCAGAGCGGGTGTGAATCTTTTCATGTGGTTATCCTTTAGTGCTGCCGGAGGTCAGACCGGAGACGAAGTATTTTTGTAAGGCGAGATAGAGAATGGCCACCGGCACGGCGATCAATACCGCGCCCGCCGCATAGGTGGTGTAACTGGCACCCATCTTTTGCGCCACCAGGTTATAAAGACCAATCGGCAGCGTGTATTTGTCCGGGGTGCGTAAAATGGTGCTGGAGAGGATGAAATCTCCCAGCGGCCCGGTGAAGGAGAACAGCGCCACCACCGCAACAATCGGTTTAGACAGCGGCATGATTATCTCGATAAAGATGCGGAAGTTGCTGGCCCCGTCCATGCGTGCGGATTCGTCCAGGTCCCGTGGAATGGCGTCGAGATAGCCCTTCATCAGATAAGTATTCATCGGGATCATCCCGGCAACGTAGATCAGCACCAGCGCCATATGGCTGTTAATCAACCCCAGCAGCTGTGACAACACGAAGATGGCGATGAGCGCGGAGAACTGTGGGATCATCTGCAACAGCAAAAAGAGCATCAGGCCATTCTGGCGCCCTTTAAAGCGGAAGCGCGAAAAAGCGTAGGCGGTAAAGCTGACGCTGATTAAGGTCAAAATCATCGTCAGCAGGCTGATCTTCATCGAATTCCAGTACCAGGTCAGGTAGTTCACCTGGCCGTTAAACAGATCGGCATAATGCTGGAATGAGAGATTCTCCGGGATTATCGATGTGCTGAGCAGGCTGTTACCGGCGTTCAGTGAGGCGCCGACCGTCCACACCAGCGGATAGATAATGATGACTGATACCAGCACGATAACCAGCCAGGAGAGCGACAGGCGGATCCACTTTTCGCGGCGGATACTTTGTGATTTAGCCATTTTTCTTCCCTTATGCCATGTCGTCGTTTTTAAAAGATTTGGTGGCACGGAACTGCCACAGCGCCAGGCCGACGACAAAAATCGACAGCAAAATGGTGATGGTCGCGGCAATCGCATACTGCGAGGAGGACATCGTCAGCTTATAGATCCACGACACCAGGATATCGGTGCCGCCCGCGTTTGCTCCTGCCACCGCCGGGCCGCCGTTGTTAAACAGGTATATGATGTTGAAATTATTAAAGTTAAAGGTGTACTGCGTGATGATGATCGGCGCAATCGAGTAGAGCACCAGCGGCAGCGTAATCGTGCGCAGGCGGGTCCAGGTGCTGGCACCATCCATCTTCGCGGCCTCGTACAGATCGTCAGGAATGGCCTGCAATACCCCGGTAGTCATGGCAAAGACAAACGGAAAACCGAGCCAGGTTTGCATCATGATCAGCGCCGTTTTCGTCCAGAAGGGATCGGTAAGCCACGCTTTCGGTGCAATACCAAAGAAAGCCAGAATAGCGTTGTTAATCACGCCAAAGGAGTCGTTAAACATCCCGGCAAATACCAGAATGGTGACAAAGCCCGGCACCGCCCACGGCAGAATAAAGATAGTGCGTACCAGAGGCTTAAACCGCAGGTCTTTCTGGTTGACCAGAATGGCCAGCAGAACGCCAACGGTGCATTGCAGAGTGGTTGCCAGCAAGGTCCAGACCACGGTCCACTGCAACACATCAAGAAACGTCGAACGCCAGATCGAGAGGGTAAAAATATTGACGAAATTCTTTAATCCCACCCAGTCCACCAGTTTGGCGGGCGGCGTGTGGTAGAGGTTGTAATTAGTGAAGGCGATGGAGAAGCCGAACAGGATCGGGAAAATCACCACAAACACCAGCAGAATGAAGCCGGGTGTAATCATCAGGTAGGGAAAACCATCGCTGAGCAACATCTGATACTGCTTGCGCACGCTGTTGAGCGGCCTGCCTTCGTCGCGCTTTTTACCGTTAATCCATGCATCGCGCAGCGACAGATACCAGACCATCACGCCAAAGGCGATAATCAGCACGCTGATGATCCCTTCCGCCAGCAAAAAGATCGAGTTATCGCGCGGCACTTCTTCGCCAAGGGTATACAACCCCCAGAGTCCTTCGCGCAGAAAATCATAGAAAATGCCGGTAAAACTGCTCAACAGTACAAGGAAGATGAGGCCTTTTAGCCACTGACGGTGATAGAACTGACCAAAGCCCGGCACGATGGCCAGCAGCAGCCCGCACCATGCATGACGGCCTGCACCTTGCGTTTTGGCAAAATTCTCGCTGGGACTGATAATCACGTACGACTCCTTTTCGACAACGGGAGGTCGCCCTCCCGTTCTGCTACAACAAGCGGTTACTGGTTACTGGCCTGCATGGCTTCAACTTGCATATGGATCTGTCTGGCGGCGGCATCGAGCGCGGCCTGCGGCTCCTGCTTCCCGGTCAGGCTCAGTTCCAGCGCCGCGTTTGCCGGTCCCCAGACCTCACCCATCTCCGGGATGCCCGGCATTGCCGTGGCGCGCGCGGCCTGCACCGCTACCGCACTGGCTTTCTCGTCGTTTTTGATCATCGGATCGTCAATCATCGCCTTCTGCGCCGGGATCTCGCGGGTAGCGATATAGCGCGTTTTCACGTACTGCGGCTGGTTGATAAATTCGAGAAATTGCTGTGCCAGTTGCTTATCTTTACTCCAGGTAGAAACCACATAGCCTTTCACGCCAAGGAAGGAGCTCATGGGTTTGCCATCCGGCAGATTTGGCAGCGGCACCACGCCGTAGTTAATGCCTGCAGCTTCATACGGCTGGAAAGCCCACGGGCCGTTAATCACCGCAGCGGCTTTTTTCTCGGTAAATAGTGAATCAATGGCGTTCAGCCCGTTATCACCGAGGATCCCCGACGGGAAAGCCCCTTCGCTGTAGAATTTTTTCAGGAAAGTGACCGCCTCCACCGCGCCGGGTTTATTCAGGCCGATATCTTTCGGGTTATAGCCACCTTTGTCGTTTTTACCGAACAGATAGCCGCCCATCGGACCGATAGCGCCCCAGCTGTAGTAGATTTGGTCAAATTTGGCCAACAGACCGTATTTGCTCTGCTCACGCTGTTTTTTCGAGTAGTCGAGCCACTCCGGCAGGCTTTGCAGCGGTTTGTCGATCAGATCTTTGTTGTATATCAGTACCAGCGTTTCGACCGCTTTTGGTACGCCATACAACGTGTTATCCAGGCGGAAGGCGTTGATGGAAGCCGGAGTAAAAGCATCAATCTTTTCTTTGTCCAGATTCAGGGGGGTCAGCAGCCCTTGCACAACCGCGCCACCCAACTGATCATTGGGGATAACCAGTACATCCGGCCCGATACCTGCCGGACCATCAAGGCGTAATTTTTCCAGTTGCTGCGCGTAGGGCATCTCCTGAACATTCACTTTAACGTCGTACTTTTGCTCGAAATCTTTGACGGCGTCCTGGATACCAACAGACTTTTTAATGTCTTCCCAGACGTTAAGCTGTTTTGTTGCCGCATGCGCCGACAGGCTAATAATCTGGCCGGCAGCCAGTGCAGAGAGGATCAGTGCGGTAAGTGTTCTCTTTTTCATTATCACCCTCATGTCAAGGTATAACATTTTAGTGGTTTTCATGGTGCGACATCTGATGAGACAGCGGTAAAATCACCTGATATCACTGGGGTTAAAACACATTCATATGCTCAATTGGATTTGTTATACGTTACGCTTGAGCGACCAACAAAACGAGAATTAACTGTCAGTTGTGTGACAGACGCAACAGAAATGAAAATTCGATATAGGGCGCTAAAACACTGGAAGTTATAGTCTGAGCATGAATTTTCGCGGTTGAGCTACTCTGTCGCCTGATTGTTATACGTAATACAAAAACATCCGACAACGCGCTTATCGCTGCACATAACGGCTACTATTTTCGGGGAACGTTGATGTCCAATATACGACTGAGGAATGTCACCAAGCGGTTTGGCGACACGGTGACGCTGAACAATGTGAATCTGTCGATTGAAGACGGTGAGTTTGCGGTATTTGTCGGCCCTTCCGGCTGCGGGAAATCGACCATGCTGCGCATGATTGCCGGACTGGAAGAGGTCAGCGAAGGCGAAGTCCTGATTGGCGATGAGGTGATGAACGATGTCGCCCCCGCCCACCGCGGCGTTTCGATGGTCTTCCAGTCTTACGCGCTCTATCCGCATATGACCGTGGCGGAAAATATGGGTTACGGACTGAAAGTAAATAAAGTCCCGAAGGAGGAAATCCGCCGTCAGGTGGAGATGGTCGCCACGACGTTACAACTCAGCCATCTGCTGGACAGAAAGCCAAAACAGCTCTCCGGTGGTCAGCGCCAGCGCGTGGCGATTGGTCGTGCGATTGTGCGTAACCCGCGCGTATTTATGTTTGATGAACCGCTCTCTAACCTCGATGCCGAGCTGCGCGTCGAGATGCGCCTGCATATCGCCCGTCTGCATCAGGAACTGAAAACCACCATGGTGTATGTCACCCACGATCAGGTGGAAGCCATGACGCTGGCCGATAAAATCGTGGTGATGAATTACGGCAATATTGAGCAGATGGGCTCACCGATGGAGCTTTACTACAACCCGGTGAACAAGTTTGTCGCCGGGTTTATCGGCTCGCCGAAAATGAATTTCCTGCCTTCCACCGTTAAAGCGTGGCGGCCGGGCGAGCTGACGGTGACGCTGGCACAGGGGCATTCATTAACGCTGGCGCTGGATACGTCGCGTCTTGAACCTGGCGCGGAGGTCACGCTGGGGATCCGCCCGGAACACCTCTCTACAGATATCACGCGCGGTACGCAACTGGAGTTCCAGTGCGAAGTGGTGGAGCGACTCGGCAATAATACCTATCTCTTCGGCCAGTGCTATGGTCACGACAACATTAAAATCCTGCTCCCCGGCGATGTGCATTTCCGCCCATGGCAAAAAATCACCCTCGCTTTTGACAGCCAGCACTGCATGATTTTTGACAGTCAGGGGCTGCGTGTCAGCAAAGAGATTGCCCTGCCAGACCACGAATAAACACGGCGCATCCTTCGCAGAGTCAATCCGCCCGTAGAGTCGGCTTCCCCCTCTTCGGAGGGTGCTTTTAAACAAGGTGA
>NZ_JBCIVJ010000034.1:0-31929 GCF_039409775.1 Phytobacter palmae | reverse complement strand
ACCATCGAACTGCCGGAAGGCGTAGAGATGGTAATGCCGGGCGACAACATCAAAATGGTTGTTACCCTGATCCACCCGATCGCGATGGACGACGGTCTGCGTTTCGCAATCCGTGAAGGCGGCCGTACTGTAGGCGCGGGCGTTGTAGCAAAAGTTCTCGGCTAATCGCTGATAACATTTGACGCTAAGCGTAAGAAAAGGGCATCATTTGATGCCCTTTTTGCACGCTCTCGAACCAGAACCTGGCTCATCAGTGATTTTTTTTGTCATAATCATTGCTGAGACAGGCTCTGTAGATGGCGTTAAATCCGAAACGCACCAGAGCATTTCGGTTTGGTTGCCTCGCCTGTGCGGGGCAAAAATGTTTGTCTGATTCTTGTAACAGGTTGGTTTATGAGTGCGAATACCGAAGCTCAAGGGAGCGGGCGCGGCCTGGAAGCGATGAAGTGGGTTGTTGTTGCTGTTCTGTTGCTCGTAGCGATTGTTGGCAACTACCTTTATCGTGACATGATGCTGCCGCTGCGTGCGCTGGCCGTTGTGATTCTGATTGCTGCAGCAGGTGGTGTCGCGCTGTTGACGACGAAGGGTAAAGCGACCGTTGCGTTTGCCCGCGAAGCGAGAACTGAAGTCCGTAAGGTAATTTGGCCTACTCGCCAGGAAACATTGCACACCACATTGATCGTAGCTGCGGTAACTGCGGTTATGTCACTTATTTTGTGGGGACTGGATGGTATTCTGGTTCGCCTTGTTTCCTTTATCACTGGCCTGAGGTTCTGAGATGTCTGAAGCTCCTAAAAAGCGCTGGTACGTCGTTCAGGCGTTTTCCGGTTTTGAAGGCCGCGTAGCGACTTCGTTGCGTGAGCACATCAAATTACACAACATGGAAGAGTTATTTGGCGAAGTTATGGTGCCGACCGAAGAAGTGGTCGAAATCCGTGGCGGTCAGCGTCGCAAAAGCGAACGCAAATTCTTCCCGGGTTACGTACTGGTCCAGATGGTCATGAACGACGCGAGCTGGCACCTGGTGCGCAGCGTTCCGCGCGTAATGGGCTTCATCGGTGGTACTTCCGATCGTCCGGCGCCGATCAGCGATAAAGAAGTCGATGCAATTATGAACCGCCTGCAGCAGGTGGGTGATAAGCCGCGTCCGAAAACGCTGTTCGAACCAGGTGAAATGGTCCGCGTTAATGATGGTCCGTTTGCTGACTTTAACGGTGTGGTCGAAGAAGTTGACTACGAAAAGTCACGCCTGAAAGTTTCCGTGTCCATTTTTGGTCGTGCGACCCCGGTGGAACTGGACTTTAGCCAGGTAGAGAAAGCCTAAAAAAAGGCGATCAAATGTTGCACAAGGCGCGAAGTTGGCATACAATTTCGCGCCTTTTGATTTTATGGGTCCAGTGCCCGTAAAACGTATTTAAACACGGGGAGCCCTTCCGGGCGCTATAACCCAAACGAGGAAATTTCAATGGCTAAGAAAGTCCAGGCCTACGTCAAGCTGCAGGTTGCAGCTGGCATGGCAAACCCGAGCCCACCGGTTGGTCCGGCTCTGGGTCAGCAGGGTGTTAACATCATGGAATTCTGTAAAGCGTTCAACGCCAAAACTGATTCCATGGAAAAAGGTCTGCCGATTCCGGTTGTTATTACCGTTTACGCTGACCGTTCCTTCACTTTCGTTACCAAAACGCCTCCGGCAGCAGTTCTGCTGAAGAAAGCGGCTGGTATCAAGTCTGGTTCCGGCAAGCCGAACAAAGACAAAGTGGGTAAAATCTCCCGCGCTCAGCTGCAGGAAATCGCGCAGACCAAAGCTGCCGACATGACTGGCGCCGACATTGAAGCGATGACTCGCTCCATTGAAGGTACTGCACGTTCCATGGGCCTGGTAGTGGAGGATTAAGAAATGGCTAAACTGACCAAGCGCATGCGCGTGATCCGTGACAAAGTTGATGCGACCAAACAGTACGACATCAATGAAGCTATCTCTCTGCTGAAAGAGCTGGCCACTGCTAAATTCGTAGAAAGCGTTGACGTTGCTGTTAACCTCGGCATCGACGCGCGTAAATCCGATCAGAACGTACGTGGTGCAACTGTACTGCCGCACGGTACTGGCCGTTCCGTTCGCGTTGCCGTATTTACCCAGGGCGCAAACGCTGAAGCTGCTAAAGCTGCAGGCGCTGAGCTGGTAGGTATGGAAGATCTGGCAGACCAGATCAAGAAAGGCGAAATGAACTTTGACGTTGTTATTGCTTCCCCGGATGCAATGCGCGTTGTTGGCCAGTTGGGCCAGGTTCTGGGTCCGCGTGGCCTGATGCCAAACCCGAAAGTTGGTACTGTAACTCCGAACGTTGCTGAAGCGGTTAAAAACGCGAAAGCAGGTCAGGTTCGTTACCGTAACGACAAAAACGGCATCATTCACACCACCATCGGTAAAGTGGATTTTGACGCTGACAAACTGAAAGAAAACCTGGAAGCTCTGCTGGTTGCGCTGAAAAAAGCAAAACCGACTCAGGCAAAAGGCGTGTACATCAAGAAAATCAGCATCTCCACCACTATGGGTGCCGGTGTTGCAGTTGATCAGGCTGGCCTGAGCGCTTCTGCAAACTAATGCCTTTACGTGGGCGGTGAATTTGTCTACAATTTTACCCCCACGTATTCTGTTGAAAGATACAGACGCTATGCGAGTCATTTGAATTGCGGCAAGGCGGCAAGCGAGTGAATCGCCAGGAGCATAGTTAACTATGTGACTGGTGTGAGCGAGAGCAGGCAACGCAGCAGCAGTTCGAAGGACGAAGTCATAGACAAGATTTGTTCGTTGGAGCCTGGCCTATCCAGGCCTCCGTCGAAGACCGCAGGTGTTTCGTAAGAAACTTAATCCCCTGCGTAGACGGTGACAGAACGCTAAGATTATTTTTTGATACTCTGGCTTGTTTCTGCTCACCGTATTCAGACGCTCTTCATTTGAAGAGTGAAGTGAGTTCCAGAACATTTTGTTCTGGCAAACATCCAGGAGCAAAGCTAATGGCTTTAAATCTTCAAGACAAACAAGCGATTGTTGCTGAAGTCAGCGAAGTAGCCAAAGGCGCGCTGTCTGCGGTTGTTGCGGATTCCCGTGGCGTGACCGTAGACAAAATGACCGAACTGCGTAAAGCAGGTCGCGAAGCCGGCGTATACATGCGTGTTGTTCGTAACACCCTGCTGCGCCGTGTTGTTGAAGGTACTCAGTTTGAGTGCCTGAAAGACGCGTTCGTTGGTCCGACCCTGATTGCATACTCTATGGAACACCCGGGCGCTGCTGCTCGTCTGTTCAAAGAGTTCGCGAAAGCGAATGCAAAATTTGAGGTCAAAGCCGCTGCCTTTGAAGGTGAGTTAATCCCGGCATCCCAGATCGATCGCCTGGCAACTCTGCCGACCTACGAAGAAGCAATTGCACGCCTGATGGCAACCATGAAAGAAGCTTCGGCTGGCAAACTGGTTCGTACTCTGGCTGCTGTACGCGATGCGAAAGAAGCTGCTTAATCGCAGTTATCTTTGTAAAGCATCTGCTTACGTATAAACTTATTCTGATATTCAGGAACAATTTAAATGTCTATCACTAAAGATCAAATCATTGAAGCAGTATCCGCTATGTCCGTAATGGACGTTGTTGAGCTGATCTCTGCAATGGAAGAAAAATTCGGTGTTTCCGCTGCTGCTGCTGTCGCTGTAGCTGCTGGCCCGGTTGAAGCTGCTGAAGAAAAAACTGAATTCGACGTAATTCTGAAAGCTGCTGGCGCTAACAAAGTTGCTGTTATCAAAGCAGTACGTGGCGCAACTGGCCTGGGTCTGAAAGAAGCTAAAGACCTGGTAGAATCTGCACCTGCTGCCCTGAAAGAAGGCATCAGCAAAGACGACGCCGAAGCACTGAAAAAATCTCTGGAAGAAGCTGGCGCTGAAGTTGAAGTTAAATAAGCCGACTTTTCTGGTTGAAGCCTGAGAAATCAGGCCGATGGCTGGTGACTTTTTAGTCACCAGCCATTTTGCGCTGTAAGGCGCCAGCAGCATTTCACACTGTTTGACTGCTGGTAGTCCTGACAATGTTTGTTTCTATCGACGACTTAATATACTGCGACAGGGTCCTCGCTCTGTGTAAATCGCAATGAAATGATTTAAGCGTGATAGCAACAGACATTGCGGAAAGTATTCAATTTTCCGGTCAACAAAATGGTGTTGCATAAACTGTCCCTCCGATGGACAGAGTGGGTCGACTTGTCAGCGAGCTGAGGAACCCTATGGTTTACTCCTATACCGAGAAAAAACGTATTCGTAAGGATTTTGGTAAACGTCCACAAGTTCTGGACATTCCATATCTCCTTTCTATCCAGCTTGACTCGTTCCAGAAGTTTATCGAGCAAGATCCTGAAGGGCAGTACGGTCTGGAAGCGGCTTTCCGCTCCGTGTTCCCAATTGCCAGCTATAGCGGCAATTCTGAACTGCAGTACGTCAGCTACCGTCTTGGCGAACCCGTATTTGACGTTAAAGAGTGTCAAATTCGTGGCGTGACCTATTCCGCACCGCTGCGCGTAAAACTGCGTCTGGTGATCTACGAGCGCGAAGCGCCGGAAGGCACCGTTAAAGACATTAAAGAACAAGAAGTGTACATGGGCGAAATTCCGCTCATGACCGACAACGGTACTTTTGTCATCAACGGTACTGAGCGCGTTATCGTTTCTCAGTTGCACCGTAGTCCTGGCGTTTTCTTCGACAGCGACAAAGGCAAAACCCACTCATCTGGTAAGGTGCTTTATAACGCGCGCATCATCCCTTACCGTGGTTCCTGGCTGGACTTCGAGTTCGATCCGAAAGACAACCTGTTTGTTCGTATTGACCGTCGTCGTAAATTGCCTGCGACCATTATTCTGCGTGCACTGGATTACACCACTGAGCAGATTCTTGATCTGTTCTTTGAAAAAGTTGTCTTCGAAATTCGCGACAACAAGCTGCAGATGGAACTGGTGCCGGAACGCCTGCGTGGCGAGACCGCCTCTTTCGACATCGAAGCTAACGGTAAAGTCTATGTAGAAAAAGGCCGCCGTATCACTGCGCGCCATATTCGTCAGCTGGAAAAAGACGAGATTCAGCACATCGAAGTACCGGTTGAGTACATCGCGGGTAAAGTCGCTTCCAAAGACTATGTTGATGAGTCTACTGGTGAGCTGATCTGCCCGGCGAACATGGAGCTGAGTCTGGATCTGCTGGCTAAACTGAGCCAGGCTGGTCACAAGCGTATCGAAACGCTGTTCACCAATGACCTGGACCACGGCCCGTACATCTCTGAGACTGTACGCGTCGACCCAACCAACGATCGCCTGAGTGCGCTGGTAGAAATCTACCGCATGATGCGTCCTGGTGAGCCGCCGACTCGTGAAGCCGCTGAAAGCCTGTTCGAGAACCTGTTCTTCTCCGAAGACCGCTACGATCTGTCCGCGGTGGGTCGTATGAAGTTCAACCGTTCTCTGCTGCGCGACGAAATCGAAGGTTCCGGTATCCTGAGCAAAGAAGACATCATCGAAGTGATGAAGAAGCTCATCGATATCCGTAACGGTAAAGGCGAAGTCGATGATATCGACCACCTCGGCAACCGTCGTATCCGTTCTGTAGGCGAAATGGCAGAAAACCAGTTCCGTGTTGGTCTGGTGCGTGTTGAGCGTGCGGTGAAAGAGCGTCTGTCCCTGGGCGATCTGGATACCCTGATGCCTCAGGATATGATCAACGCCAAGCCGATTTCTGCGGCAGTGAAAGAGTTCTTCGGTTCCAGCCAGCTGTCTCAGTTTATGGACCAGAACAACCCGCTGTCTGAGATTACGCACAAACGTCGTATCTCTGCACTCGGCCCAGGCGGTCTGACCCGTGAACGCGCAGGCTTTGAAGTTCGAGACGTACACCCGACGCACTACGGTCGCGTATGTCCAATCGAAACGCCTGAAGGTCCAAACATCGGTCTGATCAACTCCCTGTCCGTGTACGCACAGACGAACGAATACGGTTTCCTCGAGACCCCGTACCGTAAAGTGACTGACGGTGTTGTAACTGACGAAATTCACTACCTGTCTGCTATCGAAGAAGGCAACTACGTTATCGCTCAGGCGAACTCCAACCTGGATGATGAAGGCCACTTTGTAGAAGATCTGGTTACCTGCCGTAGCAAAGGCGAATCGAGCTTGTTCAGCCGCGACCAGGTTGACTACATGGACGTTTCCACCCAGCAGGTGGTTTCCGTCGGTGCGTCCCTGATCCCGTTCCTGGAGCACGATGACGCCAACCGTGCATTGATGGGTGCGAACATGCAACGTCAGGCGGTTCCGACTCTGCGCGCTGATAAGCCGCTGGTTGGTACCGGTATGGAACGTGCTGTTGCCGTTGACTCCGGTGTAACTGCGGTTGCTAAACGTGGTGGCATGGTTCAGTACGTGGATGCCTCTCGTATCGTTATCAAAGTTAACGAAGACGAAATGTACCCGGGCGAAGCGGGTATCGACATCTACAACCTGACCAAGTACACCCGTTCTAACCAGAACACCTGTATTAACCAGATGCCTTGCGTCTCTCTGGGTGAGCCAATCGAGCGCGGTGACGTGCTGGCAGATGGCCCGTCTACCGACCTTGGTGAACTGGCGCTCGGTCAGAACATGCGCGTGGCATTCATGCCATGGAACGGTTACAACTTCGAAGACTCCATCCTCGTATCCGAGCGTGTTGTTCAGGAAGACCGTTTCACCACCATCCACATTCAGGAACTGGCGTGTGTGTCCCGTGACACCAAGCTGGGGCCAGAAGAGATCACTGCTGATATCCCGAACGTGGGTGAAGCTGCGCTCTCCAAACTGGATGAATCCGGTATCGTTTACATCGGTGCGGAAGTGACCGGCGGCGATATTCTGGTTGGTAAGGTTACACCGAAAGGTGAAACCCAACTGACGCCAGAAGAGAAACTGCTGCGTGCGATCTTCGGTGAGAAAGCGTCTGACGTTAAAGACTCTTCTCTGCGCGTACCAAATGGTGTTTCCGGTACGGTTATCGACGTTCAGGTCTTTACCCGTGACGGCGTTGAGAAAGACAAACGTGCGCTGGAAATCGAAGAGATGCAGCTCAAACAGGCTAAGAAAGACCTGTCTGAAGAACTGCAGATCCTTGAAGCCGGTCTGTTCAGTCGTATCTACGCAGTGCTGGTTTCCGGTGGCATTGAAGCTGAGAAGCTCGACAAGCTGCCGCGTGACCGCTGGCTGGAACTGGGCCTGACCGACGAAGAGAAACAAAATCAGCTGGAACAACTGGCTGAGCAGTATGACGAACTGAAACACGAGTTCGAGAAAAAACTCGAAGCGAAACGCCGCAAAATCACCCAGGGCGATGATCTGGCACCAGGCGTGCTGAAAATCGTTAAGGTTTATCTGGCTGTGAAACGTCAGATTCAACCGGGTGACAAAATGGCAGGTCGTCACGGTAACAAGGGTGTTATCTCTAAGATCAACCCGATCGAAGATATGCCGCACGATGCTAACGGTACGCCGGTAGATATCGTACTGAACCCGCTGGGCGTACCGTCTCGTATGAACATCGGTCAGATTCTGGAAACCCACCTGGGTATGGCTGCGAAAGGTATCGGCGATAAGATCAACGCCATGCTGAAACAGCAGCAAGAAGTTGCGAAACTGCGCGAGTTCATCCAGAAAGCGTATGACCTCGGTGCCGATGTTCGTCAGAAAGTTGACCTGAACACCTTCAGCGATGAAGAAGTACTGCGTCTGGCTGAGAACCTGAAAAAAGGTATGCCAATCGCAACACCGGTATTCGACGGTGCCAAAGAAGCTGAGATTAAAGAGCTGCTGCAACTGGGCGACCTGCCAACTTCCGGTCAGATCCGCCTGTATGACGGCCGCACCGGTGAACAGTTCGAGCGTCCGGTAACCGTAGGTTACATGTACATGCTGAAACTGAACCACCTGGTCGACGACAAAATGCACGCTCGTTCTACCGGTTCTTACAGCCTGGTTACTCAGCAGCCGCTGGGTGGTAAGGCGCAGTTCGGTGGTCAGCGCTTCGGGGAGATGGAAGTGTGGGCGCTGGAAGCATACGGCGCAGCATACACCCTGCAGGAAATGCTCACCGTTAAGTCTGATGACGTGAACGGTCGTACCAAGATGTATAAGAACATCGTGGACGGCAACCATCAGATGGAACCGGGCATGCCAGAATCCTTCAACGTACTGTTGAAAGAGATTCGTTCGCTGGGTATCAACATCGAACTGGAAGACGAGTAATTCTCGCTCAAACAGGTCACTGCTGTCGGGTTAACGCCCGACAGCAGAGTGTGCTAACTCCGACGGGAGCAAATCCGTGAAAGACTTATTAAAGTTTCTGAAAGCGCAAACTAAAACCGAAGAGTTTGATGCGATCAAAATTGCTCTGGCTTCGCCAGACATGATCCGTTCATGGTCTTTCGGTGAAGTTAAAAAGCCGGAAACCATCAACTACCGTACGTTCAAGCCTGAGCGTGACGGCCTTTTCTGCGCCCGTATCTTCGGGCCAGTAAAAGATTACGAGTGCCTGTGCGGTAAGTACAAGCGCCTGAAACACCGTGGTGTGATCTGTGAGAAGTGCGGCGTTGAAGTGACCCAGACTAAAGTGCGTCGTGAGCGCATGGGCCACATCGAACTGGCGTCTCCGACTGCTCACATCTGGTTCCTGAAATCTCTGCCGTCCCGTATCGGCCTGCTGCTGGATATGCCGCTGCGTGATATCGAACGTGTTCTGTACTTCGAATCTTATGTGGTTATCGAAGGCGGTATGACGAACCTGGAACGTAACCAGATTCTGACCGAAGAACAGTATCTGGACGCGCTGGAAGAGTTCGGTGACGAATTCGACGCGAAGATGGGTGCGGAAGCAATCCAGGCCCTGCTGAAAAGCATGGATCTGGAGCAAGAGTGCGAGCAGCTGCGTGAAGAGCTGAACGAAACTAATTCCGAAACCAAGCGTAAAAAGCTGACCAAGCGTATCAAACTGCTGGAAGCGTTCGTTCAGTCTGGTAACAAACCAGAGTGGATGATCCTGACCGTTCTGCCAGTTCTGCCGCCAGATCTGCGTCCACTGGTTCCGCTGGATGGTGGTCGTTTCGCAACGTCCGATCTGAACGATCTGTATCGTCGCGTGATCAACCGTAACAACCGTCTGAAACGTCTGCTGGACCTGGCTGCGCCGGACATCATCGTACGCAACGAAAAACGTATGCTGCAGGAAGCGGTCGACGCCCTGCTGGATAACGGTCGTCGTGGTCGTGCGATCACTGGTTCTAACAAACGTCCTCTGAAATCTTTGGCCGATATGATCAAAGGTAAACAGGGTCGTTTCCGTCAGAACCTGCTCGGTAAGCGTGTTGACTACTCCGGTCGTTCTGTAATCACCGTAGGTCCATACCTGCGTCTGCATCAGTGCGGTCTGCCGAAGAAAATGGCACTGGAGCTGTTCAAACCGTTCATTTACGGCAAGCTGGAACTGCGTGGCCTCGCCACCACCATCAAAGCCGCGAAGAAAATGGTTGAGCGTGAAGAAGCGGTAGTCTGGGATATCCTGGATGAAGTTATCCGCGAACACCCGGTACTGCTGAACCGTGCACCAACACTGCACCGTCTGGGTATCCAGGCCTTTGAACCGGTACTGATCGAAGGTAAAGCTATTCAGCTGCACCCGCTGGTTTGTGCGGCCTATAACGCCGACTTCGATGGTGACCAGATGGCTGTTCACGTACCGCTGACGCTGGAAGCTCAGCTCGAAGCGCGTGCGCTGATGATGTCTACCAACAACATCCTGTCTCCGGCGAACGGCGAACCTATCATCGTTCCGTCTCAGGACGTTGTTCTGGGTCTGTACTATATGACCCGTGACAAAATCAACGCCAAAGGCGAAGGCATGGTGTTGACTGGCCCGAAAGAAGCGGAACGTCTGTACCGTTCTGGCCAGGCTGAGCTGCACGCTCGCGTTAAAGTACGTATCACTGAGTTTGAAAAAAATGCTCAGGGCGAATTTACGTCTAAAACCAGCCTGATCGATACGACTGTTGGTCGTGCGATTCTGTGGATGATCGTGCCTAAGGGTCTGCCGTTCTCTATCGTGAACCAGCCGCTGGGCAAAAAAGCGATCTCCAAAATGCTGAACACCTGTTACCGCATTCTGGGCCTGAAACCGACCGTTATCTTTGCTGACCAGACCATGTATACCGGTTTCGCGTATGCAGCACGTTCTGGTGCCTCTGTTGGTATCGACGATATGGTTATCCCGGCGAAAAAAGCCGAGATCATCGCCGAAGCAGAAGCAGAAGTTGCTGAGATTCAGGAGCAGTTCCAGTCCGGTCTGGTAACCGCTGGCGAACGCTACAACAAAGTTATCGATATCTGGGCCGCGGCGAACGATCGCGTATCGAAAGCGATGATGGATAACCTGCAGACTGAAACCGTTATTAACCGTAAGGGTGAAGAAGAGCAGCAGGTTTCCTTTAACAGCATCTACATGATGGCCGACTCCGGTGCGCGTGGTTCTGCGGCACAGATTCGTCAGCTGGCAGGTATGCGTGGTCTGATGGCGAAGCCGGATGGCTCCATTATCGAAACGCCGATCACCGCGAACTTCCGTGAAGGTCTGAACGTACTCCAGTACTTCATCTCCACGCACGGTGCGCGTAAAGGTCTGGCGGATACCGCACTGAAAACCGCGAACTCCGGTTATCTGACGCGTCGTCTGGTTGACGTCGCGCAGGACCTGGTTGTGACCGAAGACGATTGTGGCACGCTGGAAGGTATCACCATGACCCCGGTTATCGAGGGTGGCGATGTTAAAGAGCCGCTGCGCGATCGCGTACTGGGTCGTGTGACCGCTGAGGACGTTCTGAAGCCGGGTACGGCGGATATTCTTGTTCCGCGCAACACCCTGCTGAACGAACAATGGTGTGACCTGTTAGAAGTTAACTCCGTTGACTCTGTTAAGGTGCGCTCCGTTGTATCCTGTGACACCGACTTTGGTGTATGTGCGCACTGCTACGGTCGTGACCTGGCGCGTGGCCACATCATCAACAAAGGTGAAGCTATCGGCGTTATCGCGGCACAGTCCATCGGTGAGCCGGGTACACAGCTGACGATGCGTACGTTCCACATCGGTGGTGCGGCATCTCGTGCGGCTGCTGAATCCAGCATCCAGGTGAAAAACAAAGGTAGCATCAAGCTCAGCAACGCGAAGTCGGTTGTGAACTCCAGCGGTAAACTGGTTATCACTTCCCGTAACACCGAGCTGAAATTGATCGACGAATTCGGTCGTACCAAAGAGAGCTATAAAGTGCCTTACGGTGCTGTTATGGCGAAAGGTGATGGCGAGCAGGTTGCCGGCGGTGAAACCGTTGCAAACTGGGATCCACACACCATGCCGGTTATCACCGAAGTGAGCGGTTTCATCCGCTTCACTGACATGATTGACGGCCAGACCATTACTCGTCAGACCGACGAGCTGACCGGTCTGTCATCTCTGGTGGTTCTGGATTCTGCTGAACGTACTACCGGTGGTAAAGATCTGCGTCCGGCACTGAAAATTGTTGATGGTCAGGGTAACGATGTTCTGATCCCAGGCACTGATATGCCTGCTCAGTACTTCCTGCCAGGTAAAGCGATTGTTCAGCTGGAAGATGGCGTACAGATCAGTTCTGGTGATACCCTGGCGCGTATTCCGCAGGAATCTGGCGGTACCAAGGATATCACCGGTGGTCTGCCGCGCGTTGCGGACCTGTTCGAAGCACGTCGTCCGAAAGAGCCGGCAATCCTGGCTGAAATCAGCGGCATCATTTCCTTCGGTAAAGAGACCAAAGGGAAACGTCGTCTGGTTATCACCCCGGTAGACGGTAGCGATCCGTACGAAGAGATGATTCCGAAATGGCGTCAGCTCAACGTGTTCGAAGGTGAACGTGTAGAACGTGGTGACGTGGTTTCCGACGGTCCGGAAGCGCCGCACGACATTCTGCGTCTGCGTGGTGTGCATGCTGTGACTCGTTACATCGTTAACGAAGTTCAGGACGTATACCGTCTGCAGGGCGTTAAGATTAACGATAAACACATTGAAGTTATCGTTCGTCAGATGCTGCGTAAAGCCACCATCGAAAGCGCAGGCAGCTCCGACTTCCTGGAAGGCGAACAGGTTGAATACTCACGCGTCAAGATCGCTAACCGCGAACTGGAAGCGAACGGCAAAATCGGTGCGACCTTCTCGCGCGATCTGCTGGGTATCACCAAAGCGTCTCTGGCAACCGAGTCCTTCATCTCTGCAGCATCGTTCCAGGAAACAACTCGTGTCCTGACCGAAGCCGCTGTTGCAGGTAAACGTGATGAACTGCGCGGTCTGAAAGAGAACGTCATCGTGGGTCGTCTGATCCCGGCGGGTACCGGTTATGCGTACCATCAGGATCGTATGCGTCGTCGTGCAGCGGGCGAACTGCCAGCTGCACCGCAGGTAACTGCTGAAGATGCGTCCGCGAGCCTGGCAGAACTGCTGAACGCAGGTCTGGGCGGTTCCGACAACGAGTAATCGTTGCTGACACGTTAATGTAAGTTAAGCTGCACCCCAAAGGTTGGGTTCCAACTGAATAAGGTGCAGTTTTTTTTGCCCTTTTTATGCCCGCGTTTCCTTTCTCCCTTCTCTGTCACACCGTCACTGAACCTCCAGATCCAATAAGTAAAATCACAGATTAATTAAAATGAAATGGTGTTTTAGTTGTGTTCGTCACAATTTCTTTTCCTCCGTTTGTTAAAATACGCACCGTTAGCAAGTATTTACCCGGAACATTTTCGTGACCAGAAATAAGGGGCTTTATTTTCAAATCCTGATAGTAAGTCTTATGTGCAGGTTTAGAACGACTGGTTAATTTTAACCAGCGCGTCTCTATAGTATTAAATAATGCAATCCCTCTATGGGTTGCCAGATTATAACAATAATACTGAGATTTATTTCTCAGGCGTCAACTCGTTTCAATATTACTGAAATACTAACTAGAAGATACAAAAAATTATCAGTTAATAATCAATGCTTACGGTAGAAGGGTTTATTATGGATTACGTAATTAAAATATTAGGCACGCCTGCAATAATAATTGCTTTTATTGCTTTTCTGGGACTGGCTCTACAAAAAAGTAGCATTACGAATATAATCAAAGGTACGCTCCTTGCTTTTATTGGCTTTGTTTTAATAAAAACCGGTGGCAGCATTCTTGGCGGTGTTCTGACGATGTTCAGTGACCTGTTCACCAATGCGTTTGGTTTGCGGGGTGTTGTTCCAAGTAATGAAGCTATCATGGCATTGACTATTGATAAGCTGGGCCGACCGGCCGCATTCATTCTGTTCTTCGCGATGATTATTAACGTCCTGCTGGCACGTTATACCCGTTTTAAAGCGATATACCTGTCGCTGCACCTGATAGTGTTTATGTCGTTTTCCGTTACCGCAGCCCTCATTGGCCTGGGCTACGGTGAGCAATTTGCTATTATTTTCGGCTCTGTAGTAATTGGTACTTACATGGCCGTCTTCCCGACTATATTGTCACGCTTTAGCCGTAAAATTATTGGTCATAATGATTATTGCATAGCCCATGCGGCATCCAGTTCCTATATTATTGGCTCTTATTTAGGTAAGTGGTTTGGCAATACAACGACTAACGTTGAAGAAGTTAAAGTTAGCGATAAATTCAGCTTTCTCAAGAATGCTGATGTTGCCACTTTTCTGACTATGTTCTGTCTGCTGGGTATTTCTTCTGTATTCGCTGAGCATGCTTTCCTCGATAAGATGTTAGCGGGTAAACCTTATCTGGTCTGGTTATTAGAAAAATCAGCTACCTTTGCTGGCGGTTTGTACATTGCCAAGAAAGGCGTGGTCATGTTCACTGAGGAAATCGTGCCTGCATTTAAAGGCTTTTCTCAAATTGTTGCACCCGGTTCTATTCCGGCAGTGGATCCGATGGTGTTGTTTGAGAAGTCTCCGAACGCGGTACTGATCGGTTTTCTGGTGAGCTTTATGGCGGAACTGTGCTGCGTTGCGCTGTTCCCGTTCATTGGTCTGCCAGTGATTATTCCTGGCATTATGGCGAGTTTTATTACCGGTGGTAGTGCTGCTATTTTTGGTAATGCGACCGGTGGTTTGCGGGGGGCATTACTCGCCAGTTTCGTAAACGGTCTGCTGCTATGTGTTCTGCCTGCGTTAGTATTGCCGTTGTTCAGCCACCTGGGTGTTGACAGTGTGACCTTCGCTGACCCTGATTTCACATTCCTGTCAGCCATTATTAAATACACGTTTGGTTTGGCTCATTAATCGTGCTGCAGGCCAAATATCAGGCCTGCACATTCTGTTTTAGCGAGGTGTAAGAATGTTTATTTATAAAAAAGAGACGGTGCTGCAAGATCTGGGTAACGGCGTCAATCGCAGAATTCTGGCCCATGGCGGCACGATGATGGCGGTGGAAGTTAACTTCGCTGAAGGTGCCGTAGGACCGATGCATAGCCACCCACATGAACAACTCACTTATGTGTTGTCCGGACGCTTTAGCTTTACGATTGATGGCGTGACGAAAGAGGTCAGCGCCGGCGATACCCTCTACAAAAAGCCAAATGTTGAGCACGGTTGTGTTTGCCTGGAAGCAGGCACGTTGCTGGATACCTTCACGCCGCAACGCGAAGATTTTTTGTCGTAAGCGCTCGTGCCTTTAATGACAAAATCCGCATCGTACCCCGGATAGCGCGTTGACCATGGCTAAACAGCAAAATGCCCGACTTATCGGGCATTTTGCATGACTGAAAAGTGTGAATTATTCATTAACGGGCGGCAGTCGGCGGTAGAGTTCAATCATATCTCCCGCCAAATCCTGGATGACCATGGCATTCATCAGGTGATCCTGAGAATGGACGGTAATCAAGTTGACCGGCAGTTTTCCTGCGCCTTCATCAAGGCCAATAAGCTGCGTCTGGATTTTATGCGCGTGTTTGACGAATTCGCGGGACTCTTCCATCGCCTGTTCCGCACCGGCAAAATCGCCTTTACGCGCGAGTTGCAATGCCGTCAGCGCCTGGCTGCGCGCCGCACCAGCATTAACCAGCAGTTCCATAATGATGGTTTCTAAATCTTCCACGCGCTTACTCCATCAGCTTGAGGGCTTTTTCCAGAACGACATCACCTTTCATCATGCCGTAATCCATCATATCGATAACCGCGACTTTTTTGCCCAACGGTTCGGCCTGTGCCTGCAACTTGGCCTGCTCATATTTCACCTGCGGTCCGAGCAGTACAATATCAGCGGTAGCGATATTGTCTTTAAACTCAGCGACAGGAACGGCCTTAATGGAAACTTCTACCCCTTTTTTCTGCGCTGCGTCTTTCATGCGTTGAACCAGCATGCTGGTGGACATCCCCGCAGCACAGCATAAAACGATGTTTTTCATAGTCAGCCTCGATGTGGATGGGATAATTGATAATTATCCCGTGCTGGCTCCTTCAACAACCGCATTTCCATGAATGTGTGTATAGCATCACAAACATTCACTACGCTGACTGAAACCGGTTACAACGAGGTTGACGAATCGGAAGGAAGCGACTTACTACACGACACGATTCGGTTTTTGCCTTGCTGTTTCGCCTGGTAGAGCGCCTCATCAACGCTATTAACCAATTGCTCCAGCGACTCCATTTGCCACTCACCCAATCCGGCGCTGAACGTCACGCTCATTCCCTTTTCACGCCACTCCCGGCTTGCCACATTAATGCGCCATTGTTCGAGTATCTGGCGTGCTCTGGCTAATTGCTCTTGTGGGAAAATGACCGCAAACTCTTCGCCGCCGTAACGGTACAGCGAGATATTTTGTGACTGCAGTACTTGCAACCCTTCCCGGGCAACGTTACGCAGCACAATGTCGCCGCTCAGATGTCCCCAGGTATCGTTTATCGATTTGAAGTTATCAATATCGACCAGCGCCAGCGCAAAGGGTTGATGATCGTTCATCAGGGCGGCGATATCGCTATCAAATGCCCGCCGATTCTTGCAGTTTGTCAGGGCGTCCATCGTGGCCTGCCGGACCCAGACCTGCTCCCGTTCTTTGCTACTGACTATCGCTTTGCTCAGCATCGCCTCCAGCTTCGGCGTCTGCTGCACATCCCCGGTTTTAATTGCATTAATGATATTGAGCAGGACCGTGCGGGAAGCGTAGTGCAAATACAGACCGAACAGGATGATAGTCAGAGCTGCTACGCCAAATCCCCAACTGACCACGAGAGTTTCATCGCGCAGAAGATTTTCCAGTGTATTGCCGGGTACCATATAGATAGCAAACCAGTCCGGATTGGTCAGCGAGCTGTAATAAAGCCAGATGTCACGTTTTTCATCATGAAACATGCCATCGCCGCTGTTCATCTCTTTCATTCGCGACTGCTGTGAAAAAGCCTCAAAAAGAACACCCGTGTCCGGGTGCAGCATGACATGCCCGCTGCGGTCTACTACAAAAAACTCCCCTTCCATCGGAGGATGCGTGCTTCTTAACCCATGGCTAATAGAGGCGAGATCGAGGTGAAAAGCCAGCGTACCTTTCAGAGTACCTTCCGGGGAGATGACGGGTTTGTAGACCGTTACCGTCGGATGATGGGTAAAGTAATCTTCGTAAATACCCGTGTATTTGCTGTAGGACGTCGCCTCAGCCTGGTGAACGAACCACGGGCGCGTTTTGGCGTCATAACGCTGACTCTCTTCGCTATCGGACACTACCGGGGCACGCAGATAACCGCCCTGCGGATCGGCCAGCGAAATAGAGGAGACAGAGGGCATTAGCCGCAATAACTGCATCAGAGATTGCAACCCCTCTGGTGAGGTCAAATTTACCGCGTTGTCGAGGCGGTTATAACGGGAAAAGTAGGATGCGGCCTGGTTGAGAATATAATCATTCTCCTGGAAAATAGCCTCGGCATAATCAACCGCAATGTTATGCGTAAACGACTGATTAACCTTGTGATAGTTATCAGTGATATCTTTCCTTTGGCTTAAAGTAACCAGAGTGGCAATGACGGCCAGGCAAAGAAAAATGCCGGTAAAACTCACCAGAATGGGCGTAGTGAACGAAAGTTTTCGGCTATGCATGTTTGTATCTTCGAGAGCGTTAGACAGTGACCTGGAAAGTATAGGCAAGCGTGGCGCGGTAAAATAAAAAAGCATTCAATGCTGTTAATTTATTCATGTGGTTAATGCTACACCATGCGATATAAATGAAGGAAAATTTGAGTCAGGAAACGTAGAGTTGACTGATTTATATCAATCGACGGGAAGAAGTCGCTAACCATAAGAGAGGCGGGGTGGCAGCGAGCGGTATGACCACCCCGGTCAGCTTCCGTTGCTGACCGGCGCAGAGTAGAAAATCGGGGCGTAATCCTCAATGCCCCGATGGGTGTGATGCGCAGCGGTTCGGAAGATATTAACGCATGGCTGCAACGTTGCCATTTTCTTGCGGCGTTCTTCCCAGCCAGCTGTCCCAGTCTTTCCACACGGGCTGTAAACCGCAGGCTGCCAGCGCGCTGGCCACCTGTTCTGGCCGACGGTTATCATGCGGTGAAAACTGCTCCAGTTCCGGATGATTATCGGCATAACCGCCGGGCTGCGTTTTGGAAAACGCGCTGACGTTATTAATTGCCAGCGGCACCACATGATCACGAAACCAGGGTGATTCACGTGTTGAGAGTGACAGCTCGATTTCCGGTGAAAAAAGGCGAAAAGCGCAAATGGTCTGTACCAGCTGACGTTCATCCATAACAGAGGCCGGCTCGATCCCGCCAGTGCAGGGGCGTAAGCGGGGGAACGATACAGAGAAACGGCTTTGCCAGTAGTGCTGCTGTAGCCATAACAAATGCTCCGCCATCATGTAGCAATCCACCCGCCAGCTGTCGGAAAGACCAATCAACGCGCCAAGACCGATTTTATCAATGCTCGCCTGACCGAGCCTGTCCGGTGTCTCCAGGCGCCAGAAAAAATCCTGTTTCTTGCCGCGCAGATGATGCCGGGCATACTGCGCCTCGTGCCAGGTTTCCTGATACACCATGACGCCATCCAGCCCCAGCATTTTCAGCTCGGCGTATTCCTCTGTGGAGAGGGGTTGTACTTCCATCTGCAATGAGGCGAACTGGCGACGAATCGTCGGCAGGTGACGGCGGAAATAGTCCATTCCCACTTTTCCCTGATGTTCGCCGGTGACCAGCAGTAAATGTTCGAATCCCATTTCGCGGATGGCTGCGCATTCGCGTGCAATATCCGATTCGTCGAGCGTCTTGCGCCTGATGTGGTTACTCATCGAAAAGCCACAGTAGGTACAGTCGTTGGCGCATAAGTTGGATAGGTACAAAGGGACGTAAAAGCTCACCGTGTTGCCAAAGCGCTGACGTGTGAGTCGCTGTGCTTTTTGTGCCAGAGGCTCCAGATATGCGCTGGCGGCAGGAGAGAGCAGGGCCATTAAGTCATCGCGGGTCAGGCGTGCGGCATTCAGGGCGCGCTCGACATCTGCTGCCGTTTTACTGTTAATACGTAGCCGAAGGTCATCCCAGTTCAGCGTGCGCCAGTAATCGGTAAACGTCTTCATGCGCTGACCTCCAGAAAGCCGGTAAGCGGGCTGGTGGCAACAGCATGTGAATGGCGCGCGCCGGGAACTGCCTGCCGTGCCAGCATGCCAGCCTCTACTGCCAGACGGAACGCATGCGCCATTGCCACCGGATCGTCGGCCACGGCAATCGCCGTATTCACCAGAACTGCATCAGCGCCCATTTCCAGCGCCTGCGTCGCGTGGCTGGGTACGCCGATACCGGCATCGACCACCACCGGCACGGTCGCCTGTTCGATGATGATCTCCAGCATCACTCGTGTTTCCAGCCCCTGGTTGGAGCCAATGGGGGCTCCCAGGGGCATGACGGCGGCACAACCGACCTCTTCAAGACGCTTACATAACACCGGATCTGCGCCACAGTAAGGCAACACGACAAATCCCTGTTTCACCAGCGCTTCTGCCGCTTTCAGCGTCTCTATGGGATCTGGCAAAAGCCAGCGTGCATCCGGGTGGATCTCCAGCTTAAGCCAGTGGGTACCCAGCGCTTCGCGCGCCAGTTGGGCAGCAAAGATAGCCTCTTGCGCCGTTTTCGCCCCGGACGTATTAGGCAGTAGCGTGACGCCTGCTGCCAACAGTGGTGCGAGAATGGCATCATTATGCTGACGCAAATCCACGCGCTTCATTGCCAGTGTGACTAACTGGCTGCCGGAAGCGCGAATGGCGTCAACCATCAGCGCTGCGCTGGCAAATTTCCCGGTGCCGGTAAACAAATGTGAATCGAATTGTTTGTCTGCAATGCGTAACATCTCAGCCCCCTGCAATAACCTGAAAAAGCAGGATCTGGTCGCCGTCCTGCACGATATGCTCTTCCCACCGCTCGCGCGGGAGAATTTGCTGATTAAGCGCCAGTGCGGCGCCGGGTTTTAGCTGATCAAGTTGCTGCAACAGGGCGGTGACAGTCAGCGCGTCGTCGAGTTGCATTGGGCTGTCATTGAACTGAATGCGCATGCAGCCCTCCGCAAACCGGGCAACCGCTGGCCCGGTGTAACGCCAGGCTTCGCCAGTTGTTAGCGCGGGCGTCGAACAGGCGCAATTCTCCGCTGGTGGTGGTTATCCCGCTCAAAAGCTTGATGGCCTCCAGCGCCTGTAATGTCCCCATTACCCCCACCACCGGACCGATTACCCCGGCGGTACGACAGTTGCGTTCGGGTTCATGTTCATCTGGCCACAAACAGCGATAGCAACCGTGGCTCCACGGTGGCGTAAGTACCATCAACTGACCACCGAAGCCCACGGCGCTGGCGGTAATCAATGGTGTGCTGGTGCTGACGCAGGCGGCATTAATCGCCTGGCGTGTCGCCATATTGTCGGTGCAATCGAGTACCAGATCGGCACTGTCCACCGCGTGGCGCAACGCCTCGCCGGAAAGGCGCTGCTCAAGTGCGATCAGTGAAATTTCCGGGTTGAGCCTTCCCAGGCGCTGTTTGGTGACCTGAGATTTTGGCCGGGCGATGTCGTCAGTAGTAAACACAATTTGTCGCTGCAGGTTACTCAGATGTACGTCGTCGTCATCGGCCAGTACCAGCGTACCCACGCCTGCGCCCGCCAGGTAGAGCGCGGCGGGGGAGCCTAACCCGCCTAATCCGACAATCAGCACCCGGCTATCGAGCAGTTTTTGCTGCCCGTCAATGGCGATATCTTCCAGCAACATCTGGCGGCTATAGCGCATAAAGTCACGATCATTCATCGCCAGCCCCCGCAATAGTCAGTAACTGCGCCGTTGCCTCACGCCAGTCCGCTGCCTGAGTAATAGCGCTGACGACCGCAATGCTGCCAACGCCGGTACGCATCACCGCAGGCGCGAGCGCAAGGCTAATCCCGCCGATGGCGACGGTTGGATAACTGGCAAGCCTTTCGATATGGCGTGCCAGTTGTTCCAGCCCCTGCGGCGCAGAGGGCATCTGTTTCGTTTGGGTCGGGAAGACGTGCCCCAGGGCGATATAGGACGGACGTGCGGCGAGCGCCACGTCAATTTCCATATCGTCGTGAGTCGACACGCCGAGGCGCAGGCCCGCCGCCTGAATCGCTTTCAGGTCGGTGGTTTCCAGATCCTCCTGGCCCAGATGTACGCCGTACGCGTTATGTTTTATCGCCAGCCGCCAGTAGTCGTTGATAAACAGGCGGGCATCGTAGCGACGCCCCAGTTCAATGGCTGCTATAACATCGGCTTCAACCTCTTCGTCACGCTTATCTTTGATGCGCAACTGAATGGTTCGCACGCCAGCTTCAAGCAGGCGTTCAATCCACACCACGCTATCGACCACCGGGTACAGGCCTAAGCGCAGAGGGACTCTCGGGAAATCTGGCTGGTACATCAGACCTCCTCCTTTTTAAGGTAGATCTCGCCACCTTTGGCGCGGAAGTTCTCTGACATATCTGCCATTCCCACTTCGATGGTCCGGGCTGCGGCGTAATCCCGTACTTCCTGGCTGATTTTCATTGAGCAGAATTTCGGTCCGCACATGGAGCAGAAGTGGGCGACTTTGCCCGATTCCTGCGGCAGGGTTTCATCGTGATACGCACGGGCGGTGAACGGGTCGAGCGCCAGGTTAAACTGGTCTTCCCAGCGGAATTCGAAACGTGCTTTGGACATGGCGTTATCGCGGATTTGCGCACCGGGATGGCCTTTGGCGAGATCCGCAGCGTGAGCGGCGATCTTGTAGGTAATCAGCCCCTGCTTCACATCCTCTTTGTTTGGTAACCCGAGGTGTTCTTTTGGCGTGACATAGCAGAGCATGGCGCAGCCAAACCAGCCGATCATTGCCGCGCCAATCCCGGAGGTGAAGTGGTCGTAACCCGGCGCGATATCGGTCGTCAACGGCCCCAGCGTGTAGAACGGCGCTTCATGGCAATGCTCAAGCTCTTCGGTCATGTTGCGGCGGATCATCTGCATCGGCACGTGACCGGGGCCTTCAATCATCACCTGCACATCGTATTCCCAGGCAATTTTGGTTAACTCGCCCAGCGTTCGCAGCTCGGAGAATTGCGCTTCGTCATTGGCATCCTGAATTGAGCCTGGACGCAGGCCATCGCCCAGTGACAGTGAGACATCATAGGCGGCGCAAATTTCGCAAATTTCACGGAAGTGTTCGTAGAGGAAGTTTTCCTGATGGTGAGACAGGCACCACTTCGCCATAATCGAGCCGCCGCGTGAGACGATGCCGGTCAGGCGTTTGGCGGTCATCGGTACGTAGCGCAGTAGCACGCCTGCATGGATAGTGAAGTAATCGACGCCCTGCTCAGCCTGCTCCAGCAGGGTGTCGCGGAAGGCTTCCCAGGTCAGGTTTTCGGCGATACCGTTCACCTTCTCTAATGCCTGGTAGATCGGCACAGTACCAATCGGCACCGGGCTGTTACGCAGGATCCACTCGCGGGTTTCGTGAATATAGCGACCCGTGGAGAGGTCCATCACCGTATCGGCCCCCCAGCGTGTGGACCACACCAGTTTTTCCACCTCTTCTTCGATAGAGGAGGTGACCGCAGAGTTGCCAATATTGGCGTTGACCTTCACCAGGAAGTTACGCCCGATAATCATCGGTTCTGATTCCGGGTGGTTAATGTTGGCGGGGATAATGGCGCGCCCGGCAGCCACTTCATCGCGCACAAATTCCGGGGTGATATTTTCGGGCAGGTTAGCACCAAAGCCGTGGCCAGGATGCTGCTGGCGCAATACCTCGCCGCGGATACGCTCGCGCCCCATGTTTTCACGAATGGCGATGAACTCCATTTCCGGGGTCACAATCCCCCGGCGAGCATAATGCAACTGGGTAACACACTGACCCGCTTTGGCTCGCTTCGGTGTCAGTAAACCGCTAAAACGCAGGTCATTCAGGCCATCATCCGCAAGACGCTCTTTGGTGTACGCAGAGCTGCGATCGCTGAGTTCTTCGGTATCATCACGGGCGTCAATCCACGGCTGACGCAGTTTCGCCAGCCCTTGCTGTACGTCGATAGCTACATTCGGGTCGCCATAAGGGCCGGAGGTGTCATAGACCGGAATCGCCTCGTTTTCTTCGTATTGGGGGTTGTCTTTTGAGCCGCCGATAAGCGTCGGGCTAAGCTGGATTTCGCGCATCGGAATACGAATATCAGGCCGGGAGCCGGTGATGTAGATGCGTTTTGAGTTCGGGAATGCGGTGCCTTCCAGAGTGTCGATAAAGTGTTGCGCCTGGGCGCGTTGTTCACGGCGTGTAAGTTGATTTGCAGACATAGCTCATTCCAGATGTTAAGGATATGGCTTGTCAGACGACGGATGGAGTAATAACAACAGATCACCACAAGGGTGATTGATGTGAATGGATTACTCTTGTTCCCTTCGCAGGTTCTAACCTGATCAGGTTCCGCGGATCCCGAATTAACGGTCTCAGCCTTTTCCACTTCATCCTTCGCGCTGTCTCGCTGATGGCTACATCTGCTCACCCCGGTCACTTACTTATGTAAGCTCCCGGAATTCACTGACTTGCCGCCTCAAGGCATCGCGAATGCTTTTATGGAAATATAGGCACTCCGACAAGAAAAACCCCGTCCGAAGACGGGGACTGTTTTTTAAACTACGCGTTAATCAGAAAGAACTCAAGCAGGACGCGCCATTCCACTTTCGTCGTTGGCGCCTTCCTTGAGATTGTTGTCGTATGCCAGTACGATCAACTTGTCCTCAAGCGTGAAGCGAGCTGCAAGTGCTTCACCGATATCAGACAGCGCCTGCTGAAATTCAATGTAATTGTCATCATCGATAGCGTTTTCCAGGCTGGAGTCGTAGTACTCCATAATTTCCAGGGTGTTAGCTTCGAGGAGAGGGTAGATCTGCGTGGCCGCTAAAAGTGGGCTGGTCCCTTCCATTTCGCCGATAATCCGTTCATAAATATTAAAATGACCGGCGGAAAGATACTCAACCAGGTTATGACAGAATTCGTCCAGCGCTTTTTCATTCAGCTGCATGTACGAGCCTTTTACAGGTGTTATGCCAACCAGGTTGTAGTAATGAACCAGCAGCTGTTTTCGGTTATACAGCCAGTTGTCGACCAGTTCGTTACTTCCTCCAATTCGTTCCGCCAGGGTTGCTAACTGGTTTAGCATAATTGACTCCGCAATATTAAGATTAAAAAACGTTCGAATGTAATAATAATGTTAACAACATGCCAGTAAAGCTAAGGTAGTGCAAACAAATGCATCGTATTATCGAGTCATCAGATCATGGCTGGTGGATCGTAAGCCATGAACAAAAATTATGGTTGCCCGGGGGAGAATTACCACTCGGTAATGCAGGAAATTTCGATCTTGTGGGGCAAAGCGCACTCCGGATAGGCGAATGGGAAGGCGAACCTGTGTGGATGATCCGCCAGAATCGTCGACAGGAGATGGGAACCGTTCGTCAGGTCATTGAGCAGGATCCAGGATTGTTTCAACTGGCCGGGCGCGGTGTTCAACTGGCTGAGTTTTACCGTTCACACAAGTTTTGTGGTTATTGCGGCCATACTATGCACCCCAGTAAGACAGAGTGGGCTATGCTATGTGACCACTGCCGCGAACGTTATTACCCGCAAATTGCACCTTGCATTATCGTTGCGATTCGCCGCGACGATAAAATTCTGCTGGCTCAGCACACCCGTCATCGCAATGGTATTTACACCGTTCTGGCCGGTTTTGTCGAAGTGGGTGAAACGCTGGAACAGGCCGTCGCTCGTGAAGTGATGGAGGAGAGCGGTATCAAAGTGAAAAACCTGCGTTATATCACCTCGCAGCCCTGGCCATTCCCGCAATCGCTGATGACGGCTTTTATGGCGGAATATGACAGCGGCGAGATTGTTATCGATCCCAAAGAGTTGATTGATGCAGGCTGGTACCGCTACGACGATCTGCCCCTGCTACCTCCGCCTGGCACCGTTGCCCGTCGTCTGATTGAAGATACGGTTGCGCAGTGTCGGGCAGACTACGAGTGACATGATACACTTCGTCCTTCAAATGGCTTCACTGTTAGCTGCCTTTGCTTACCCCGGCCACTTATCTTAGTAAGCTCCCGGGGTTAGCTCAGTTGCTGCCGCGATGCCACTTAAATGACTTTGTGTATAAACTGGCGGCCAGACGCTAAAGGAATGTAAACATGACCGAATTAAAAAACGATCGCTACCTTCGCGCATTACTGCGCCAGCCGGTGGATGTCACGCCAGTATGGATGATGCGTCAGGCTGGTCGCTATCTCCCGGAGTACAAAGCGACTCGCGCCCAGGCGGGTGACTTTATGTCGCTGTGCAAAAATGCCGAACTGGCGTGCGAAGTCACTCTTCAGCCTTTACGTCGCTACAAGCTTGATGCAGCCATCCTTTTTTCCGACATCCTCACCATCCCGGACGCGATGGGCTTGGGGCTCTATTTCGAGGCGGGCGAAGGCCCTCGTTTTACCTCTCCCATTACCTGTCATGCGGATGTTGAAAAACTGCCAGTGCCTGACCCGGAGCTGGAGCTGGACTATGTCATGAATGCTGTGCGCACCATTCGACGTGAGTTGAAAGGCGAAGTGCCGCTGATTGGCTTCTCCGGTAGCCCGTGGACACTGGCAACCTATATGGTTGAAGGGGGCAGCAGCAAAGCCTTTACCGTTATTAAAAAGATGATGTACGCCGAACCGCAAACGCTGCATTTACTGCTCGATAAGCTGGCCAGCAGCGTCACCCTGTACCTCAACGCGCAGATCAAAGCGGGCGCCCAGTCCGTGATGATTTTCGACACCTGGGGCGGTGTGCTGACCGGGCGCGATTATCAACAGTTCTCGCTCTATTACATGCATAAAATCGTTGACGGCCTGCTGCGTGAAAATGACGGCAAGCGCGTACCAGTAACGCTGTTTACCAAAGGCGGTGGGCAGTGGCTGGAAGCGATGGCAGAGACAGGCTGTGATGCGCTGGGTCTTGACTGGACGACGGATATAAGCGACGCGCGCCGACGTGTCGGTCACAAAGTTGCACTGCAGGGTAACATGGATCCCTCAATGCTTTATGCCGCTCCTGCCCGCATCGAAGACGAAGTCGCGTCTATACTTGCTGCTTTCGGACAGGGTGAAGGGCATGTATTCAACCTCGGTCACGGCATCCATCAGGATGTTTCGCCAGAACACGCTGGCGTATTTGTGGAGGCGGTGCACAGGCTCTCAGCCCGGTATCACAAGTAAGGAGTCGTCATGGATCTTGCGTCGCTACGCGCTCAACAAATTGAACTTGCCTCTTCGGTGATCCGTGAGGATCGCCTGGAAAAAGATCCTCCTGCCCTGATCGGCGGTGCGGATGTGGGATTTGAGCAAGGCGGCGAAGTGACGCGTGCCGCGATGGTGCTGCTGACATGGCCTGAACTGGAACTGGTTGAGTATAAAGTGGCGCGTATTGCGACCACTATGCCTTATATCCCCGGTTTTCTCTCTTTCCGTGAATATCCCGCGCTGCTCGCGGCGTGGGAGCAGCTCTCACAAAAACCGGATCTGCTATTTGTCGACGGACATGGAATATCGCATCCCCGTCGTCTGGGGGTCGCCAGCCACTTTGGCATGCTGGTCGATGTGCCAACCATTGGTGTGGCGAAAAAACGGCTGTGCGGTAAGTTTGAGCCTCTCTCTGATGAACCGGGCGCCCTGGCGCCGCTAATGGACAAAGGCGAGCAACTGGCATGGGTCTGGCGTAGCAAAGCGCGCTGTAACCCTCTTTTCGTGGCGACAGGGCATCGCGTAAGCGTAGATACCGCGCTGGCATGGGTACAGCGTTGCATGAAAGGCTATCGCCTGCCTGAACCGACCCGGTGGGCCGATGCTGTCGCATCTGGTCGTCCTGCATTCGTGCGTTGGCAGGAAATTCAGCGTTGATTCAGGTACACTGCGGCTAATTTCTGCATCAGAGAACCTATCATGTTACAAAACCCGATTCACCTGCGCCTGGAGAAGCTGGCAACGTGGCAGCACGTCACCTTTATGGCCTCTCTTTGCGAGCGCATGTATCCCAATTACGCCATGTTCTGCAAGGAAACGGAGTTTGGCGACCCGCAGCTTTATCGCCGCATTCTCGATTTGGTGTGGGAAACGCTGACGGTAAAAGATGCAAAGGTGAATTTCGATAATCAGCTTGAGAAGCTGGAAGAGGCAATTCCCTCGGCTGACGACTACGATATGTACGGTGTCTACCCGGCGATTGATGCGTGTGTGGCGCTAAGCGATCTTATTCATGCGCTCCTGAGCGGTGAATCGATGGAATACGCGGTTGAGGTGAGTAAGACCTCTATTACCACCGTTGCGATGCTGGAAATGACTCAGGAAGGTCGCGAAATGACCGACGAAGAGCTGAAAGAGAACCCGGCGGTAGAGCAGGAATGGGACATTCAGTGGGAGATTTTCCGCCTTTTGGCTGCCTGCGAAGAACGCGATATTGAGCTGATCAAAGGCCTCCGCGCAGACCTGCGTGAGGCCGGAGACAGTAATATCGGTATAAATTTGCAGCAATGAGACAACAAAACGTGATTTAACGCCTGTTTTGTCGTCCAGGGAGGCTTCCCTTCGCACCCCCGTCTGGTCTACATTTGGGGGGCGAAAAAACGTGGCTATCGGTGCGTGTATGCAGGAGAGTGCTTTTCTGGCATTTCCGTCGCACTCGATGCTTAGCAAGCGATAAACACATTGAAAGGATAACTTATGAACAAGACTCAACTGATTGATGTAATTGCGGACAAGGCTGATCTGTCTAAAGCGCAAGCGAAAGCTGCTCTTGAATCCACCCTGGCTGCGATTACTGAGTCTCTGAAAGAAGGCGATGCTGTACAACTGGTTGGTTTCGGTACCTTCAAAGTGAACCACCGCGCTGAGCGTACTGGCCGCAACCCGCAGACCGGTAAAGAGATCAAAATCGCCGCAGCTAATGTACCGGCGTTTGTTTCTGGTAAGGCACTGAAAGACTCTGTTAAGTAAGACAGACATGGCAGTGAACAGTTTTGTCGAAGGGGCTTTACGGCCCCTTTTGTCTTTCTGGCGCCGTTCACAGGTGCTGGCCGGCATACTGTTATTAACTGCCTGTAGCCACAACACCTCACTTCCCCCGTTCACCGCCAGCGGCTACGCCGGGGACCAGGGTGCAGAGCGCATTTGGCGCAAAGATTCCGACAGCGAGACCCATCTTCTCGCCGCCTTTAGCCCGTGGCACAACGGGAATACCTCCCTGAGCGAATACCGCTGGCAGGGCGATGAACTCCAGCTTATTGAACTCAATATCTACGGTAAAACACCGGAACACATCCGTGTGCGTTTTGATGACCACGGTGAGCTGAGTTTCATGCAGCGTGAAGTCAATGGTCAGAAACAACAGCTTTCCAGCGATCAGATAGCGCTCTACCGTTATCGCGCGAACCAACTACGGCAGACCAGCGACGCATTGCGTCTGGGGCGTGTGGTGCTGCGTCAGGGCCGCTGGCATGCAAATGGTTCCGTTACAACATGCGAAGGCCAAACTATCAAACCCGACCTCGATTCTCTGGCTATCAGCCATATAGAGCGTCGGCAGAATCATTCATCGGCGGAAGTGAGCGTTGCGTGGCTGGAAGGGCCAGAGGGTTCTCAGTTACTACTTGTGGCCAATGAAGATTTTTGTACCTGGCAACCGACTGAGAAGACATTCTGAGGTGTGTTTGTTTTTGTGCCCTCTCCCCTGAGGAAGAGGGCAAACTGCGTAATTACTTCTCTTGCTCGCGGGCAATCGCACGATAACCGATATCTTTACGGCTAAAGCAGCCTTCCCACTGAATATTTTCCATTAATGCATATGCACGCTTCTGTGCGTCGGCAACGGTATGACCTAAAGCTGTGGCGCACAGCACACGACCACCGTTGGTGAGAACGCGATCATCATCAGACAGCCTGGTGCCCGCATGGAATACCTTCGCGCCTTCGATTTCTTCCAGCGGCAGGCCGTGGATTTGATCGCCGGTGTTGTAGTTGCCCGGATAACCGCCCGCAGCAATCACCACGCCAAGAGACGCGCGATCATCCCACTCGGATGTTTTTTCATCCAGCTTGCCGCCGCAGGCGGCGAGACACAGATCCACCAGATCGGATTTCATGCGCAGCATGATCGGTTGCGTTTCCGGATCGCCAAAACGACAGTTGAATTCGATAACCTTCGGGTTACCCTGTTTGTCGATCATCAGACCCGCATACAGGAAGCCGGTATAGGTGTTCCCTTCGGCGGCCATACCTTTCACGGTAGGCCAAATGATACGTTCCATGGTGCGCTGGTGGACTTCATCTGTCACCACCGGAGCAGGGGAGTATGCCCCCATACCGCCCGTATTCGGGCCGGTATCGCCGTCACCTACGCGTTTATGATCCTGGCTGGTTGCCATCGGCAGCACATGCTCACCGTCAACCATCACGATAAAGCTGGCTTCTTCACCGTCGAGGAACTCTTCGATAACGATACGGTGGCCCGCGTCACCAAAGGCGTTGCCTGCCAGCATGTCGTTGACGGCAGCTTCGGCTTCCTCAAGCGTCATCGCAACGATAACGCCTTTACCGGCAGCCAGACCGTCGGCTTTAATGACAATGGGTGCGCCTTTTTCGCGCAGGTATGCCAGGGCAGGTTCCACTTCGGTGAAGTTCTGGTATTCCGCCGTCGGAATATGGTGGCGCGCAAGGAAATCCTTGGTGAAGGCTTTGGAGCCTTCCAACTGGGCGGCACCTTCCGTTGGGCCGAAGATTTTCAGCCCTGCGGCACGGAACGCATCTACCACGCCAATCACCAGCGGTGCTTCCGGACCGACAATAGTGAGATCGATTTTCTCATTCTGCGCAAAGCTCAGCAGTGCCGGAACATCGGTTACACCAATGGCGACGTTTTGCAGCGTGGGCTCCAGCGCGGTGCCTGCGTTACCCGGCGCGACGAAAACGGTGTCGACCAACGGCGACTGCGCCGCTTTCCAGGCCAGCGCGTGCTCGCGTCCGCCGTTACCAATAATTAATACTTTCATTGTCTGCTCCGAAAATTAATGGCGGAAGTGACGCATGTCGGTGAAGATCATCGCAATGCCGTGTTCGTCGGCGGCGGCAATCACTTCGTCATCGCGGATAGAACCGCCAGGCTGGATCACACAGCTCACGCCAACGGCGGCGGCGGCATCGATACCATCACGGAACGGGAAGAACGCATCAGACGCCATCGCGGAGCCTTTCACTTCCAGCCCTTCATCGCCTGCTTTAATTCCGGCGATTTTCGCGGAGTAGACGCGGCTCATCTGGCCTGCACCAATGCCGATAGTCATGTTCTCTTTGGCGTACACGATAGCGTTAGATTTCACGAACTTCGCCACTTTCCAGCAGAACAGCGCGTCACGCAGTTCCTGCTCGGTTGGTTGACGTTTGGACACGACGCGCAATTCGCCTTCGGTCACCATACCGAGATCGCGGTCCTGAACCAGCAGGCCGCCGTTAACACGTTTGAAATCGAGGCCCGGAACACGTGCGGTCCACTCGCCACAGGTCAGTACACGGACGTTCTGCTTAGCGGCAGTGATTTTCAGCGCTTCTTCGGTTGCCGATGGGGCAATGATCACTTCCACAAACTGGCGGGAGATAATAGCCTGCGCGGTTTGCGCATCCAGTTCACGGTTAAAAGCGATGATACCGCCGAACGCGGAGGTCGGGTCCGTTTTGTAGGCGCGGTCATAGGCGTCCAGAATAGAGGTGCTTACCGCGACGCCGCATGGGTTGGCGTGCTTGACGATAACGCAGGCCGGTTCGCTGAACTCTTTCACGCATTCCAGCGCCGCATCAGTATCGGCGATATTGTTATAGGAAAGCGCTTTGCCCTGTACCTGCTGCGCGGTCGCAACAGAGGCTTCTTTGATCTCTTCCTCTATATAGAAGGCAGCCTGCTGGTGGCTGTTCTCACCGTAACGCATATCCTGCTTTTTAATGAAGTTCAGGTTGAGGGTACGTGGGAAGCGGCCAGCAGCTTCTTTTGTCTCGCCGTGATAGGCCGGAACCATACTACCGAAGTAGTTGGCGATCATGCTGTCGTAGGCGGCTGTATGTTCAAATGCTTTGATGGCGAGGTCAAAACGGGTTTCCAGCGTCAGCGAGCTTTCGTTGGCATCCATCTCTTCAATAATAGCGTTGTAGTCGCTGCTCTTTACGACGATGGCCACGTCTTTATGGTTCTTCGCTGCAGAGCGCACCATGGTCGGGCCGCCAATATCAATATTCTCAACCGCATCTTCCAGGGAACAGCCTTCGCGGGCAACGGTCTGGGCAAACGGATAAAGGTTAACGACGACCATATCAATAGGAGAGATGCTGTGCTCAGCCATAATGGCGTCATCCTGGCCGCGACGACCAAGGATCCCGCCATGTACTTTCGGATGCAGGGTTTTAACGCGTCCATCCATCATTTCCGGGAAACCGGTGTAATCGGACACTTCGGTTACCGGTAGGCCTTTATCAGCTAACAGGCGGGCAGTACCCCCTGTAGATAGCAGTTCCACACCGCGTGCAGAAAGTGCCTGGGCGAATTCGACGATACCGGCTTTGTCAGAAACACTGAGCAGCGCGCGGCGGACTGGACGACGTTGTTGCATGGTAAATCCCCTGGATTTGACGATTACAGAGAGCGTTAGCTGAATTTTCATAAAAAAACTCAGCTAACGCCCCTTACGGGGCATCCTTGTTTTAGCGGGGGCATTTTAACGAAAACGTTTGCGCAACGCTCGCGAATTTTCACTTTTTCGCAGCATTGTGGATAAGTCTGTGTGCAAAAGGGTATAAAGCGGGATTTTGCTGTGGAATGCAGCAGTCAGTCATTTTTCTGCAATTTTTCTATTGCGGCCTGCGGAGAACTCCCTATAATGCGCCTCCATCGACACGGCGGATGTGAATCACTTCACACAAACAGCCGGTTCGGTTGAAGAGAAAAATCCTGAAAATCAGGGTTGACTCTGAAAGAGGAAAGCGTAATATACGCCACCTCGCGACAGAGCGCTAAAGCGCGTCGCAACTGCTCTTTAACAATTTATCAGACAATCTGTGTGGGCACTCAAAGTGACATGGATTCTTAACGTCGCAAGACGAAAAATGAATACCAAGTCTCAAGAGTGAACACGTAATTCATTACGAAGTTTAATTCATTGAGCATCAAACTTTTAAATTGAAGAGTTTGATCATGGCTCAGATTGAACGCTGGCGGCAGGCCTAACACATGCAAGTCGAACGGTAACAGGAAGCAGCTTGCTGCTT
>NZ_JBCIVJ010000033.1:0-35864 GCF_039409775.1 Phytobacter palmae | reverse complement strand
TTGTCAGGTAGCGCTTTAAATGCGGTATTTGATATCAATAGTAAAGCAGTTATTCCCGATGCATCCGTAGCTCAGCTGGATAGAGTACTCGGCTACGAACCGAGCGGTCGGAGGTTCGAATCCTCCCGGATGCACCATCTTTGTCAAAATAACACTCTCTTCTTTATCTCCTGATTTTTTCGTATATCCCTTTCCAGACCTGTCCTTTTTCCTTCCGTAAGCGGATTTTTATTGGCAGTCTGTTCTTTCCTCTATAATTTATCCACTTATCACGATGTAAATTGAGTAAGGCGAGGACAAGGAGAGACATAATGAAAGGGTTCAAAGCAATTTCTGCGTTTTGCGCAATGTTACTTGTCGCACTGACCCTGAGCGGTTGTGCGGGCTCATCAAAAAAGGAAAGCACAGGCGGCTATATAGACGACACCGTTGTGACAACCCGGGTCAAAACCGCGCTATTCAATGATAAAAATATTAAATCTTCAGAAATCAGCGTTGAAACCTTTAAAGGACGTGTGCAACTGAGTGGTTTTGTCTCGTCAGCCGAAAGCGCTAAGCGCGCGGTGGAGGTGGCGCGCCGGGTGCCTGGAGTGCGCGTGGTTGATAATGATTTAAGAATCAAATAATCCTGCGTAAAACATAAAGGCGCCTCCGGGCGTCTTTGTTGTCTCTGCGTCCGGCAGCGACAAAAATCTTTGTTTACGATAAAGTAACGTTTTGTTATCCGCCCTATGAGAACACGATGTACGAACGTTACGATGGTCTGATTTTCGATATGGATGGCACCATCCTGGATACCGAACCGACGCACCGTAAAGCCTGGCATGACGTGCTGGGGCATTATGGTCTGCGCTACGATATACAGGCGATGATCGCGCTGAACGGCTCTCCTTGCTGGCGCATCGCCCAGTCGGTGATTGAGCTCAATCAGGCCGACCTTGACCCCTATGCGCTTGCACGTGAAAAAACAGAAGCGGTGAAAGCGATGCTGCTGGATACCGTGCGCCCGCTACCGTTGATTGATGTCGTCAAAGAGTGGTATGGCCGCCGTCCGTTATCGGTCGGTACGGGTAGTGAAAGCGTGATCGCCGAAGCATTGTTATCCCATCTTGGTCTGCGTCACTATTTCGCTGCCGTGGTCGCAGCCGATCATGTAAAAAATCACAAACCTGCACCGGATACCTTTTTACTCTGTGCGGAAAAAATGGGCGTTGCGCCGCAAAGATGTGTGGTTTTTGAGGATGCGGATTTTGGTCTGCAGGCGGCGCGCTCCGCCGGTATGGATGCCGTGGATGTGCGCCTGTTGTGAGTGAAACGCTTTCTCTTGTCTCACTTTTTGCCAGCAGTTTTCTTAGCGCCACCTTGCTTCCAGGCAACTCTGAGGTGGTGCTGATTGCTATGCTGCTTTCTGGCTTAAGTCAGCCGTGGCTACTCGTGTTAATAGCAACAATGGGTAATAGCCTTGGAGGGTTGACTAACGTTATTCTTGGGCGTTTCTTTCCATTGCGTGAAAAGTCGCGCTGGCAGGAAAAAGCAACAGGCTGGCTAAGACGCTATGGTGCAGCCACACTGTTATTAAGCTGGATGCCTGTAATCGGCGATTTGCTGTGCCTGCTGGCGGGATGGATGCGCATCTCCTGGGGGCCAGTGGTGTTTTTTTTGTGCCTTGGGAAAGCGTTGCGCTACGTGATTGTCGCGATCGCAACGCTCCAGGGTATGACGTGGTGGCACTAATTGGACTGAGTGAGTGACCTTTAATCGTCAACCATTACAATTATGCTTAATAAAATGAATATTACAGGCGGGAGGTCAATTTGATCCCGGACGTATCACAGGCATTGTCCTGGCTGGAAAAAAATCCTCAGGCTCTAAAGGGGATTCAACGTGGTCTTGAGCGCGAAACGCTGCGCGTCAATGCAGATGGCACACTGGCAACCACCGGCCATCCGCACGCACTTGGTTCCGCGTTGACCCATAAATGGATTACGACAGATTTTGCCGAAGCGTTGCTGGAGTTTATTACCCCGGTAGACGGTGATATTCAGCATATGCTGACCATCATGCGTGATATTCACCGTTTTACTGCGCGTGAAATCGGTGATGAGCGCATGTGGCCGCTGAGCATGCCGTGCTATATCGAAAACGGCCAGGATATCGAACTGGCGCAGTATGGCTCGTCAAACATTGGCCGTCTGAAAACGCTCTATCGCGAAGGGTTGAAAAACCGCTACGGCGCTTTAATGCAGACCATTTCAGGCGTGCATTACAATTTTTCGCTGCCGATGGCCTTCTGGGAAGCCAAATGTGGGGAAACTGATAAAGAATCCGTTTCTGACGGTTATTTCCGTCTGATTCGTAACTATTACCGTTTTGGGTGGGTCATTCCTTACCTGTTTGGCGCGTCCCCGGCAATTTGTCCCTCTTTCCTGCAGGGCAAACCTTCGACGCTGCCTTTCGAGAAGACCCCTGGCGGTATGTATTATCTGCCGTATGCCACTTCGCTGCGTTTGAGTGACCTGGGCTATACCAACAAATCGCAAAGCAATCTTGGCATCACCTTTAACAACCTGTCTGATTATGTCGTGGCGCTAAAACGTGCGATTAAAACGCCATCTGAAGAGTATGCGAAGATTGGCCTGAAAAAAGACGGTAAGTATCTGCAGATTAATACCAATATCCTGCAAATTGAAAACGAACTGTATGCCCCGATTCGTCCGAAACGCGTAACGCGTAGCGGTGAGTCGCCGTCAGATGCCCTGTTGCGCGGCGGAATTGAATATATTGAAGTGCGCTCGCTGGATATCAACCCGTTCACACCGATCGGCGTGGATGAGCAGCAGGTTCGTTTCCTTGATCTGTTTATGGTCTGGTGTGTACTGGCGGATGCGCCGGAAATGAGCAGCGACGAGCTGCTGTGTACGCGTAAAAACTGGAATCGTGTCATTCTGGAAGGGCGTAAACCGGGGCTGACGCTTGGAATGGGCTGCGAAGCGGCTCAGTTCCCACTGCCGCAGGTTGGGAAAGATCTCTTCCGTGCTCTTAAACGCGTCGCGCAGATACTTGATGGGCTGTATGGTGGTAATCAATACGAACAGGTTTGCGATGAGTTGCTGGCCTGTTTTGATGACCCGGAACTGACATTCTCGGCGCGTATTCTGCGTTCTATGCTTGATAAAGGTATTGGCGGCACGGGCAAATCGCTCGCAGAAGAGTATCGTTCGATGTTGCGTGAAGAACCGCTGGAAATTCTGCGCGAAGAAGATTTCAGAAAAGAGTGCGATGTTTCCTGGTCGCGCCAGAAAGAAGTTGAGGCATCGGATACAGAAGCATTCGAGGCGCTGGTCGCAAGACACGCCTGACAGAAAAGAAAAAGGCCACATTACTGTGGCCGAAATATTCATCTCTGAAAACAGGGATGATGATAACAAATGCGCGTCTTTCATATACTCAGACTCGCACCGGAATGAAGAGTTCATTTTATTTTTAAAAAAATCACTGCGGAGGTGACTAAATGCCATTGTTGGATAGCTTCACTGTCGATCATACCCGTATGGAAGCGCCTGCGGTCCGTGTTGCAAAGAGCATGAACACTCCCCATGGCGACGCCATTACCGTTTTCGACCTGCGTTTCTGCGTGCCTAACAAAGAAGTCATGCCGGAAAAAGGTATCCATACGCTGGAGCATCTGTTCGCGGGTTTCATGCGTGATCACCTGAATGGAGATGGCGTGGAGATTATCGACATCTCCCCGATGGGTTGCCGTACTGGCTTTTATATGAGCCTGATCGGTACGCCTGACGAGCAACGTGTGGCCGATGCCTGGAAAGCGGCAATGGCAGACGTTCTGAAAGTTCAGAACCAGAATCAGATTCCGGAACTTAACGTCTATCAGTGCGGCACCTATCAGATGCACTCGCTGAGCGAAGCGCAGGATATCGCGCGCCATATTCTCGAAAAAGACGTGCGCGTAAACAGCAACGAAGAGCTGGCGCTGCCAAAAGAGAAACTGCAGGAATTGCACATCTAGTGCGTATGCGCCCTCTCCCGTCGGGAGAGGGATGGGCGAAGGAGGTTAAGAGATGTCCACTACCTTAACCTTCTCCTTTGCCCATCGTCCTCTGGTCCCCTTTGCCCATGATTATGAACACGGAGAAAGTGAGCCGTGGCATCAGCATGATTGCGCGCAATTGCTGCATATCTTAAGTGGCGTCGTCCGGGTTGATACGGCATCAGGTTGTTGGGTTGTCCCGCCAGGTCGGGGTGTCTGGTTGCCTGCTGGCACGCAACATGCGATCCGTATTACGGGTAAAGTCGCTGCACGAACGCTGTTTATCGACCCACTTGCTCGCGCGGATTTACCCGCCTCCTGTCAGATTGTGCAAATCACGCCGCTACTGCGTGAACTTATTGTCGCCTCGTTTTCTCTTGCCGAAAAATATGCGCCTGCCAGTCGCGATGAGCATGTTTATGAGCTGATACTGGACGAGATCCGCGGCATGCGTGTGTTGCCTTTTTTCTTGCCGGAACCTGAAAGCGAGGTGCTGAAAAATTTATGTCTGCATGTTCGCGAGTCGATAGCCGAGCCCTGGAGCAGTACGCAGGCGGCGGCTTTGATAGGCATGAGTGAAAAGACCCTTAACCGTCATTTTCAACGGCAAACGGCATTAACCTATGGCGAATGGGTTCGGCGGGCAAAGCTGATGGAAGCGCTGGTCAGGCTCGCACAAGGTCACTCTGTGCTACGTGTCGCGCTGGATCTGGGATACGGCAGCCATAGCGCATTTACGGCGATGTTTCGCCGGGTGATGGGGATATCACCCAGCGATTATTTCCGCGCTCAGGAAAACGAGTAACGTTAGCTCAGGGCGTTGAGCAACGCCTGTAAAGAGGCTCTCGCCACGTCATTATCAATACCCACTCCCCAGCTGCCGCTGCCGTCAGGATAGAGGCAGTGAATATAGGCTACAGAACGGCTGTCGCTACGTTCTCCGAGCGTATGCTCGTGATAATCCTTAATGCTGAAAGGTTGCTTAAGCAGTTGGCTTAAGGCACCGGCGGCAGCAGACAATAACCCATTGCCCAGACCTTCGATTTTACGAGGGGTCCCTTGTTGCAGCAAAGTGGCCTGTAAATGTAGCTGACCATCCTGGCGGCTTTCGCTTTTATAATCCACAAGGGCCAGCGCTGGTTGCGGAACCAGACCGTAGCGCTGACGAAAGAGCTGCCAGAGCGCATTTTGCGTCATCTCCTTACCGTGACTGTCCGTCTCACGCTGTACATGCTGGCTAAAATCCTGCTGTAACGCGCGGGGCAATTTCAGTCCATGATTTTGCTCTATCAGCCATGCGCTTCCGCTCTTACCGGACTGACTGTTTACGCGGATCACTGCTTCATAGGTACAACCAATGTCCTGTGGATCGACGGGAAGATAGGGCATCTCCCAGCGAGCTTCAGCCTTGCGGGCATCAAAGCCTTTTTTAATCGCATCCTGATGCGATCCGGAAAAGGCGGTATAGGCCAGGCGTCCGGCCCACGGGTGGCGAGGGTGAACGGGCAATTGATTACAATTTTCCACGACATCGACCACGTGCTGCATATTGCTGAAATCGAGTTGCGGCGAGATACCCTGGCTATAAAGGTTCATCGCCAGCGTGACCAGACAAACGTTGCCGGTGCGTTCGCCATTACCAAAAAGACAGCCTTCAACGCGATCGGCACCTGCCAGCAGGGCCAGTTCCGCACTTGCCACGCCGGTTCCGCGATCGTTATGCGGATGAACGCTGATACTCACCTGCTGGCGACGGGTAAAGTGGCGGCAGAAATATTCAATCTGATCGGCATAAACGTTGGGTGTGTTCACCTCCACCGTCGCGGGCAGATTAATGATCATGGGGCGTTCGGCTCCGGGTTCCCATACATCGGCCACGGCTTCACAGATTTCCAGTGCGAATTCCGGCTCGGTAAAACAGAAAGTCTCCGGGGAATATTCGTACTGCCATCGGGTTTGTGGATGCTGTTCACAGAGCTGACGAATAAGTCGTGTGGAGCGTACAGCAAGGGCAATCACGTCCGCCTTTTCCATACCAAACACCAGCTTGCGAAAAAGCGGTGCGGTTGCATTGTAGAGGTGAATGGTGGCGCTGTGTGCCCCCACCAGCGATGCGAAGGTACGGTGAATCAGATCCTCTCGCGCCTGGGTCAATACCTGAATAGTGACATCCTCAGGAATACGGTTTTCTTCAATCAACTGGCGTACAAAGTTAAAGTCGGTTTGCGATGCAGATGGAAATGCCACTTCGATCTCTTTGAAACCGCAGGCGAGGAGCAAGTCCCAGAATTGTAGCTTACGTTCACTATCCATCGGTTCTGCTAAAGCCTGGTTACCATCGCGAAGGTCCGTTGACAGCCAGCGTGGCGCACAGGTTTGCTGCTTTTCAGGCCAGCGACGGTCAGGTAATGAAATCGGCGTATAAGGGCGGTATTTTTCCGCAGGGTTTTTGAGCATGGTCTTCTCCTTTTCTCTGTGCATTATCCTGGCGGCAGAAGGGAAGTAGTGCTTTAGCGCTGCGGACAGAAACTAGTGAGAAAGGGACAACCTTACTGCGGTGCCCGATGTAAAAATCCTGGAGCCTGTACGCATATTTCGTTTATTACAATATCCATTAATTGTATTCTGTGATTGGTTTATTTTTATTATAAATAACATTTTGCTTTAAATGATTTGTCTGAATGGTTTGGTTGAGGCTATTTTATTGTCTAATCAATTGTTTCAACTCTGCATGTTGTTATTTCTTTTTTGTCGTGGTAGTTTTTGTTTTCATTGTTTTGTGGTTAATAACCGTTCGGGAATGAATGTATTCATATTGCGGATGCATTCAAAGGGAATGTAATACTCAGGAATGAGGCTATTATGCGGTCATCGCACGCTGGACTACTCATCATGTCACTCTCACTGCTGCTGGTGGGGTGCTCAGGTACAAAAACATCGGAATCCCTGTCTTCAACATCAGGAAAGCAGAAAGAGACGCAGTGTTATCAAATGTTTACTTCTTTAAAATCACTTGATAATGCATCCTTTAAAAAGTTTCAGCATCAGTTCAGTATCATCAATAATAATTACGCAATATATAAAAAGAATAAATCCCTTATAGACAGTAATTCTGCGGAAATCATTAAGCTGGAACTTAATGATAAAGTCGATATTGTTTGCGCTCGGGTACGCAGCGCCGTATTTGCCAGTATGTCAAAACGTGCAAATGAATTAAATAAACTATGAGAAAGTTATTGTCTGTTATTGTAATAATATTGGTGGCAACTTTCTCAGGTATGACCAAAGCTGACTCAACATTATTAATTGAACAACTACAACAAGACGGGATGTTGACTCCCGAACCGAATATTTTATTTAAAGATGCCGGGGATAAACCGGGCAGTGTTGCACCTGCTCCTCCTCTGTTGATGCGCCCTGAACCTGTTACACAGGCGAAAAGCACCGCAGTAGTTAAAAAGAGAGCCGTTCAACAATCGGAGCTCAGTCAACTTAAACGTAAGCTCCATACCTCTCAGAGTGAACTTCATGCACTTCGTAAGCAGAATGAGGCCCTCAAAAATCGGCAACCAGACGTTGCGACGGAGCAGAGTGAAGCATTCAGAGATGAAAATAAACAGCTGCACCAGCAACTGATGGCGAGTGAAAAACAGCTGGCCGAAAATGCGCGTCGCTATGAAAAACAGGTTGGCATACTGACTGCGAGGTCAGAAGAATTGCAGACGCAAATGACCCGCCTGCAGTTGGCTGCCAATGAGGCCGCCAGCCAGAAAGCGCTGCTGGAGCAACAGCTGGCGAAGCAGTCTGGCAGTGATAAAGCACTGGCGACGCAACGGGGGGAGGCTGAAAGCCTGCGCACACAGCTTGCGGCGGCAAATGAGAAAACCACAGCGCTGAACGAGAATATCGCAACACTGGAGAAAACAGCCCGGGAGAATAGCGCGCGCGCCGCCGCGCTTGAACAGAGCCTGAAAGAGGCCGCCAGTCAGAAAGCACTGCTGGAGCAACAGCTGGCGAAGCAGTCTGACAGTGATAAAGCACTGGCGACGCAACGGGCGGAGGCTGAAAGCCTGCGCACACAGCTTACGGCGGCAAATGAGAAAACCGCAGCGCTGAACGAGAATATCGCAACACTGGAGAAAACAGCACGGGAGAATAGCGCGCGCGCCGCCACGCTTGAACAGAGCCTGAAAGAGGCCGCGAGCCAGAAAGCGCTGCTGGAGCAACAGCTGGCGAAGCAGTCTGACAGTGATAAAACACTCGCCACACAACTGGAGCAAGCCAGTAAACAAAACAGCGAACAGCTCGCTCAACTTAATTCTGCCAAAGACAAGATCGCACAACAGTTCGCACGTCTTGCCAGCCTTGAGCAGCAGGCACAAAAAGCCGAGGAAGAGAAAAAGCAGGCGCTGGCCAGTTTGTCCACGTTACAAAAGGAGCACGATGCTACGACCCTTGAACTGGTTAAAGCAAAGCAGTCAGCCTATTCATTGAAAACGCATAAGTCTGAGGAGGCAAAAATAAACTATGCCTACGGTGCCTATTATGCAGTAAAAGTTCCTTATGAATTCAAGGTGCTGGAAAACGCAGGGCACAAATTCTTGCCTCTGGCCTTCCAGCAGGGGTTTAAAGATAAGCTCGCCAATACAATGCAACTGAGCGAAGAAGAAGTTGGCCGCACCCTTACCCGCTTTGATCAGCAGGTGGGCGAAATGCAAGTGCGCGAGCGGGATCGCAATAAAAAACAGAGCATCCAGTTTGTTGAACAAGCTGCGAAAGTAAAAGGGGCTGAGCAGGCCCAAAATGGTGTGGTTTATCTTGTTGTCAATAAAGGCAAAACACCGCTGTTAACGGTAAACGATACGATTCGTTTCCGGCTTGATGAGAAAATCAGTACCGGCAAGAAAATCTCTGGCGGGGAAATACGCGTTGGTATGGTGAGTAAATTTCCTGACTTACTGCAGCAAGGCGTACTGCGTGTCGGCAGTGGGGGAAAGGTCAGGATCACCGTTCCCAGTGAACTTGCCTATGGTGAACAGGGGATACCCGGTACCGTGCCGCCAGGAGTGGCCTCGGAGATAACCCTCGACATTCTTGGGATCGTGAAATAAGCAAAAAACGCCTCCTGCTGGAGGCGCTTACAGGTTATGCATCCGTTACCCGATACTCAACGCAATGTGCTTCATCGGGCTGAGGAACTTCCAGTCTCGATGCCATGCGCAAAATGACCTCTTCCGGTACGGCATGCTGGCGATTGGCATTCTGCGCTTTCCATTGCGGCCAGGGCACTTCCAGATAAACAATTTTTACCCTTGCCCCGTAAGCCGTAAACAGGCTGATAAGCTGAGTTCGCAGCTGGCGACTGATATTTGTCGCATTCCACACGAAGGGCGTTTTTTGCCGCAAAAGCACGCGCGCTTCCTCTTTCGCCAGTTGTACGACTTGCCCGGTTGCCGTGCGATCGCCAGGACTTACGCCCAGCCGCCGGCGAATATCATCCAGACTGATGACGGTCAGCCCTTTGCAATGTTCGCTGATATAGCGATCTTTTCCCATTCCGGGAAGGGCGCTAAGCAACGTCACGTCGAAGGACTCTGTGTCCCAGGGCACGAAATCTGCCGGGCTGTTTTCATGCGTCAGGTAATGCCAGCGGGCGGTGTCTGATGCAAAAGGACGCGCTTGCCCCCAGCAGTGCTGCTCCTGACAGAAGAGTTCAAACAAAGCAATGCGGTCAAGCATCTCCTGTTTGTCCTCGCAATGACGTCCCTCCATATCGGCACGCGCGAGCAATGCCAGAAGTCGGGTATCAATGCGCATCGCAGCGCTGAGCAGTAAACGCTCAGGCGACGGGCGTTCCAGCAGCCACAAGGGAAGACCATGCAGACGCACCAGCGCCGCAATTTGCTCGCGCAGGATAAATGGCGTTCCGATGTCACGCCACAGTATGTGCCGTGCAGTGAGTTCCCCTTTACGGGCATGGCCTGGCGAGTGGATTCGCCCCTCATCGTCCTTGTGCGTGGTGCTGCGTTTTTCGACATCATGCAGTAACGCCGCGGCCCACATTATCTCCTGTTGCTGGCGTGGCAGTTGCTTGTAGGCGTCCATTTCCGTCAACGCATGGAGGACCATCTCGGTGTGGATCCCCACATTGCCTTCCGCATGGTGAAAGGGATCCTGTGGAACTTGATGCATCTCTTCCACCCAGCTAAAGCGCTGACGCAGGGTAGGCCAGCTTTTGTCTTCGCTCAGTTGCCAGATCATCGTGTGCCTCCTGCTGCAAATTCATGCGCCATACGGGCGCGCTGCCAGTTGCGTTTCCAGTGCTCGGTGGTTTTTACATGATTTTTGCGCACAAATTTGAAGACATTATGCGCAAATTCATCAACAGGAAATTCTTCACTGTTGCGGCTGACCACACCTTCCAGCGTGCAGGGCTTACCGGTCCAGGTATCCCAGGGCGCAAATGCGCCACTGCCGGTTGTTAGCGCCAGAAACTCACGCTGCCACACCTTTTCATCGTTTCCGGGCTGTGGACCTTTCATCTCCGGCACGCAGGGAAAATCAAAGAGCGCGGCGTAAAATTTGACCTCTTCCCAACTGAGCCACATGTCCTGACAGCGGACGGCGAACAGAAAAAAGTCCTGTTCGAGAGCGTGATATTCGATGGAGTGAACCGCGTAAAGATTCTCACCAAAGAGTTCGAGATCGCCGAGATCGTTTTTTAGCAATTGCCAGCGCTGGCGAATTTTATGAGTCCATGCGGACTGGGTCGGCGCGGCGTGAGAGCGCGCAAAAACGCCGTAGCGGTTCAGGCAGTTATTCTCACCGTCCAGCTTTTCCGTATGGATCAGTGAGGCGATCGACTGTATATCACGCCAGTAATCGGCATTGATGCGGTCGTCGCTGGTTGTGCCTGGGGAGAAAGGGTAGTGCCAGGTTCTCCCGTATTTTCGTTGTGAATTCATGATAATCCATTATTTTTTGTATATTTATTGTTCGCCCGCGCGGCGTGCGAATGCCAGGTTGAGTGGGTTAAAAATGTGAGGATAAAAATCACCCGGAAAAGGGGGGGACGACGTCAGAGAGATAAACAACCTGAGCGCGTTGCTCAGAACCGGTCAGGGTGAATGGAAGATTTCGGGGCGGGCGTAAAGATACACGCGTTATGATGATAAAACAACCACCTGCGAGTGCGGATATAAAAAAGGGATCCGAAGATCCCTTGCAGAAAGGCTTTTTTGCTGCCGAAACGAACAGCGCTTAGTGCGCGCCACCGCCACCGCCGCCGGCACCAAACGGCGGTTTGGCAAACCACACAAGACCCAGCAAGACCAGGAATACCGCGGCCGACATCCAGAAAATCTCATTGGCGGAAATAATCAGCCCCTGATTGGTGATTTGCTGGGCTATCCAACCGGAAGCCTGCTGCTGGGACATCCCCAATCCCTGCAACTGGTTATACATTTCCTGCGCGTTCGGATTGTAAGGGTTTACTGACTCGGTCAGTTGCGCATGATGCATTGATTCCCGATTGGTCCACATCGTGGTGGTGATCGATGTCCCGATAGAACCCGCCAGCGTTCGGGCAAAGTTCGACAGGCTCGACGCCGCAGCCAGGCGTTCTGGTGGCAGGCCGGAGAGCGTAATCGTCGTCAGCGGCATAAAGAAACAGGCCACGGCGAAGCCCTGAATAAATTGCGGCCATGCGGAAGCGCCAAAATCCATTCCCGGTTCAAATGTATACGCACGCCAGTAGAAGCAGACGGCGTACATAATAAAGCTGAATGTAACCAGCCTGCGCATATCGAGCTTATGGGCAAAGCGCCCAATGATGGGCGACAAAAGAACCGGGATCACACCAACTGGCGCGGAGGCCAGCCCTGCCCATGTTGCGGTGTAGCCGTAAACTTCCTGCAACAGTTGCGGCAGCAGAACGATTGCGCCGAAATAGAGCATATAGGCGAGACTGATACACAAGCAGCCGATGGTAAAATTCCGCGACTTAAAGAGCGACAGGTCGACTATCGGGTTCTCATCCGTCAGCTCCCACACCACGAGGAAGCTTATCGCCACCACGGCGACAATGGTCAGGATGATGATCTCACGGGAGTTAAACCAGTCCAGCTCTTTCCCCTGGTCGAGCATCACCTGCAGGCTGCCGATACCAATCACCAGTAACGCCAGCCCTACGCCGTCGATGCGGCGTTGCTCGGTACGCGTTTCACGCCCACGCAGCGATTGCAGGGTCAGCAGTACCACCAGTACGCCGATAGGAACGTTGATAAAGAAGATCCAGCCCCAGTGGTAGTTATCACTGATATAACCACCGAGGATCGGGCCGCAAATGGGGGCTACGATTACCGTCATCGACCACAGCGCCAGCGCAATGGAGCGTTTAGCGGGCGGGTAGTTACTCAGCAACAGACTCTGTGAGAGTGGAATCAACGGCCCGGCGACAATCCCCTGAATGACGCGGAAGAAGATCAGCATGCCCAGACTGCTGGAGACACCGCACGCCCAGGAGGCGACAGCAAAAGCGATGGTTGACCAGAGGAACAGTTTGACCTCGCCCACACGCTTTGCCAGCCAGCCGGTGATCGGAATCGAGATGGCGTTTGCCACCCCGAAAGAGGTGATAACCCACGTCCCCTGGCTCAGGGAGGAGCCAAGGTTGCCTGCAATCGTGGGGATCGCCACGTTAGCGATGGTGGAATCCAGCACTTGCATGAAGGTCGCCAGCGACAGCGCGATGGTCATAATGACCAGTTGCGCCCCTTCCAGCGGTTTTCTCTGTTGCATTACGCGTACCTCGGATTAACCCGCGTTGGCCTTCACGATATTTTCAATCAGGGTGTTGACCGGTTCCAGGTCAAGCTCACGTGCATTACTCTCATAGGCCGGGCTGGAGCGAACCTGGCTCGACAGTACCTGGCCGTCACGGTTGGTGGTATCAACATTCACCAGCGTGGAGAGGCCGATACGTAACGGGTGATCGCTCAGTTGCTTTGCATCAAGTTCGATACGTACCGGCAGACGCTGAACCACTTTGATCCAGTTACCGGTGGCATTCTGTGCCGGAAGCAGGGAGAAGGCGCTGCCTGTACCCATATCCAGACCCACCACTTTGCCGGTGTATTTCACTTCGTCACCGTAAAGATCGCTGACCACAGTCGCTGTCTGACCGATACGCATATGCGCAAGCTGCGTTTCTTTGAAGTTAGCGTCTACCCACAAACCGGTAGCCGGTACGACGGCCATCAGTGATGTCGTCGGGCTTATTTGCGCGCCAGGCTGAACGGCACGGCGAGAGACATAACCGGTGATCGGGCTGACAATTTTGGTTCGTTGCAGTGCGAGCCAGGCGTTACGCAGTTCAGCGGCGGCCTGTTTTACTGCGGGCTGGTCTTCCAGACGGGTATCCAGAATCATCGCCTGGTTGGCGTTATATTGCTGAATAGCGACATCGAGCTGCGCCTGCGCGGTGGCGACAGCGTCACGGGCATGTTGCAGCTCTTCACGGCCAATCAAGTTGGCGTTGCCCAGTGGGACACGGCGATTTAAATCTGTTTGCGCCTGAGCCAGCGCGGTACGCTGTAGTTCGATACTCGCCTGCAGCTGTTTGCCATTGATCATCAACTGACGTGTCTGGCGAACGCTTTGGGCCAGTGCGGTCTGTGCTTTTTCAAATGCCTGCTGGGCATCGGTAGCATCGAGGGTGACCAGCACATCCCCTTGTTTGACGTAATCAGTATTGTCAGCCCAGACTTTCGTCACGCTGCCGGATACCTGCGCCATAATTTGAACCTGGTTCCCTGCCACGTATGCGTCATCGGTTTCCTCAAAATGACGCAGTACTAAAAACCAATAAATCCCATATGCCACGGCAATAACAATAAAGAGCAAGGTCAACAGCAGAAGGGCGCCTTTGCGTTTGCCTTTCTTTTTGACCGGTTGCTGCGGGGTTTGGCTCTCCGCATTTGCGCTCATGCTTTTCTCCACGATCTTATTATTTCATATCGGCAAGGCCGACCTGTTTTGTCAGAAAGGCCAGCAGTCTGACGTGCCGGCCTGACGGAATTCTTATTCAATCTGGATGTTCGAGCGGATCTCAGCGTTAGCGCAGCGCCTCAAGAATGGTGCCGTCTTCGTCCATTTGATCCAGGCGAGTGAGCAACTTACGTGTGATGTGCTCGAGTTGGTCTTTTTCAGCTGTTGTCAGCGAAGACCAGAGTTGGTGCAGACAGTTGTGCTGCGGTGGCAGAACCTGACGCAGGAATTCATGCCCTTTCTCGGTTAACTGCAGATGCAGACAGCGACGGTCATTGTCGCTTTCGCGGCGTTCAATCCAGCCGCGTTTTTCCAGCTCATCGGCGATACGGGTCGCATTGGTGCGAGAAGAGCCCAGCGCGCTGCTCAGCTCTGAGGGCTGGATACTGTGATTTTCCTGAGACTCCAGGGTGATTAACGCCATAAATAATGTTTCGTTAATCCCTTGAGCTTTCAGCATTTTATTGCGATTTTCCAGCAATTTCCCCTGCATATGCATACACAGGCGAGTGAGCAGAATCTCCTGAAACGGGAAATCTTCGTAACGGCTGGCGCGGAATTTAAGCATTTGTTCAATGGGCGTGAACGAACTATCCATTTGGGCATAACCTCATTAATTGCAGTCGATATAGTAACGACGGTGACAAATAAAGTAAATGTATTATTCTCTCTAATAGATTTGCTTTAGTGATGGAACTGCCGGTAATTTCCGGATGATTCTGTAGGCGAGTGCGGGCACTAATCCAGGAAAAGCCAGGCTGTGCGTTTTGCAGAAACTTAAGCCCGCCAGGGTGAAGTTGGGAAAACCAGGGAGTAAACGACGACTGTCGCAGATGATCTGTGGGGCTCCTGACATCACTGACAATTCACAGAGTGAGGCGATACTGACAGGAACCCGTATCGCGTCAGAAAGACGCTGTTTGATCCCTTTGAGAAATGTTGCGGTTGCAACGGGGAAGGGGTCGGTTGTTGTATCTGTACTATCCATAGTATTTGTGAAATATCACCCACGTTAAAATCACCGGGATAAATAAGTCGCATAACCATATCAGACTCAGGGGCACCTTAACACCCCGGTTTTTTGGTGTTTCGACGTAACGTGGGCGTGATTTTATGCTGCTTTTTACGGGTGTTGGTAGCCTCGCCACCAGACCAACAGGTTAAGGGCAGCGAAACTGCCGCCTGCAATACTTACCCCGGTCCAGCCTGCGTGCTGCCATGCTGATGCTGAGATAAGCGATCCGGCCGCGCCACCGACAAAATAACTGGTCATATAACCGGCAGTCAGGCGGTTACGGGCTTCAGGTTTGAGGCGGTAAATAACGGTCTGGTTGGTAATGTGTACCCCCTGGACGGTCAAATCCAGCAGCAGAATCCCGATTATCAGCGCCAGCACCGAATTTTGTCCCCAGGCAATAGCCAGCCAGGAGAGAAGCAGCAACCCCAGTGAGACGGTGGTGGTCAGGTGAGCTTTGCCTTTATCCGCCAGGCTGCCAAAAGGACGCGCTCCCAGTGCACCTGCGGCCCCCACCAGCCCAAACAGGCCAATCACCCCCTCAGAGAAGTTAAAGGGCGGTGACGCAAGCAGGAAGGCCATTGAGGTCCAGAGGATACTAAAGTTAGCGAAGGAGAGGCAGCCCAGCAGGGCGCGGGTGCGCAGCACTTTCTCTTTAGCAAACAGGGTGAAGATAGACCCCAGAAGCTGCGGGTAATTCAGCTGAGTGTCCTGTTTGACCTTTGGCAGGCCACGCCACAACGCAATTGCCATGATGACCATCAGTACGCTGGCTACCCAGTAGACCGTACGCCAGCCGCCGAGGCTTGCCAGCAAGCCGGCAACGGTTCGCGCCAGCAGAATGCCAAGCAGCAAGCCACTCATAATAGTGCCAATGACTTTGCCTCGTTTTTCCGGTGCGGCAAGGGTAGCGGCCAGCGGGACGAGGATTTGTGCCACCACCGAGAAAAGCCCTGTCAGCGCGGTTCCAAGAACCATCATCCCGAGCGTGGTACTGCTGGCCGTGATCAACATTCCCCCCGCCGCCAGCAGTGTCATGGAGACGATGAGCCGTCTGCGCTCAAACATATCGCCCAGGGGCACCAGGAACAACAAGCCTGCGGCATAGCCGAGCTGGGCTGCGGTGACAATAAAGCCAGCCAGGTCAGGAGAGAGTGAGAAGGCGCGGGCAATCGCATCGAGCAACGGTTGCGCGTAATAGTTACTGGCGACGGAAAGGCCGGTGGCGATCGACATAAGCGCTATCAGCGCCGGGCTAAGCCCATGATGGTGTCTGGTCATTTTCTTTGAATGATTCATTAGCTGTTTATTTTCGTGGATACCAATAATAACGAATGAGGATAAAAAAATGGGAGGGATCGCGTGTCGGTTAGTGCGGTCAGATGGGGATTGTGCGGCCTGATCTCCCTCTCCACAGGGGAGAGGGAAAGGTAGTCCGGAGAAGGCGGTTATGTCGTCATCCAGGCGCTGTCCCCGGCGGCGCTTCGCTTACCGGGGATACTCAGAGGAAGAGAGTGAGGAAGAAAATGGTGATTGAAGAGCCATTTTCTTCATTTACTTCTGGGCAGCCAGCGCCTCTTTCACCCAGCCGTCAAACTGCTGCTGGTGGGCTTTGATCCAGCCATCAACATGCCCCTGAATATCCGCTTCCGAGGCGTGACCGGCGTGCATCATCGCATTCTGCGCATTGATATCGGCGATCGGCAGCTTCATGACGGAAAACAATTTCGCGGCAGCCGGGTTTTTCTCGGCCCAGGCTTTATTGGCGACAATATGCATGGTGTTCACCGGGAAGCCGTAGTTCATGCCGTTAGGCAGTTTGGTGTCGATATTTTTCTGCTCGCCCGGCAGGGAAGAGAATGGCACCTGCAGCCAGACCACATCTTTCCCCGGTTTAAGCACGTCACTTACCCAGTACGGTGTCCAGGTGTAATAGAGCACGGGTTTGCCCTCTTTGAAGCGAGTGATGGTATCGGCCATCATCGCCGCATAATTGCCCTGGTTATGCACCACGGACTTGCTCAGGCCAAAGGCGTCAATCTGGTGGTTGATCACCGCTTCACAGCCCCAGCCAGGCGTACAGCCGGTCAGGTCGGCTTTACCGTCACCGTTGGTATCAAACAGTCTGGCAATTTTGGGATCTTTAAGCTGGTCGATACTCTTGATCTTGTACTGCTCAGCGGTCTTCTTATCGATCAGATACCCCTGCGCAGCGCCGGTAACAAAATCCCCCTCGCGGTAGAACTTTTTATCGCCGCCTGCTGCTACGTACATATCATCATGCAGCGGCTGCCAGTTCACGGCGGTAAAGGTCACATCGCCCGCCGCCATTGAGGTGTAGCCGACGTTATAATCCACTTCACTGGGTTTGTTGACGGTGTAGCCGAGTTTTTCCAGCCCACGACTGACTAACAGGGTCTGGAATGTTTCTTCTGAGATGGTGCTCTGGAAGGGTTGAACGGTGATGCCTTTGCCGGGCAGGTCGGCAGCAAATGTGCTGGTGGAGACAAGGGTGGCAAACGCTGTGGCGAGAAGGATGTTCTGTCGCATCGTTGTTATTCCTTAAATTGATGCCCTTCATACTTCACGCAGCAGGTGTGTTGACGCCCTTGTTCATCCCGGTTCCTTACCTCGGTAAACGTCCGGGGATGCACTGCGGTGTCGCCTTCCTGCAACGTGAAGTATTGTGGGCAAAGATGTGAGTGTTAATCTGCCCGGAAAACCTCTGTTTGCGGGCAGCTACATCGTTACTTAATGCATGGGCGAGTAATTAACCCAAGCGGGCCGGTGCTGTACCAGCGACGATTACCCCGGCTGCGGGCATCACGACCCATCGCCTGCGTCAGGCGATCGAGGATGATGGCGAGAATAACAATCCCCACGCCACCGACGGTTGCCAGCCCCATATCGAGACGGCCAATACCGCGAAGTACCATCTGACCAAGTCCACCGACGGCGATCATCGATGCGATCACTACCATGGAGAGGGCAAGCATAAGCGTCTGGTTGATCCCCGCCATAATGGTGGGCATGGCCAGTGGTAACTGTACTTTGAACAACATCTGACGCGGACTGGCGCCAAATGAACGTGATGCTTCAATCAAATCTTCCGGCACCTGGTTAATACCCAGGATCGTCAAACGCACCACCGGGGGAAGGGCAAAGATTATAGTCACTACCACTCCCGGCACGTTGCCGATACCAAACAGCATCACAATCGGCACCAGGTAGACAAATGCAGGCGTTGTCTGCATGGCATCAAGCAGCGGACGAATGATCTTCGCCGCGCGTTCGCTGCGCGCCAGCCAGATGCCAAGCGGTAAACCGATAATGATGCAAAACAGCAGGGCGGTTAGCACCAGTGCCAGCGTGACCATCGCCTGCGACCAGGCGCCAATTGCGCCAATCAAAATCAGCGACACCAGCGCTGCGATACCCATTCCGGCGCTGCTGATCTGCCAGGCTATCAATGAAAAGACGATGATCGCTACCGGCGCAGGCATCCCCAGCAGTAATTGCTGAAAGGCGCTTAAAATGTAATCCACCGGCACACGGATACCCTGGAACACCGGGCGGAAGTGGGTGACAACCCAGTCGATCCCCTGCGTGACCCAGCTATCCAGCGGGATCAGCGTCTTATGGAAGGGATCCATAATATTAAAATGCTCCGGCGCGGGCGCCGGGGCGTTGGCGAGCCAGTCGGCTCCTCCGCCATCCGTCGGTGCGGGGGATGAGCCCCATGCGTCAGCTGATTGCGCCGCGCTGTCTGTTGCCGGTGCGCTTTCCCACGGGTTATTTTGATCAGCCATTGTTTGCTCCCTCGCGATCTAAAGCCTGTAACAGCATCCGTTTGGAGATGATGCCGACGTATTGTTGTTCTTCTCCGACCACCGGAACCGCGCAGGGCGCCTGGCCGACATGAGAGAGCAACTCGCTGAGCGGCGTTTCCGCTTCCACGGCAAGCGGGGAGTCGATTAACGCCGCATCGATACCCTGGTTCTGGCTCAGCGCCGTTTTCAGAGAGTCGATGGAGACAATGCCAACAAATTTATTACCGCGTTCAATCACATACCCGTATTCACGGTCTTCATCCTGTAACAGCTTCAGTGCCGAGCGTGGGCCAAAACCAGGCGTTCTGCGGATCAGGCCAACTGGTGTACGGCGGGCAATATCTTTTGCACTGAATACCTGGCTAATATCCACGCCACGGAAGAAAGTTCGCACATAATCATTCGCCGGATTATTTAATATTTCATCCGGTGTTCCGACCTGAACGACTTCGCCGTTTTGCATAATGGCAATCCGATCGCCAATACGCATTGCTTCGTCCAGATCGTGGGAAATAAACACCACGGTGCGTTGATGGCGCGACTGTAATTTCACCAGCTCATCTTGCATCTCGGTACGAATTAATGGATCGAGCGCCGAGAAGGCTTCATCCATTAATAGAATATCGGGATTGATGGCTAATGCGCGGGCCAGACCCACACGCTGGCGCATACCACCAGATAGTTCGTCAGGATAAGCATGGGCATAATTTTCCAGCCCGACCTGACGCAATGCGTCTAATGCTTTTTCCTGACGCTCACTGGCGCTGACACCCGCTAACTCCATGCCAAATGCAGTGTTATTTAACACTGTCATATGTGGCATCAGGGCGAATGACTGAAAGACCATCGCAATCTTTTTCCTGCGCACCTCACGGAGTTCAGCATCAGATATTTTGGCGATATCAACGCCATCAATCAGTACCTGCCCGCGGGTGGGTTCAATCAGGCGATTGAGAAGGCGTACCATTGTGGACTTACCCGAACCGGATAATCCCATGATGACAAATATCTCGCCTTCTTCAATGGCCAGACTGGCGTCTTTAACGCCAAGCGATAGCCCTGTTTTTTCCAGAATTTGTTCTTTCGAAAATCCTTTTTCGATATATTTGAAAGCTCGCTGCGGATGCTCACCAAATACTTTGTATAGGTTCTTAACTTCTAATTTAATTGCCATGCAATAGAACGGTTCCTGTTATTTATTTATGTCGATATGTTACCTGATGCGAATAATTGACCGCGTATACCCTAACATACTGAGATTCTGTGACAACCCTCGCTTCCCGTATTCGCGGAATTTGATGAGTGTGAAATCGCCTGAATTTCCCATGAAATAAGGGCTGAGCGGTGGTTGAATTTTTATGAGATTTTTCTCGTTTTGGTGTTGAATTTTGATCGGGTGCGCGTTGTTTCAGAGGAATATGACAAGGAAATGACGCTGAAAAGAGGGGCAATATTTGGTGAGAATATGGAGGAATAATATTTGCGATGTGGCAGTTCCGGATGGCGGCGTAAATGTCTTATTCGGATTATAAAACCGTAGCCCCGGTAAGCGCAGCGCCACCGGGGGATTCCTGCTGACTGGAAAATTAGAAATCCCAGTCCTCATCCTCGGTTTCTACCGCTTTGCCCATCACATAAGACGAGCCGGAACCCGAAAAGAAGTCGTGGTTTTCGTCGGCACCGGGCGAGAGCGCCGCCAGAATTGCCGGGTTGACTTCCGCCATATCCGACGGGAATAAAGGCTCATAGCCAAGATTCATCAGCGCCTTGTTGGCGTTGTAACAGAGGAAAGCTTTCACGTCGTCGGCCCAGCCGGAATGGGCATATAAATCCTCGGTATAGGTTACTTCGTTATCATAGAGATCCATCATCAGCTCCAGCGCGAAATTCTTTAATTCTTCGCGCTTTTCACTGCTGACTTTCTCCAGTGCTCTCTGATACTTATAGCCAATATAATAGCCATGAACCGCCTCGTCACGAATGATCAGACGAATCAGATCCGCGGTGTTGGTCAGCTTGCCACGGCTTGACCAGTACATTGGCAGCCAGAAGCCGGAATAGAACAAAAAGGACTCCAGGAACACGCTGGCGATTTTCTTCTTGAGCGGGTCATCGGCACGGTAATACTCCAGAATCAGCTGGGCCTTACGCTGTAACGCTCTATTCTCTTCACTCCATGCATAGGCCGTATCTACATCTTTCGTCTGACACAGGGTGGAAAAAATCGAACTGTAAGAGCGCGCATGCACCGCTTCCATAAAGCTGATATTCGACAGTACCGCCTCTTCATGTGGCGTCAGGGCGTCGGCCATTAATGCTGGCGCACCCACGGTATTCTGGATGGTATCAAGCAGCGTCAGTCCGGTAAAAACCCGGATCGTCAACTGCTGCTCCGCGTGGCTTAGCGTCTGCCAGGCAGGAATATCATTCGACAACGGTACCTTTTCCGGAAGCCAGAAGTTACTGGTGAGGCGGTTCCAGACCTCAAGATCCTTATCATCCTGGATTTTATTCCAGTTAACTGCGCTAACGCGTGACAGTGGTTTCATCCTTTTCTCCTTACAGCGCGCAGGACACGCAGCCCTCAATTTCGGTGCCTTCCAGCGCCAACTGGCGCAGGCGGATGTAATACAGCGTCTTGATGCCTTTTTTCCACGCATAAATTTGCGCTTTGTTGATATCACGCGTGGTGGCGGTGTCCGGGAAGAACAGCGTCAACGACAGCCCCTGATCCACGTGGCGTGTAGCCTCAGCATAGGTGTCGATGATCTTCTCCGGCCCGATTTCATAGGCATCCTGGTAGAACGCCAGGTTTTCGTTGGTCATAAACGGGGCAGGGTAGTAAACGCGCCCGGTTTTGCCTTCCTTGCGAATTTCAATTTTCGACACGATCGGGTGAATACTCGAGGTGGCGTGGTTGATATAGGAGATTGACCCGGTTGGCGGTACCGCCTGCAGGTTCTGGTTGTAAATGCCGTAGCGCATCACGTTCTCACGCAACTGCTCCCACATATTGCGATCAGGGATCGTAATGCCGCTTCGGGTAAATAGCGCACGGACTTTCTCCGTTTTCGGTTGCCACTCCTTTTCCAGATACTGGTTGAAATATTCCCCGCTGGCATAACGCGACTGCTCAAAGCCGACAAAACGCTGGTTACGTTCGCGGGCCATCATCATTGATGTATTCAGCGCATGCCAGGTGATGGTGTAGAAATAGAAGTTGGTAAAATCCAGCCCCTCTTCACTACCATAGGCGATGCCTTCACGCGCCAGATAGCCGTGCAGGTTCATCTGCCCCAGACCAATGGCGTGCGATGCAGCATTCCCGGCTTCCACCGAGGGAACCGAGCGGATGTGGCTCATACTGGAGACCGCGCTCAGGCCACGCACCGCTGTTTCCACCGTACGGCCAAAGTCTGGCGAATCCATGGTATGGGCGATATTCAGTGAGCTGAGGTTACAGGAGATATCATGACCAATATCTACGTAGTCCAGGTTCTCATCCAGTGTGGACGGGCTGTTCACCTGTAAAATCTCGGAACACAAGTTGCTCATATTGATACGCCCGGCAATCGGACTGGCGCGGTTCACCGTATCTTCAAACATGATGTACGGGTAGCCTGACTCGAACTGGATTTCGGCCAGCGTCTGGAAGAAATCGCGGGCATTAATGTATGTTTTACGTACCCGGTCATCGGCAACCAACTGTTCATACATCTCGCTTACTGCAATATCGCCAAAGGCTTTTCCGTACAGCCGTTCCACGTCATAGGGCGAAAACAGGGCCATTTCGGCATTTTCTTTCGCCAGACGGAAAGTGATATCGGGGATCACCACGCCCAGCGAGAGCGTTTTAATTCGAATTTTTTCATCGGCGTTTTCCCGTTTGGTATCGAGGAAACGCAGAATATCCGGATGGTGAGCGTTGAGATAAACGGCCCCCGCCCCCTGACGTGCACCAAGCTGATTGGCGTATGAGAACGCGTCTTCCAGCATCTTCATCACCGGAATGACGCCTGACGACTGGTTCTCAATGTGCTTAATCGGCGCGCCGGCTTCGCGCAGGTTAGAGAGCAAAAAAGCCACGCCACCGCCACGTTTGGACAGCTGTAGCGCTGAGTTCACCGCGCGGCCTATAGACTCCATATTGTCTTCAATACGCAGAAGGAAGCAGGAGACCAGTTCGCCGCGCTGTTTTTTGCCGCAGTTGAGGAAGGTAGGCGTCGCGGGCTGGAAACGGCCGGAGAGGATCTCATCAGTGAGTTGCCGTGCCAGGGCCTTATCGCCCTGTGCAAGGGTCAGCGCCACCATGCACACCCGGTCTGCAAAATGTTCAAGATAACGCTTGCCGTCGAAGGTTTTCAGCGTATAGCTGGTGTAGAACTTCCACGCGCCTAGGAACGTCTGGAAACGGAAACCGCTGGCATGTGCATGAGCAAAAAGGTCGACCACGAAAGCGCGATCATAACGTGTCAGTACGCTTTCATCGTAATAGCCTTCCTGTACCAGATAATTCAGACGTTCATTCTGACTGGTGAACGTGACGGTATTGGGCAATACGTGACCAGCGTAGAAGGCATCTACCGCCTGGTGATCTTTGTCGAACTGAATGCGGCCTGCTTTATCGTACAGGTTCAGCATGGCGTTCAGCGCATGGTAATCCGGTGCGGTTTGCATCACGCGCTCTGCGGTTGTCGTTGCCAAAATTCGCTCACTCCTTTACGCACGTTTTCAATGTCCTGTTGGGTTCCCATCAGCTCAAAACGGTAGAGGTACGGCACGCCGCATTTCTGCGAGATCACATCGCCCGCTCGTCCGTAGGCCTCGCCAAAATTGCGATTACCGGAGGCAATCACGCCGCGAATCAGGGCGCGGTTATGCTGATCGTTTAAAAAGCGTATGACCTGACGCGGCACGGCTCCTGCCGTACCGCCGCCGCCATAGCTGGGAACTACAAGAATGTAGGGGACGTCTACCCGGATACGCTCACGCTCATTGAGTGGAATACGCACCGCTGGCATCCCCAGCCGCTCAATAAAACGCTGCGTGTTTTCTGAGCTGCTGGAGAAGTAGACGAGGATACTCATGCGCTGGCCACACGCGGTGCGGTGTGCAGGCGGTTAATCATATCCGGGCGGAGACCAGACCACCGGGTTTCACCTGCAACCACGACCGGTAACTGACGAAAACCCATTGCGCGCAGTTCATCCGCAGCCTCCGGTACCAGATCGACGTTCACCATTTCGAACTCAAGGCCACGGCTTTCCATTGCCCGTTTTGTGGCGTGGCACTGTACACAGTCATTTCGAGTGTAAATAGTAATGCGCATGATTCGTGTTTCCATTTAAAATAAGAAAACGGCGCGAGGATTCGCGTCAGTCGTGTGTATGTTGCTAACAGGAATACTAGATGTAGTTAATAAAACTTTCAACCACACAACATATAGGAAATTAAGATAAGTTTTTCCGGGTTGATGAGCGCAACGAGGAGGTGAGCGTGCATGCATAAAACAGGCCGGAGGCAATAAAAAACCCCGCACGTGCGTCACGTCCGGGGTTCGGGAGGGGAGAGTTAACGGGATTAACGGCGGTTACAAATCAGCGCGCCCAGGAAAATCCCGACGGCGGCGACGGCTCCCAGTGCATAGACCGGATTCTCTTTCACATAGGTACTTGCACAGCTTACCGCGTCGCGGGCTGCCTGATGTGCAGGTGTCCGACCATGCAGACGCGCCCGGGTCTCTCTTAACAGCGCCTGCGCTTTACGACGTGCGGTATCCGCTTCGTCTTTTGCATCGCTACCCAGAGACTTGAGCACATCTTCCAGGCTATCGGCCAGTTTGTGAACATCATTCTGGATATCCTGAACGCCATCATCTACATCACTGCGATTAGGTCTGTTAAACATCGGATCCTCCTTTGTTTTCGATGTGAATTTCAGTTTAGACCATAATTTTGTGCCGCTAATCACCGAAACGGCATTTGCCCTCGTTTATGGACTTTTCTGAAAGCCCTGCTAATGCTGAGTAATGTAAGGTTGCGATGCAGTAAAAAGATGACGAGGAAAAAATATGTATTTACGACCCGATGAGGTGGCACGCGTTCTTGAGAAAGTGGGATTTAAAATGGATGTCGCTACACCGAAGACCTATGGTTATCGCCGTGGGGATAATTACGTGTATGTTAATCGGGAGGCGCGAATGGGACGTACAGCGCTGATCATTCACCCCACGCTAAAAGAACGAAGTCTGTCCCTTGCGGAACCCGCCTCGGAAATCAAGACGTGCGATCACTATCAAAACTTCCCGTTGTATTTAGGCGGGGATGCGCAGGAACATTACGGTATTCCTCACGGTTTCAGTTCCCGACTGGCTCTTGAGCGTTTTTTATCGGGCCTGTTCGGCGAGTTTCAATAAGCAGTGACAGGCGCAGGCCTGTCACTCTATCCTCAGGCTTTCGCCTGCTGAAAGCTCACGCCAAAGAGACGGCGGCAGTAATCCAGGAAGTAGCCGTACAGTGCGCCCATCATCATTGACAACACCGCATTTGAACTCACCGCTGCGACAATTTGATGCCAGTCGGCGCCGACAGTCAGCAAAATAGCGACATATACCGGCGACTGGAAAGTGACATAGGCCACCACATCAGCCAGCGTTCGCATCCCGCTTTTCGGGCTAATACGACGGGCATAACGCATGATCGCATCACGATACAGACCATAAGGCCAGGCAATAATAATGTTGACCGGGATAGCAACCAGACGTGATGAAAGTGACTGCTCGAAGGTCATTCCGGAGAGGAATATTTCAATGAGCATGTTCACTACCGAACAATAGACAACCATTGCAAAGGTGTCTGCCACGGCATGACGCAGGCGGGACTGCGAAGAGAACATGGTACTGCTCCTTGAAAAGATAAAATAAATTGATACCGAACGGAAACCAGCAGTTTGCTGTGGTGCATTTTGATGGTGCTAGATTATATGTCTGGATATAAACTCACAACTAGCTAATAATTTTTATTTATTTTGTTTTTCTGGATAAGTTGCTCTGTGTTTGTCTGTTTTTTACGCATTTCGTTATTTTTGTTGGAGTGGTCGGTAAAAGACTTTAATATCATTAACTTATGATTGTCTTGTGAGTTTATTCACAAAATCACTCATCATGACAATAGCCTCTTTTAGCAAACAATCCTTTCACTGTGTTCATAACAGAAGCGGCAGCATTTTTTATGCTAAGCAAACGCTTTTTCCAGCGTTAAATGCTGTTTATCTGATTGGGTATATATGCGGATTGTTTGCATAAAGAAAGCTGATGGATGGTGGGATTTACAGAGAAAATGGCGGTGAGGGGACTCACCGCAAAAAGAGCTTAGCAGACGCCGAAATCGCCCTCTTCTTTATAAAGAGAGACGTCCGCAGTTTTGAGCGTAATTTTTTCTGCCGCGTCATTGTGCACGGGTACGGCGACAATTTGGTCTTCATGCACTTCAATGACTTTTAGCTTTGGTCCGCCGATACGCGGCTGCACTACATCACCTACAGTAATCATATTGTCCTCCTTAATTTCTTGTCATTAAACCTTAGCGCGAACTGCCCACAAGGTACAGTTGGGGCGGATTATGGTTGCCATTGATGAAATGTTGTTTTGCGTAAAAGAGGGTAAAAGCGCAAAGCATCGCTGGCAGCGTTGCTTAAAAGAACTAACCTTTAAAATTAAATTCTTTTTTAACAATCACCTGCATTTGTATCGCAATGGAGAGGTTATGGGTTTTTGGCGTATTATTTTTACGATTATTCTTCCACCGCTGGGCGTGCTTATTGGTAAAGGCTTCGGCTGGGCTTTTATTCTCAACGTTATTCTGACGTTGCTGGGCTATTTCCCCGGTCTGATTCACGCTTTCTGGGTCCAGTCACGTGACTAAGAGACGAAGGGCGATGTCTTTCGCCCTTATGTTTTCATAACGTATTGTTAATTTTGTATTTCCTCCAGTTTTTTATGCAATTCCGTAAAGTTCTTCGCCGTTGAGACGATAAAAAATACGTTTGGCATTAATTCTAAGGAGAAGATATGAGCATTAAGGATGTAAGTTCGGTGGCCAGTTTGAGGGCTATGCCTGCCACCCGTCAGGAAACGGTACACGCCTTGACGGGAAAAAAAGTCGATCCTGTGGACTCCTTTGAGGTCAGCCTGTCGCCGGAAGCGATGGCGCAAGCGAGGGATAACTCAACGCCGCCGACTCAGGAGGAGATCGACGCGAGTGCACGCGAAGTGCTCAACCTGCGTAACCAGGCGATAGCGCGTATGCCGACGGGGCCGAGCCTTGCCAGTGATTTCTATACCGATCCCGCCACCGCCAACGACGCAGTCAGTTTTCAGGCCTTTTTCCAGAACGCCACGGTTAACGCCGATGAGATGGCTGACGCACTGCATAAAGCCCTGACATCCCCAACCCAAAACGGGGATTACACCACCAATGCGATGGATCTGGCCTTAACGCAAGCCAAGTTGAATCTGGTGGTGCAGAAGTATGTGGCGACGGACTACCAGAATGAGGCTGGCGCATTTATTGCTCAGTTCATCGACGAGAAGGCTTCACAGGCCGATCAGATGACCAAAGTAGTCCTCACTCAGGCGAGCAGGCTGTCGGAAAGCCTCGGGGATCGAGAGCAGGCCCAGCATCATCAGGATGCTCTGGCGCAACTGGCGGAAGGAACGCACCCTTCTCAGAAGATCCGCAACGAAATGCTGAGCCTCACCGCCAGCACTACAGACAGTGAGGCCTGGTTCTCATCAATTAACAATTGGGTTGAGCAAAACCGTTCGTTGCCGTACATCCTTGAAATCGAGAAAGGCCATATCAACGCATTACACGATCAGTGGCAGAGCTTTGTCGCGGGCCTGAAAACGGATGTCTGATTTGCCGTCCCTCATCGACGGATGAGGGACGATTAATAGCCTACTGTATAGACGCGCCCTGTCTGCACGCCTTCAATACTGCGGCGATAAGCCAGCGCCACCCGTGTGGCTGGCACGCTCTCAAATCCCGGAAAGAACGGGCCGTAGGTCTCTTGCGATTCGCTCAGTAGGGTTGGGCTGACGACATTGATACGTTGTCCGCGTTTCAGTTCACACGCCGCTGCCTTCACAAAACCTTCCAGCGCGGCGTTGACCGTCGTGGCATTCACCCCTTGTGCGATGGGCTCCTGGCCGACAATACCGCTGGTTAGCGTAATCGAGCCTTCGTCGCGTAAATAGTGTTGCCCTGTCAGCGCCAGACGTACCTGGCCGAGCAATTTATCCTGCAGGCCAATCGCAAAATCCCGGCTGGTCATTTTCTCCAGCGGCCCAAAGAAAAGGTTGCCGGTGGTGGCGACGATAGCATCGATCCTGCCCACATTTTCAAACAGCGCTGCCACGCTATCATCGGAGGTGATATCAACATGGAAATCACCGCTGGTACGCCCTGCGCGGATAATTTCATACTCGCTCTGGCTGAGCTCCTTCTCAACCGCCTGACCTACGGTACCACTTGCGCCAATCAGTAAAATTTTCATCGTTATGCTCCTTCGTTGCTGGAGTGGCTATTCTTTCGCTAATTATTTATAAGATAAATGAGCTAAACGTTAATTGATTACTAAGTATGGGTTAGCAATATGGATAAACTGCGCAGTATGGAAGTGTTCGTTACCGTTGCGGATTGCGGCAGTTTCACCCATGCGGCAGGCAAATTGACCCTGTCGGCGGTGATGGTGGGGAAATACATTAGTGCGCTGGAGGAGCAACTTGGCGCAAGGCTGGTGGAACGTAATACCCGGCGGCAGAGTCTGACCGATGCCGGGCGAGTCTATTATGAAGAGGCTCGCCGGGTGCTTGAGCAGGTGCATATGGCGGATACCTCCATTGAACGACTACGTGATACACCCGCCGGTACGTTGCGGGTAAGTGCCTCCACCACGTTTGGCGCCTGCGTGGTCGCTCCACTGACTGCCACTTTTCTTAATGCGCATCCACAGGTGCGCGTCGAGCTTGACCTGAGTAACCGGCGTATTGACCTGGTTGATGAAGGTTTCGATCTGGCGATCCGCATTGGCGGGTTACACAACGATGACGTGGTGGCAAAGCCACTGTGTCTTTATCGCATGGTAATTTGTGCCTCACCCGACTATCTGGCGCGGCACGGTGAGCCACATACGCCAGATGATTTGCAGCATCATCGCTGCCTGTCGCACATGGTCTGGAATGCGAATAACGAATGGAAACTACCGGGAACGGAAGGCGACATGTCCTGGCGGCGTGATCCGGTATTTCGCTGTAATGACGGTCAGGCATTGCGCCTGGCCGCCGTTGCGGGAGCGGGATTGTTACTCCAGCCGGAGATCTTACTGACCGATGAACTGGCAAACGGCAAACTGGTACGCGTGTTAACGGACTTTGCGCCTCAGCCGCGCCAGGTGTGGCTGCTTTATCGCCAGCAGCGCCGTCCGTTACCCAAACTCACTCGTTATATTGCCCATCTGCTTGAACATATCAACGCGTGGGTTGTTCCTTCCTGAGAGTAACGGCACGCAAGATATAAGGCTCCAGCAGCCGGGCGACAGCGGCGAAGACTGGCACCACCACGGAGTTACCAAACTGGCGATAAGCCTGAGTGTCCGACACCGGAATGCGAAATGGCTTTTCGCCTGGTTTTTCAAAACCCATCAGGCGCGCGCATTCGCGCGGTGTTAACCTGCGCGGGCGACGCTGCTGGTTGGCGGCATCACTAAAGTTGCTTTCACCCAGCGCTTTATCCCAGCCGCGATCGACCAGAATTTCTGAGCCATCTTTGTGGTAGCGGGCAGATAAGGTTCGCGCCACGCTGGCTGTGTTGGTGGGATCAACCAGCCCAAATCCAAAACCGTTGCCTTTCGCCGCGTGTTTCTTCGCGTAATGGAAAAGGTAATCCCACAGCTTGAGCGACAACACATATTTCGCATCGACGGTGGGCTCAAGGAGTTCACCAAAGGTCGGCCTGCTGCGCGGATAGAAGCGGTCGATATGACGCAGGGTAAAATCTTGCTTTAGCTGTAAATCGCGGCGAAAACCCACCAGTACTATGCGTTCACGGTGCTGAGGCAGAAAATGTTTGCCATCCACAATCTTCGGATCGTCTTTACCGGTCGCTTCGGCGTCGGCAACGTCGTATCCCAGTTCATCAAGGGTATTCATGATCACCGTAAAGGTTTTCCCCTGATCGTGGCTTTTCAGGTTTTTAACGTTTTCCAGCACAAATATTGCCGGTCGCTTGGCTTTGATAATTCGCGCGACATCAAAAAAGAGCGTGCCTTGCGCTTCGCATTCAAAACCGTGGGCGCGGCCGAGGGCATTCTTTTTACTCACCCCGGCTAAGCTGAATGGCTGGCATGGGAAACCTGCCAGCAGGACGTCATGATCGGGGATCTGTTCGTCGATATGCGCATAGGCCTGCGCATCGGTGACGTCCGCTTTGCCGCTCAGCGTGACTTCGCGAATATCCTGGTTAAAACGATGAGTGTTTTCGTCGTTGTACCAGTTGGCTTTATACGTACGCACCGCATTTTTGTTCCATTCGCTGGTAAAGACACACTGCCCGCCAATGGCTTCAAAACCGTTGCGGATGCCGCCGATACCGGCGAAAAGGTCAATAAAGCGGAATTGATAATGCGGATGGTGCGCAGGCGGCGAGGGAAGCATTTTGCGCAGTAAGGCTTCCTCGGCGGCGGTAAGTGGTGCCGGCGTGCTTTTGCCATTGACCCGCCGGTTTAATCTTTCGCGACTCCAATCGTTTTGACCCAGTTTGCGTAACTGCTCCGCCACATACTTTTGTCCGTAGATTTCCAGTACCCGGCCCAGCAATGCGTTGTCGTCTTCCCGCTGCCGTTTGTCTTCTGCTTCGGCCTGGCGCTGAAGCTCCTGCGCGATTGAATCAAATTCCGACATGACGTCTCCTTGGGTTAATGCGTGAAAATATATCACTCATTTGACCCAGAGGTGAGCATTACTATTGATATCCAAAGCCGTTCTCTGTCTGAATGTTATTCAGCCAGGAGGATAACATGCGTTTAATGGCGGGGCAGCGACACCCACTTATAGCCCAGAGCCATGGTACCCAGCACGATGGTTGCCGTGGCGCTGATATGCATCAGAAAATCCAGCGCACTGATATGGGTTGGATGACAAAGTGCGAGCAACGTCAACGCCATGCAGGCGACGCCAGCCCCGGCGGCGGCCAGACTACGGGCGGGGAATAACGTGCGGGTACGTCGCAGATAAGCAATCACTATTGCCATCATCGGCACGCTCACCACAACCATAAAAAAATAACAGTTTGTTCCTGCCTCGCTGCCTTGTACCGGCGGGCGATGATGCAACTGCATATTGGTAAATGTAATAACAAGCCAGAGACTGACCAGGGGGGCAAACCATTTCCAGCTCAGGGATTTCTGCCCGGCAATGCTCAGCAGAAAGGCATTGCGGATAGCCAACGTGCCGGTAAGAAAGGTCAGAAACAGCTGGAGGATAACCCAGGCAGCCCCTGCCTGGGACCAGTCGGTGAAGGTCCTGTGCACCAGTAAACTGGCCAGCGCACCACAGGGCAATGCCATGACGAGCCACATCACAACCCGCCATCCTGGCTGCCATGGACGTTTTACGGGTTCGAGTGTGCGAGTTAACTGCTCAATAAAAAGATCATGATCGGCCATGATGTGCTCCTAACCGACGAAGGTTATTTAATGCGCGATGCAGCAGAGACTTAACGGCCGCTACCGTCAGGTTGTTGCGTGTCGCGGTTTCCGAAAGGGTCATTTCATGCAGATGAACATGTTCAATTATCTGCCGCTGGCGGGCAGGAAGCTGGTTTAACAGCACACTGAGCTCTTCCCGGGACTGATGTTGCTCAACACCGCAGATCAGATAACGCTCCTCACTTGCGTACTCTGGCGCGTTGCTGTCGTCTTGCTCATGCTGGCGATGACGGCCACGACGGCGAAGCGCATCAACCGAGCGGGCATGGGCAATTGCCATCAGCCACGGCAAAAAAGGCGAAGCGGGATCGTAGGTATGACGTACCCTGTGCACGCTCAGCAGCACATCCTGAATCACATCTTCAACCAGCATGTCATCGTCAATCTGCTTACGTACCAGCGAGCGAATAACCGGCACCAGCGCCTTTAGCAACTGCGTGTAGGCCGCCTGATCGCCTGCCTGGGCAAGCGCCATAAGTTGCGGCCATTTCTCACGCGTTGCCTCATATTTTTCCATATCCCGCCTTAGTTACGGCTTCATGTCTTTTTACCGCTGGCCTGCGTGAGGGCGTTGACCACAATCGACGGGGTGAGCACCTGTGGCAAAATTTTCGGTTCGCTGCCATCTGCGGGGTAGACCACATACAGCGGCAGACTGCCCTGACCCAGAGCGTTCATTGCGTCATCAATATCGGCGTTAAATTTGGTCGAGTCAGCCACCATATAGAGCGTGCCCGTGCGTGCCAGCGCCTCTTTCACGGCTTGCGTAGACAAAGACGTCTTCTCGTTAACCTGACAAGTGATACACCAGGATGCAGTAAAATTGACGAAAATCGCTTTACCATGGCCACGATTATCCGCCACATTTTGCGGGGACCATTTTACCTCTTCGATATGTGCCGCTGTCTGAACAGGCGCGCCGTTGTTGATAACCGATGGCAGCGGAACAATCGCCGCCAGAGCCAGCACCGCGGTGACCGCAAACAGCGCGAGATGCCGCTTTCCGGCAAAACGCCGCTGCTGCGCCATGCCATAGAGCCAGGCGGCGAAACTCAGTACTACGGCGGCGGCCAGAATCGCGGCAAGCGCGGTGGTGCCTGCCTGTTGAGCCAGTACCCAGACCAGCCAGCCGAAAGCGCCAAACATCGGAAACGCCAGACCGCGTTTTAGCGTATTCATCCAGGCGCCGGGTCGCGGCAGCGATTTCCCCAGAGCCGGAAAGAGAGAGATAAGAGTAAACGGCGCCGCGAAACCGAGTGCGAGGGCAAAGAAGATAACCAGCGCCACGGCAGGTGGTTGCACCAGAGCATAACCAATCGCACCTGCCATAAACGGGGCCGCACAGGGGGTAGCCACAATGATCGACAGCGCCCCGGTCAGTGCAGCCCGGACAAATGCGCCGCGCTCAACGGATATTTCTCCGGCGCGCTGCATCGACAGGCCCACTTCAAATACGCCAAGTAAATTCAGGGCGGCTCCCAGGATAACCAGAGCGAGGAAAGCAATCACCAGCGGCGACTGAAGTTGAAACCCCCAACCGACGGCAGTACCGCCCGCGCGCAGGGCAAGCAAAACAGCGGCCAGTATCAGCATTGTGACAATCGTGCCGAGTAAGAAGCCAAACCCTTCTTTACGGGTCTGCGCCGTACTGTGCGAATGGCGAACCAACCCCAGCGCCTTAAGCGAGATTATCGGGAAAACGCAGGGCATAAAATTAAGGATAATGCCGCCTGCGAAGGCGGCCAGCATTGCAGTTAACATAGTGATTCCCTGGCGGCTAATGGGGTAGTTGACGTCATCCTCTTACGAGTGCGAATCCGCGTACTGTTTCACCGCTTCCATTGTTTTCTGAATATGGGTTTCAGGGTTTCTGTCAGTGTAGCTCAGCAGGATTTTGCCGTCCGGTGCGATAACAAACGAAGTGCGATCAGAAAGGGTTTTGCCGTTCATCTGCATCAGCGTCTGGTATTCAGCTGCTACTTTCGCGCCCGGGTCTGCGGTGACGGTGAACTTATCGCGGCATTCCAGTTTAGAAAACTCATCTACCTGGTCCACATTACCTGCGGTCACGCCGATAACAGTTGCGCCCAGTTTCTTGAAATCATCTGTGGCTTCGGCAAAGGCGTGGGCTTCGATGGTGCAGCCTTTACTGAATGCCGCCGGGAAGAAGTAGAGCACGACCGGGCCTTTTTGCAGGGTTTGTTTCAGGGAAAATGTCAGAGGCTTGCCTGCCAGTGCACCCTGTAGTTGAAAATCGGGGGCCTGCGCACCGGTGGGCAGGGCGGCCTGGGCATTGAACATCGGAATTGAGACGCTAAGCAGTACGGCAGAGGTAAGGCTCAAAAAGAGTTTTTTCATCGGGGTCATGTTGCGCTCCATGGGATTAGAGTATTTGACATTCACAGACAGTTCGCTGGATGTCGTGGGAAAGTTTCGCCGGGAATAAAAAAAACTGACGCGTGTGGAAAAGAGATTTAATTACCGGGCTATTTCACGATGCGGTATCGATAACCAGGGTACACGTTTATGGCAGCCCGCCGTTTTACCCGGCCTGATCCCTGATTATTTAACGAGCCGGTGCCAGTATCGAATTGAAAACGAACCGTGACGTATTAAAAGTATAATGCATCAGCGATTAATCTTAACGTTCCGGGCTTCGGTGGCCGACCACGATGTTATTGTTCCGGGTAACTCGATCATCTGTTTGCCAGGCCTGCTGTTAATAATGGGAAGCTACTGTTTTTTTATTGGCCTGGAGAAGCCTGTATGCACTAAATGGACCTGCCGCTACAGGGAGAAATATATGGCATATGGGCAGTTGCAAGTAAAGCAACGAGAAAATGCATGTAAGAAGGGGAATTCACGGCATCCTGTTTAAGATTATTCCGTGAGTAATGGTTAATCATCTTGCGCTACAGGCATGAGTGTCAGGTTACGCCATATAAACACTTTCATAGCGTTGAGGGGGAGCGTGCCTCCCCCATAGCTGGATATCAGATTGCGAAATCTTCCAGTTTTTTCCCTTTCTCAAGCGCAGAGGTAATCGCTTTTGGCGTGCGACCCTGACCCGTCCAGGTTTTTTCGCTGCCGTCTTCGTCGATATATTTGTATTTTGCCGGGCGAGGCTCACGAGAGGATTTTGTTTTTGTAGTCTGTCCTTTTAAGGAAGAGATGAGCTCTGCCGGATCAATGCCTTCTTCAAGAAGTTTCACACGAAAGGCTTCGAGTTTTGCCTGTTTATCCTCGAGTTCCTTACGCTGAGAGGCTTCTTCTTCGCGGCGTTCTTCAACGATTACTGTGAATTTTTCGAGAATATCTTCAAGATATTCCAGGCTAACTTCACGCGTCTGAGCACGTAATGTACGAATGTTGTTTAAGGCTTTCAGTGCTTCTGACATTTGCAGATCCTTTTACTTGAATTTGGTGGTGTTTCGAATTGCTTCTTTGCGAATAGTTCCTGGAAACCAAACCAGAGTATCACTTTTGTTTCTCAGGTGGACACAATGTATATACCGTGTATGCAAAATAATATATAGCAAATTATGAAAAGAAATGTCTGTCTTTTAGTGTCATTACTCTTTTTTTCTACATTGAGTATTCCGATGCTCAGTAAAAAGGATAACCACTTCCATCAACCTGATCAGTTTTATGGGGCGTCATCTTAGAAAACCCCTTTTGCTACAGGCCTTTTACCGTTGATGACCATTATGCCTGGTAATTGGCCGTTACGTCTTGCTTATATTCGAAACAGAACAGGAAAGATTTGTGCGCTTAGTCGCGAATTCAAAACCAAACCGTATCGTTTGTTAAGGACAGCCGGTTGTGTCAAAAGATACGTTTTGCTCGATAAATTGTAAAACTCACCGTGCGAAATAGCGTTTTAAGAAATATCAGCTGTCGGTTCTCTTCTCTTTACTCTGTTTACTCTGTGCAGTTATCCAGCCTGACAATAAGCCTTTTCTGCTTCTCCTGAATGAGTTTGCGACGCTGCTTTAATAACAAGCGGGCTGGAACAACGCGATCAATAATGGTCGACTTCCTGGGCATGTAGTTCATTACGAGTCGGGTGACGTCTTCTTCTTTCCCGCCAGGCCACTGTCCATGTTTTTCCTTTGACATGAAAAATGTACGGTTACTCTGTTTTGCCACATTTCCAGGA
>NZ_JBCIVJ010000032.1:0-35969 GCF_039409775.1 Phytobacter palmae | reverse complement strand
ATATCGATCAATTCAGCGCCGTCGCGCACGAACTGGACCCGGTGGTGGCCCGACGTGTTCGCCACGTGCTGACCGAAAATGCCCGTACCGTGGAGGCCGCAGACGCGCTGGCAAAAGGCGATCTGCAGCGTATGGGGGTGCTGATGGCGGAGTCGCATGCCTCCATGCGTGACGATTTCGAAATCACCGTGCCGCAAATCGACACGCTGGTGGAGATTGTGAAAGCCACCATTGGCGAGAAAGGCGGCGTGCGTATGACGGGCGGCGGATTCGGCGGCTGCGTGGTCGCGCTGGTGCCGGAAGCGCTGGTGCCTGCGGTGAAAGAGGCCGTTGCGGCACAGTACGAAGCCAGAACCGGGATTAAAGAGACCGTCTATGTCTGCAAACCTTTTGCGGGAGCGGGACTGGCTTAAAAAAAAGCGGTGAAATACCTGGCAGCTTGTTTACCTACAAGCGTATGCCAGTAGATATGCGCCCACCAGCGTAGTCGAATGGCGACCGGAACTGGGGCAGCCCTTCGGGAAATGTTGCCGAAGGGCACTCCTCAGGTGACTGCGTCACGCACAGAGTGACCATTAATGCAGCCAGCTTTATTTTGAATTTCTCAGCCATTCATCCACGGTGAGCGAATACAGAAGACTCGGCGGCGCATCTTTAACATCATGAATTTCCTTGATATAGCGTAGCCCCGTTTTCATGAGCACCTTACGCGATGCCAGATGGTTTTCTCGTACAACAGCGGAAATCTCGCTAAATTCGATATTTTCAAATCCATATTTCAGCGCACATGTCGCAAATTCTGTGGCCAGCCCTTTTCCCCATGCCTCGGTAGAGAATCGATATCCAAGGTTATTAATCATAATGTCTTCATAACTACGAATGCTCAGCCCACCAAAACCAATGACTGTTTCAGGACTATCGAGCAGTGATATTGCCCAGTTTCCAAACCCGTGAGTTTGCCAGAGGTCGAGCCAGCGAATAAGCACCGTTTTGGCGTAGTCAATGTCCGGATATGGCCCGGCGGGGTTAAACGTGTTCGTCGCGGGATCGCCATAAATCCTGTACAGATCGGCGACGTCTGTTGCCAGTACGGGGCGAAGGGATAATCGGGATGTTTCAACGTGCAAATTAGGCTCCTGAGATGTCATTGGAAATACCATCCCTCAGGCTAAGGGATGTTTTCCGGTTTAAGCACATTTTTGTTTTGATATTACGCGTTGATGCTGCAACTGGGTATGTTCATTCCAGGCTCACTGAGCTGTCGGCTTAAGCACCCGCTTTTCGGGTGATTTCGTTCCATTCAAAGCCATGATCGGATAACTGCGATGACTGCTCATCGCCTGTCAGCAGATCAGTTGGCATAAACTCGCCGCTACCTGCAATTTACGGCTGTGGTCCCTGAAACTCACGTTTCGCAAGTTGCAGGGTGAGTGTTTCGATACGCTCGGCCATTTGCCGGGTCAGCTCAGTCAGTTGAGTATTTTGTTTCAGTAATTCCAGTAGTTGTGCCGAGTGCTCCTCAGCTAATAACTGACGCCTGGTCATTGCGTCATCCAGATCTTCACGGTGTTGTGCATCCGCAAGTGCATGCGCCTGATCGCGCTCAGCCTGTCGGGTTTGTGCCAACAAAATCAACGGCGCTGCATAAGCCGCCTGAATACTGAACGCCAGATTGAGTAAAATAAAGGGATAGGGATCAAACTTCACGACACCTGCAACGTTCAGCGCAATCCACACGATCACCGCAATAGTCTGTCCAATCAGAAAGGTCGGCGTACCGAAAAAACGTGCAAAGGCTTCTGCTTTCAACGCAAACCACTCGTCACCGAAAGTATGCGTAATCCCTTTCAGGGGGCGATATAAACGAAATTTTTTATCTGCATGCATAGTAAAACTTCCTGTTGGGGTGTTACCGGAATCGCCAAAATTTGCGGCATCGTCAGTTGGAGCAGAAGCCTGACCGTACCAAAACATACGCTAAATATGTTATACGCTCGTTATACAGGAACGGACATCTTCAACATAATCATTACGCGTCGCCGCGTTTGCGTCCGTTACCGCCGCTGAACTGGTCAGCGCCAGACGCGGAAAGGGTCTGTTCCTGGCACACTCTAAAACAGTTTGCAGTGCAGCGTATTCATACTCCTCATGTAAAAATGGCACTCACGGAAAGATGTCACACCCGCTCCTCATGTATATCTGGATTCCCCCATAGTCATTAAGAAAAAGGATGCATGAAGATGTTGAGAGGAAAAAGAGCGGTTATTACCGGTGGAGGCGGAGGATTTGGTCAGGCGCTGTGCGTGTGGCTGGCACGAGAAGGCGTTGAGGTGGATTTTTGCGCGCGGCGGGCTGATGATATTCAAAAAACCTGCGACATCATCACCGCTGAAAACGGCATTGCAAAAGGGTTTCTCTGCGATTTAACCCGGCCTGAATCTGTTTCTCAGTTTTCTTCACAGCTCTTACTTTCAGATAAGCCCATCGACATTCTCATCCTCAATGCTGCTCAGTGGTTGTCAGGGAGGTTAGACGATCAGCCTGATACAGAAATTATCAATACCATAAGTTCAGGGCTGACAGGTTCGATCCTGCTGACTCAGGCTCTGCTGCCCGGGTTAAGACGTTCAGACAGTGCTGATATCGTCTCAATGATATCTTCATGCGGGGTCCCGAATTTTACGGATTCAATTGCGCACCCCGCTTTTTTTGCGAGCAAACACGGGCTTAGTGGATTTACCACTAAACTGACACAGCAGTTGTCCGAAGAAAATATACGTGTTACCGGGTTGTACCCGCCGGATTTCGAACTTACAGGGTTAGATAGCTTTGTCGAGAGTCAATCCAGAATGGGGGAGCGTCTGCTGAATGGACGATCGATCTGGGAAACGATTCGTTTTGTGCTGACTCAACCGCGTAGTTGCCATATCAGTAGCATCTATTTTCGCGGCCCAACTCGCGAAGATCTGAATGCCGGGGGCTGAATCAGGTGACGTTGAGCGCCCGGTCAGCAGCGGACGTGGTTAACTTCATTCACTGTTAATCATCGGGGGTAGCGCACGCACTCCCCCGCTTATTAATTGCAACCCAACCCTTCTCTGCAGGGTTGAGCCGCCTGTTACGCGTCCTGCTGAGTCACCGTACCGGGCTGTTGCAGTAGCGAGCGTACCGTTTGATGTCGATGCCAGTACCAGGCGAGCACCTCCTTGAACCTGTCAATCTCTTTCTTGAGGCCCGGCAGAGGAATTTTGCTGCGTTTTTTACCGTGGGCGTTCGGCTGCACATGTTGTACATGTAAAGTATCCCGGCCAAAGTTTCTGAGAACGTTGATATTCTTAACGTTGTCCCAGTCCAGCAGTTCAGCCGTTTTCGGCACCACAATTCCCTGCCAGGTGATTTCGACCTGCGAACCATCTTTCAGCGTAAAGGGAACATTAGGGAAATACTTAAGAACCAGCGCGGTCTCTGCTTCTCCCGTGGGCTGATAGCGCCAGGCCAGACTCTCTTCATGGGTAGAAGAGAAATCACGCTCATATTTCTGCCAAAGCTGCTGTTCGATGTTGTCGGCAACGGGTATTAAATCGACCCAACTCTCCGTAGGGAGCTCTGCTGCCACCGAGGCATAGGCGGTTTCTTCAACGGAAAAACCAACGTTACGCATTCTCTCTGTCAGGGGTGGGTGTGAATCAAAGGGATGCGGCACATTCTGTTCACGCATGGCACTGATAAAACCAGGAGAATTCACATGCGCAGGCAAACCCGCGGCGATAGCTTTACGGATCCCGAGTTCACTCTCATGCAGCGCGTTGTTGGCAAAGAGATTTTTCTCAACCTCATAGCGATAACTTGCATAGGCTGAAACCTTGATCAGGGATTCGATGATCGCGGCAGGTGAAATGAGCGCAGAGGCATTGCGATCGGCCACGAACTCACGTTCACGGCTGTTGCGCCGCCATGCCAGCTCAAACAGCATGCGATACAAATAAAGGGGATAGTAGACAATGAGCGTGGCCACATTTTCACTCATCAGCGCGGTATAGAGATCGAAGCGGTGTAGTTTCGGCCCCAGTAAAGCGCCAGACGCCGTGTCGCCTTCATGCAGGTGAGTCAGCTCATGCACCATGACGCCATCTGCCTGTGCGAGAGTCAATTGGCGCAACAGCGGAATACTGACATAGAGTTTACGGCCTGTTAACAGATGGTCATTCACGCGCAGCGGTGCCTCTGTTACATAGAAATTGGTATCGATACCGGCAATAACATGATCCGGCGGAGTTGTTCCTACCCTGGCAGCCAGCGCATCAATTCTTGACCAGAGTTGTGGGGCGGCTTCGCGGCTTACCACTTCGCCTTCGATATTCTCCTCCGGCGGAAGCTTTCTGAAGATGCCTTTGATGATGTAGTAGATACCGGCTAACACCATCAACCCCACCAATATCACCAGTTTTGGATAGTAGGTTTGCGTGAAGAAGGCGGTTCCCCAGAAAGAGAGCCAGACCAGCATTACCCCCTGAACAATCACTTCAAGTGACCCCGCTAACATCAGGAACGGGCGGGCCAGCGTCAGGCTTAACAGCTGACTGCGGCGATTACTGAAGGCCAGCGCGCTGAATAACACAATCATCAGCAGCACAACGCCGCCGGCAATCAACGTCCAGAGTGCAACTTTGTCCATCATGTAGAACTGCCAGAGTTCAGAACCCGGTGCACAGACTGCTTTTTTATAGTTCAACAGCTCAGCAGCAACCGGACCGCAGACGCTTGAAGGCGGATTTTGTTGCAGGAACCCGGCGAGTTTATCCGCATCCTGATGTTGTTTTTGTGCATCCTCAATAAAGAATTGTGTGTATTCCTGATTGAGTGATTTGCTCCCGTATTCAGCAAAAACTAAGGTGATTGCTGGTATGAGAAACAGGGTTAACAGAAGCCAAACAATTACCTTTGTATAACCCATTTTCAATTCCGTTATGCTTTTCAACGTTATTAACTCATCCAATGTGTGTAATGGGAAAAACTACTTTCGCGGGATTCTCCCGAAGGAGTTTACGGTACAAGTTAAAGGGAAAGTGCCCTCTCACTAAGCTTACACTATTTTACAAATGGTGCATTGTGATTGTAAACCTACCTTAGTTAGTTATAGAAACAGGAGGCTACTTTCCGCAGTAATTTCCGTTTGAGACAGGCAAAACGCGGCCGTATTAAATTAAAACGTCAAAGATGAAGCAGGAAAATATCGGGGTGCGAATGGCTTTGTTGAGAAAAGACCATGGGTAGTTCAACCACAAAACTATTTATTTGTTATACAAAACAATAACTAACCTATAAGCACTCTTATTATCTTCACCTGTTTTATGTGCAATAGGATAATTCGCATTTTGTTTTTTTTATTTTTCATTGCGCATGAAAAAGGGACCCACCCTTTACTCTCTCACCTGTAATTTGTGTGGCTTTTTGCCTGGGTTATCAGGCATAAAAAACACTATAAATGCCAGAGTGGAAGATGATTATCCCATCTTGCTGAGTCATTACTCAGGCTCCACGTTATTACGCCTGCATTTTCAAAAAAGTAATAACAATATAAGGGGTTCGCAATAAAGTTAAAGAATATAGCCACTATGTCAGCCGCAATATTCTTTACCGCAGCGCCGGGTTACACAGTTGATATCGTCTCAGATGACGGAGCAACCAGCCACCACGACTGAATTAATCTCTCTTCTGGATGGAAAGCAAGAATTCACATTGCGAAGCCACGAAGTTCAGCCTGTTCCCGGTGGCGCATCCGGAAAACCGAGGTCAATACGCAGGCTCAACGTGCATCCCGTTTTGATGAAGAAGAAATTCCGTTGGCTACCCGTGAAGATGATTTTCTTATTGGCCTCAAGTCCGTTAAACATCAGCAGAAGCAACCTTCTCTTTAAGGTTATCCGTGAAAAACGAAGGGCGTGGAGGGGCTGATGGAAGATCGTGCAAACTCATGAGCCTTAGCGCGTCGCCCGATATCTGTACAGGTAAACCGCTTGCCACCCCTTATGCTGCAACAAATATCTGCCAGCACACGTGGTCACCGCTGGCTTCTCTGCCGGAGCCGGGGTTCTGTTTACAGAAGCACGCACATCGTTCCACCTTTCCTCCCCCACCTTTATCACTCACACTTAACCCAAAGACGTAGTCTGCACGGACATTGTGCTTTACACTGCGCGCTGCAAAAATTGAGTAGATAAACGATTAATCAGGCGGTAAGGGCGATGAACGGAACAATCACAACATGGTTTAAAGATAAAGGTTTTGGATTTATCAAAGATGAAAACGGCGAAAACCGGTATTTTCATGTGATTAAGGTCGCCAACCCTGATCTGATCAAGAAAGATGCAGCAGTGACCTTCGAACCGACCACCAACAACAAGGGGTTGTCCGCCTATGCGGTTAAAGTGATCCCGGAAAGCAAATACATTTATATCGCAGGCGAGCGTCTGAAACTCGCTTCGATCAAGTCTTTCGTGGTATTCAGCGAAGAGGTGCCTGTGGAAACCGGCATCGATAAAGAGAATGCGGTGCTGTCGGTAGGGCTTTTGATGAACAACATCAAGCCAAAATCCGCCGCGAAACCTGGCGAAATGCGCTCGGTAAAAAAACTGGCGATCACCACCTTCCAGGGCACGACGTTAATCTTTTCGGAAGATGAAATTGACGTCGAAGCCACGGTAAAAATGCTCAAGGTCTGACATCATCAGGCTCACCCTGTGCCGACTGGCGTCCCATCCGTCGCCAGTTGGCACGGCACGACGTAGTGCCCCTTTAGATATCGCCGGGGTAATCCGGCAATTTTCGCTCGGGTGGAAAAATAAGACTGCTATTATCTAAGCCACATCGGCAGCATCAACTGGCTCAGGCCTTAGGGAACGACTATGAACAACGAAATACCGCTTAAATTTTATGACATAGTGGATGAGTATTCGACGGAAAGCGAGAAGCCGGTGAGCGAGTCAGAACGCGATCCCCTGGCACACTATTTCCAGTTACTGATTACCCGCTTAATGAACAACGAAGAGATCAGCGAAGAAGCGCAGCAAGAGATGGCCGGCGAAGCAGGCATTCATGAAGAGCGTATCGATGACATCGCGAACTTCCTCAACCAATGGGGCAACGAATAGCGCCCCCTCTCTTCGTTTCGGGAAGGTGACAGCTTGTCGTATCTGTCCCCTTCTCGCTTATCGTCCACATGGGGCGATAATATCGGCCTGCTGCAATTCATATATGTGTCATCTGACACAACAGTAACAGTATTCCCTCCAAACAGGATTGCCATAAAACATCCTGAATGACACAACGCCTTTTTATTCTCAGCCCTGAATTCAAAGCCGAACTTAGCAACGAGAAACATAATGTAGCGGTCAACAATCGCTGTCGGACTCATTAGCGTCATGTATACCAGACCGTTCCATTTTCCCTTTTTAAAAAGAAATGCCTAATGAAAGGCAGGAAGAAAAATCATTCATTTTTACCTCTCAGGCTCCATGCTGAAACTGGCTGTTTTTCAATTATAAAATATTACATGGGATCGCATGCGTTTATTATTAAGTTCACCACTTGTTTTTGAATCTTACATTGAAAATTAAAATGAACAGTGATTAGCAATGAGGTTATCTTCACGCAAGGTCGATGCCATTCTATGAGTTCTTGTTATTTTTCGGAGCCTCTTGCTGATAATCATGAATAAGCGTGGCGGGAAATGGTGGCTTTGGCCGCTGCGCCTGACGAAAGCGTTTTATAAGGTAATTTTAGAAAAGAGAGGAAAAAGCACGAAACAGAGGTGCAATGCGCTATCAGATCGACTGCGATAATCAAGAATTGCTTATGTCCTGCTCGTTATCCCTTTATGCCTTTCGTCAGATACCCTCTCGTTACTATGCTCATCAATTTTTAAATTCCCTTATCAATTCGGCGGTTAAAAGCTAACTTCCTCCTTTTCAACACAGATTGCGAATAATAGCAAAAATCGTTCAAGAAATTTGTTGCATTAAATTTATGCAACATTCCATCGATCAATCGAATTAATTCCAATAGCCGTAAACTATCAATAATGTATTTTTTTTAGTTTTTAACGATCAATTGCTAAGCATAATTGGCTTTATGCCGATGTGTATTACATGCCCTCTGCAGGAGCAGAAGGGCATAACTTCAAATTTAACAAGGAAAGAAAAATGAAAAAAGTTAAGCTCAACAGTCAAACACAAGGTTTAAGTATCAAAAACAAAATATTGCTGGCATTTGGCGTTATATTACTTTTGATGGTCTTTATTTCTGCAAATTCTCTTTTCAGGCTTAATGAAGCCAAAGATAAAATATCCAAAATCGTAACGGAAGATTATCCAACAACCGCGCTTGGCAATAATGTTATCAGAGAAGTTAATGGTGCGACATTATTATTACTCGATGCCATTGTCGAGCCACAACCGGAGAAAAAAGAGCAGCTTTTGCAGGAGCTGAATGCTAAAAGCAAACAAGTAACCGCTCTATATGAACAGCTAAGGGAAAAAGCAGATGATGAACCCTCACAATTATTATTGAATAAAATATCCGAACTGCGTTCTGCTTACATTCAGTCACGCGCTTTAGTCATAAAAAACCTACAAACCGATCCTGATGCTGCTATCAGTGAGTACACCACTCATACCCGTGCGTATGAAAGCCAATACCTGGGGAAAATAACGGAATTTATCGATCTGCAGCGTAATGAAATGCAGACATCCTATTCTGATTTTCTTGGTGACTATGCATTGAGCAAAGCGACAATGATCGTTGTTTCAATGATCTGTTTAGCCCTCGGGATCATCATGGCGATGCTGATTTCACGTGCCATTGTGCGCCCTATCAATCATGCCGTCAGTGCGGCAACTCGTATTGCAGCAGGCGATCTCGGTACCGATATCATTATTACTTCTAAGGATGAAACGGGAATACTGACAGGAGCCATTGCCCATATGCAGCAAGAATTAAGGAAAATAGTGACCGAAATTCGCAGTGGTGCGGAAAATATCGCGACGGGCGCCTCTCAAATCATGGCCGGCACCCGTGATTTGTCGGCGAGAACGGAGGAGCAAGCCAGTTCGGTTGAACAAACCGCCGCATCGATGGAACAAATATCCGTAACGGTGAAAAATACCGGGAGTAATACGGCTAATGCATCTCTCCTCTCGGAAAACGCCAGCGTCACCGCCAAAGATAATGAAAAGTTGATGTCCTCTTTGACGCATGAGATCCACAATATCACCAACTCTGCGGACAAAATGTCTGACATCATTAGTCTTATCGACTCTATTGCTTTCCAGACAAATATACTGGCGCTTAATGCAGCGGTTGAAGCCGCCCGTGCAGGTGAACATGGAAAAGGGTTTGCGGTCGTTGCCCAGGAAGTTCGCGTTCTCGCGCAAAAAACAGCAAATTCGTCAAAAGATATTCGCTCGTTGATTGAAAATTCCATGCAGCAAAGTTCCCGCGGTCTGGACATGGTGCGCCAGGTGAGCGGAAAAATGGATGGTCTTGTTCAAAACGTGAATAGCGTTTCGAATATTCTTAAAGAGATCGAACAGGCGAGCCAGGAACAAAGCGAGGGGGTGCATCAGATTAATATCGCGATCGGTCAGATTGATACCACGACTCAACAAAACGCGGCACTGGTTGAAGAGTCTGTAGCGGCATCAGAAATGCTTAATGAGCAGGCCCGAGTGCTGAAAGATCTGGTCAGTGTATTTAAGGTCGCCTGAATAGCTTAATAACTACTGTTATTCGTAGCAAATGACAACACAATCCGGTAATACATATCGCGTTTACCGGATTGTTTTACTATTTTGTTTATCGTATCGCGAAGAAAAGCGAACAGCGCTACGCCCGAAGCATTAACACATCCCAATGCCGTCGCCGCCCTCAGTCCCTCGCTTGCCACTCTTTTTTAAGCAGCGCGTAGACAAACGTCGAGTCATATCTCTCTTCGCCCTCTTCGTCTGTAAACGAGACAAATTCCTTAAAGCAGCCTTCCTGTCGCATATGCAGACGAGCGCAGAGTTTTTGCGACGGCAGGTTATAGTCTTCTACATAGGCATAGAGACGCCGGGCTGCTTTCTGCGTAAACAGATACGTGAACAACGCGCTGACGGAGGCAGTAGCAAATCCCTGCCCTTCATACCGGGGGTTGAAGTGCCAGCCTACGCTCCAGGTATGCGGATCGTGTTCTGTGCTGTTATCAGCAAAAAGATGACCAACAAGCGTGTCACTTTCTTTAAGACATACCGCGAACTGGGTCTCATCGCTGGCGCGTTTAGCCACTTCTTCTTCGGCTTCTGCCAGGGTGTTAACTTTCTCATCATAAAAACAGGGCACCCGTGGCGATGCCATATAAGCAAAAAACGCCGCCGCGTCTTTGCGGTGAAAACGCCGGATAATAAGCCCTGGCATAGTCGTAAAAATCATTTCACTCCCCTGTTGATTCCGTTTTTCCATTCCACGCCGCCTCAATAAGAGCGCCGCTCTTCCCGGGTACCATAAAAAAAGCGGCGCAGGCTCCAGATAAGGAGCGCCAGTAATGCGATAGCCCCCAGCACGGCGAAGGCGACACTGTAGGAGTATTTTGCCGCAATGGTACCCGCAAGGCCCGGACTGAATGCCGCACCGGCCCCTTGCAACAGCATCACAAAGCTCTGCCCGGCATTGGTATGCCCGCTGCCTTCCAGCAACTTGACGATGTAACCCGGAACCGCCACACCCAGAAGGCCTGCCGCCACGCCATCCATAATCTGCACCGGTATCATAAAGAGCGGGTCGGCTGAGGTGCAGGCCAGCGCTGCGCGCAGCGGCAACACTATTAATGCCGCCGCAATCAGTAGCGGGTAACCATATTTTTCCGCTCTGGCCGCCGCGAATAAGGCCACGGGGATCATCACCAGTTGGGAGATGACAACCGTCGCCGCCGCATATACGCCCGCGCTAATTTCCCCGCCCGGCGCCGATGCCACACGCATACTGAGCATCGGCAGCAGCGCGGCGTTAGCCAGATGAAAAAGCAGCAGCGTGACCCCGATAGTGATAACCGCAGGGTGCGTGATAATGACGGACAGCCTGGGAAGCGCAGCAGGATCCGCGCTGCCACTCAATCCACGAGCGACGCGGTTATCGATATCATCATGGCGAATAGCAAACACCGCCATCGTGGCGCAAATCGCCATACCGGTCATCAAAATGAACACGGCATCTGTGCCAAAATACAGGACCAGTACACCCGCCAGTATTGCGGCGCTCATATTTCCGCCGTGGTTAAACGCCTCGTTCCGGCCCATTTGATGGTTAAAGCCGGATGAGCCGGTTAACCCAAGCGTGATGCCGGTAAGCAGAGGGGCAATAAACGCCGCAGACACGCCCGTAACAAGCTGAGAAAAGCCGACGATATAGAGCGTCGGGAATACCCATAGCAGCAGCGTCGCGGCGGTGATGAGCAGACCGCAGGTAATAAGAATTGCCCGCTTATGCCGTGACGCATCAGCAACCAGCCCGGAGGGCATCGTGGCAAGCAGCCCTGCCAGACCACCAAGCGTCATCATCCAGCCAATACTGTCGGTTTGCCAGTGATGTTCAGTGAGGAAGATCCCTAAAAAAGGGCCAAGACCGTCCCTGACATCCGCCATAAAAAAATTCACTAAACACAGTGCCTGTAGTGATCGTAAAGACATGAAACCTCTTCTTAAGTGGCTATCCAGCGATGGTTTCGCATTCACAAAACGGGAATATATGCCCTTTTTTACACGCTGACCCTTCATGCCTTCCATTTTAAAATCAGCGGGTTGAACGTCTGATACGGGGTTTACTGTCCGCCAGAAAAGAGAGTAACGGGTTTTCAAGTCAGTAGCATGATACATAAATGTAACAATTGATTCCGCTACGCTCCTCTTTTATGCCAGCGTCGGGTTTATGGCGCGTAACATCACGGGCACGGCCACACCTGTTACATCCCCGACAATTACCGTTATAATCACGCAAATTCTTTACCAGGTTAGAAACGACGATGACAAAACTCACCTTACAAGAGCAGATGCTGAAAGCAGGTTTAGTAACCAGCAAGAAAATGGCCAAAGTCCAGAGAACGGCGAAGAAATCACGCGTTCAGGCTCGTGAGGCAAGAGAGGCGGTAGAAGAGAATAAAAAGGCGCAGCTTGAGCGCGATAAACAACTGAGCGAGCAACAAAAACAGGCGGCTTTATCGAAGGAGTATAAAGCGCAGGTGAAGCAGCTTATTGAGATGAACCGGATCGTGATTGCCAAAGGCAATATCGATTTTAACTTCACCGACAATAACCTCATTAAAAAGGTCGTGGTGGATAAGGCAACGCAGACACAACTGATCAATGGCCGTCTCGCCATTGCACGTCTGGTGACCAACAGCAACGGCGACAGCGAATACGCAATAATCCCTGCCATTGTCGCCGATAAAATTGCCCAGCGCGATGAGAGCTACATTGTGTTAAACAGCGCGCTGAGCGAGGAAGTACAGGACGAAGACGATCCGTACGCCGATTTCAAAATACCTGACGATTTGATGTGGTAATCAGCGACGGCTGATTACCCTTCCCTTCATCTCTTCCCGCCGCATCTTCCGGATGTTTTCTGATCAGAACGGACTGGCGTGGCGGGCGTTGATCGGTTGTGCGCTGATCGGATGTACAAAATGCAGTTCACTGGCGTGCAGCATAAGTCGCGGTGTTCGCGCCGTGCCAGCCCGCGTCAGACCGCCATACAGATCGCAGCCCAGAATCGGATGGCCCAGGTGCTGGCAGCGAATGCGCAACTGATGGGTGCGTCCGGTCTCCGGTGTGAGTATGACCCGTGTCAGTGGCAGTAACGTCCCCTCTTCCCCTTGCTGATAAAAACGTTCCACGACCCGGTAGCGGGAGCGTGCGGGTTTGCCGTGAACAGCGCAAATCGACATCATCGGAAACAGCGCCGGATCTTTAGCAATCGGCGCGTCGATAACCCCGGCGTCGTCAGCCAGATGCCCACAGAGCAACGCGGTGTAGACTTTGTTTACCGTGCGCTCGCTGAACTGCTGGCAGAGCGCTGCATTGACCGCCTTGTTGCGCGCCACCACCATCAGCCCGGAGGTGCCAAAATCCAGGCGATGAACCAGGGTGCAGCCGGGGAATATATTGACCAGCCGGTGATGCACAGAGTCGAGGTTTTGCGGGTTTTTCCCGGAGAGGCTGAGCAGCCCGGCGGGTTTATTGATGAGTAGCAGATGTTCATCCTGCCAGACGACTTCAATCTCGTCATGGCACGGCGGGGCAATAAAGGTATCGATAATCTCAGACATCAGGCTGCCCGGCGAAAAAGTGAGAACGGATAATAGCGGATTCTCCGTCGCCTGGCGAATCTGCTCCTCACTGCGTCTGCTCGCGCCACAGGGCTATCTCTTCATCAAGCCAGGCGATGAAAAGCGAGATTTCCCGCGCTTTCTCAGTCTGCGCAGAGGTCACCAGCCAGTAGTGCCAGGGATACGGCGCGGTAAATGAGGTTATCTGTACCAGTTCGCCCCGAGCGATAGCGTCACTGACCAGAGAGCGGCGCTCCAGCGCCAGGCCGTTCCCCAGACGTACGGCTTCAAGGACCAGGTTTGAATCGTTGATGCGCAGCCCCGCAGGCACAATCTCTTTTTCCAGTCCTGCATTCCGGCACCACTCTTTCCACGACTCCGTCGAAAAGATAATGTTACTCTTCGCCACCTCTTCCGGCGTGGCGGGTAAGTTGCCCTTGTTGTAACCAGGTGCCGCAACGACAATCAGTTCATCAGAAAAAAGAAAGCGGCTGTTCATGCCATCCCAGTCGCCCTGCCCCATACGGATCGCAATATCAATGCCTTCCTGTTGCAGACTGGTAACCGTCAGACTGACCTGTAAACGTAACGAAATCAGCGGATATTTCTCGCGAAAGCGCATCAGGCGCGGCATTAACCAGTGATTGCCAAAAGAAGGCACCGTCGCCAGCGTCAGTTCCATCGTGCGTGGCTTAACCTTCACCAGCCGGGTGGCATCGGAAATGTGATTTAACGCCTCGCGTATCTGTAAGGCATAGAGCCGCCCCTCTTCGTTAATCTGCACCCCGCGCCCGTGACGGATAAACAGCTTTACGCCAACCAGCGCCTCCAGAATTTTGATTTGCTGGCTTATGGCAGAATGGGTCACATTCATCTCTTTTGCTGCCTGCGTCACGCTACCCAGGCGTGCAACCGCCTCAAAGCTTCGCAGACTGGCGACAGGGGGGAAATCCGACATAGTGCTTTCCTCAAACGCAAGGGGCCAATACGTTAACGTTACTACCAGAGAGCCTTTATTAACGTTGCCGCTGATCACCCGGAGTCAATACGCCAGGGGTCTTATGCCCGTTAATGCTAACGCCAATGACAAGATGCGCGATCATAGCGAAAGATGTTAGAAAAACTGATACATAAGGTAAGAAACCCATGATATTCGTCCATGGAGATTTACGGTAATGTTTCTTCATCTTCTACACCGGGGCATCTCGCTGACAGCTGTCACGGTCAATCAGTTAACGGCTATTGCTGTGTATGGGCAGGAATCACGATGAAACTCATTGGCATGATGGACTCGCCTTACGTCAGGCGTGTTGCGGTATCTCTGGAACTCTATGGCATCGGCTTTGAAAGTATGCCGCTGTCGGTTTTTCGCTCATTTGAGGCTTTCGCCCGGATTAACCCGGTCGTCAAAGCGCCGACACTGCTGCTGGATAACGGCGTGCAGTTAATGGACTCATCTCTTATCCTGCATTATTTCGAGACACTGGCAGGCGCAGAGCAGAAACTATTACCTGCGCAGCCGGACACGCTGGCTCAGGATCTTCGTCTGCTGGGGGTGGCGCTCGCCGCCTGCGAAAAAGCGGTGCAAAACATTTATGAACACAATCTCAGACCGGAAGAGAAGCAGCATCAGCCATGGGTAGCACGCGTGACCCAGCAATTGTTAGCCGCCTGCCGGGAGTGGGATGCGCTACTGGCAGGCCGCCCGGCGCCGCAGCGCCCCGATCAGGTTGCCGTCACCAGCGCGGTGGTGTGGACATTTATTCAGTCAATGATCCCAAATGTCGTACCGGCTGACGATTTTAAAAACATTGCGTCGCTTGCCCGCTCCTGCGAGGCCCTGCCTGCGTTTAAAAAATATCCCTTATGCTAAAAACGAAGCGGGTTAATAACCAATTGATTCATTAACCCGCATCCACACGTTAAAACGAAGGGATTTTTCTTCGTTTTTTTAACCCTTTATCTATACTCCACATACCCTGCTCTTATTCGTTAAGGTCTCTTGTGGTAGCAACTATCCTTATCGCGCTTGTCGCCATCATCCATGTCTACATTCTGATTCTCGAAATGTTTTTGTGGGATACCAGAACCGGTCGCAAGGCGTTTAACCTGAGCCCTGAGTTTTCCCGCGACACCCGCGTACTGGCCGCCAATCAGGGGCTGTATAACGGCTTTTTGGCCGCCGGTTTGCTGTGGGGGTTATGGCTGGGCGACGCCGGGTTTCAAATCAAACTGTTTTTCCTGGCATGCGTGGCGATCGCCGGGTTGTTTGGCGCGGCAACCGCCAGCAAGAAAATCCTCTATGTTCAGGCGCTACCGGCGCTAATCGCGATGGTAGCGTTGCTGATGCGATAAATGGCGAACGATGGCGGAGATTAATCGTTCCGGGTCTTTTTGTGTTCCAGGGTTCGCGTTTCAAGAAAGCGGACAATCACGACGAAAAAGACGGGAACAAAGAAAACAGCGAGTAACGTTGCACTGATCATCCCGCCGAATACCCCTGTTCCAATGGCATGTTGCGTGCTGTCACTTGCCCCTTTGGCAAGCATCAGAGGAACCACGCCCAATGTGAACGCTAAAGAGGTCATGAGTATCGGGCGCAAACGCTGTCGGGAGGCGATGAGTGTCGCTTCGATGATATCTTTGCCCTGGTGCATTAATTGTCTCGCAAATTCAATAATCAGAATGGCGTTCTTGGCAGAAAGCCCAATCAGGGTTATCAGACCGACTTTAAAAAAGACATCGTTCGTCATATTCGCGACGATTACCGCCAGCACAGCGCCAAGCAGCCCCAGAGGAACAACCAGCATAACCGCGAAGGGAACAGACCAGCTTTCATAAAGCGCGGCGAGCACCATAAATACCACTAAGATCGACAGTACAATGAGCCCCGGAAGCTGCGATGCGGAGGCCTTTTCCTCTAATGAACTGCCTGTCCATTCGCCCGCAAAACCCGACGGTAAGTTTTTTGCAAGTTCCTCCATTGCCGCCATTGCGGTGCCTGTAGATTCGCCTGAGGATGCGCTTCCGGTAATTCGAATGGCAGGATAACCCTGGTAGCGATTCAGTTGCTGCGGCGCGACATGCCAGGCAAGCGTCACAAACGTGGACACTGGCAGCATCTCCCCCTGGCGGTTTTTAACCGATAAACGCAATAGCTGCTCCGGCTGCATACGGAACGGCGCATCAGCCTGAACAATGACCTGCTGAACCCGGCCATTATTGTTGTAATCATTGACATAGTTTGAGCCCGTTGCGACAGAAAGGGTTTGATTAATTTCATCAAACGAGACCCCCATGGCTTCGGCTTTTTCCCTGTCAATGTTAAGGGTAAGCGTTGATCCCTCCGGCAGACCATCAATATAGACATCGCTCAAATACGGGTTCTTATTAGCACGCTGGACAAGATCATCCGCTGCCTTTTTTAGCGCCTGATAGCCCTTCCCTCCCCGGTCTTGCACATAATAAGTGAACCCAGAGGAGGTTCCCATATCAGAAATAGCCGGAGGAAGCAGGCTCATGGTTACCGCATCGGACACACTCGCCATTCTTGATTGAATATGGTCAGCTTCATCCTGTGCGCTTGTTCCTTCGCGATATTTCCAGTCCTTTAAGGTAGTGAAAGCCATCGCCGAGTTCTGCCCGGAGCCCGAAAACCCAAATCCGAGGATCATGATGTTGCTTTCAATCGCCGGTTGGCTGGCGATTTCCTCTTCAAATTTTTGAACCACCTTAAGCGTACGCTGCATCGTCGCGTCCGAGGGAAGCTGGATTGACGACATGAAGTAGCCTTGATCTTCATCCGGTAAAAACGACGACGGCAATGAAGAGAGACCAAAAAAAGAGCCATGCACAGCGCGACATACAGCAGCATCATCCGTCCGGTCCGTTTCAGAGCAAATCCGAGACCGGATGCGTAAAACGCAGTAAGCGTATGAAACCGACCGTTGAACCACGCAGAAAAAGAGCGGCCCTGGCGGGAGGCGTGATGATGGGGCTTTAATATCGTTGCGCAGAGTGCTGGCGTGAGCGTCAGGGCCAGAAAGGCGGACAGTAAAATAGACACCGCCATAGAGATGCAGAACTGCCGATAAATAATTCCGACAGACCCTCCGGCAAACGCCATTGGGATAAAGACCGCCGTAAGCACCAGGGTAATACCAATGATTGCGGGCGTGATTTCATGCATAGCTTGCCGTGTGGCTTCCTTCGGGGAGAGAGCCTTTTCTTCCATCAGGCGTTCGACGTTTTCGACCACGACAATGGCGTCATCAACGATAATGCCGATAGCCAGCACCATGCCAAACATGGTCAGAATGTTGATGGAATAACCGCTTAATAGCATCACCGTAAAGGTGCCCAGCAGCGCCACGGGTGCCACGATGGCAGGAATCAGCGTGCAGCGCATTTTATGCAGAAAAAGCAGCATAACAAGGAAGACCAGGACCATCGCTTCAACGAATGTCTCAACCACCTTCATTATGGAAAGTTTAACGAAAGGTGCCGTATCAAAAGGAACTGTAAATTCCATTCCATCAGGCAGTACACCTGACAACTCAGCCAGCCGCGCGCGGACACCGGATGCCGTGTTGATAGCATTTGCACCGGGCGAAAGCTGTATAGCGGCCGCCGTTGCGGGTACACCGTTTTCACGTATACCAAAGGCATAGCTTTGTAACCCGGATTCAACGCGGGCAATATCGGCCAGTGTCAGACGAGCACCGGAGACCGCCGATTTAAGAGTAATATTGCGAAACGCCTCAACCGAGGTAAGTTGCCCTCTGACGGTGATCGGATAGGTAACGGTCTGACCCGAGACCGCAGGCTCGTCTCCCGTTCTGCCAGGTGAAACAATCACATTTTGCTGACTCACGGCGGTTAGTACGTCCGTAACAGAGAGTCCATAACTGTGTAATTTCATGGGATCAAGCCAGATTCGCAGCGCTTTTTCACTGCCAAAGAGCTGGACTTTCCCCACGCCCGGCACACGTCGCAGTTCATCGGTCAAATTTCTGGCGAAATAGTCGCTTAAATCTCCTTCCTGATATTCGCTGGTGGGGGATTTTAAACCCACCATCATCAGAAACCCGGAATTAGCGGCCTCAACGTTGATACCATTTTGCCGCACAGCCTGTGGTAAACGCGGCTCCACAATCTTGATCTGGTTTTGCAGATCCATCTGGGCGAGTTTAATATCTGTACCTGGCCTGAACGTTACCGTGATCGAAGCCATTCCGGTGGTATCACTGGACGATTCAAAATAGAGTAAGTTATCCACCCCTGAGATTTCGCGCTCAATAAGCGAAACGACAGAGGTGTTCATGACATCCGGACTGGCACCGGGATAACTGAGCGAGATGATAATACCTGGCGATGCCACTGCCGGATATTGTGCGACGGGCAGTCGGGGTATTGACAATATGCCGGTCAGAACAATAAACAGCGCGACCACCCAGGCAAAAATGGGTCTTTCAATAAAAAAATGCGGCATCACAAATAATTCCAGTCAACTGACATAACGTTCATAAAAAAATAAAACGACTCACTAGCCTGCTCCACGCTACCCAGCGTCAAGTCATCTACGAAAAATAAATACCAATGATAAGAAGTTGATATTGACCACGTATTGCAGGTTTATGGAAAGAGTGTGGAGCCAGACATTTGTTCTACATTTATGTATCACTCCTTTGTTTCATTGTGAAAAAAGTCCAAATCATCCGAATCAACAAGTACACTGGCGAACCGAAGAAAAGTACGCTCAAAAAAAACCCATAATAAAATATAAAATCATCCAGCCCCGGCATGGTAGTGAGAAGTAAATTGAACACCAGAATAGTATAAATAAAGACAACAATGACATAGAACGTTATGACGGCTAATTCTTTTAATGCCCCCGGTTTCTTTTGGATGATAAAAAAGAAAAAAGCGATGACGACACACGCAAGCGCCAGGGGCAATGAGATAAGCGCCACATCTGTTTTTTCTTCAATAGTGTGAGCTACAAATACCCACGGAAAGAGTAATGTGCATGGCACCAGAAAAAATAAAAGAGAGTCCCGAATTATTTTTTGAAAAATACATTCAATGTTTTTCATATTATTTTCCCTGACACAATTTAGCGTGCATAAATTACGCATAAAGCGCTGGATTTAGACGTTATAAATTTTGCAATAAATTACGAACGGCCTCTTGCCGGGTTTATCCCGTTGAAAATGATTGCATCAGATTGTTGATTGTTCATTTCGGTATTGTGTAGCCAGTATGGAGAAGCCCTCACATACTCTACGTCCTTCGGAAAAACACATGAAAATGAAACTTTTTCGAATTTCGACTGTCAGATTGTTTTTAGTAGGGAGTAATATCAGGTATGCAAACTTTACGCATATTGTATTCAATAACCTTTAAACAATTACGACATAAGATCTCTTAAGATAGATTAATTTCTATCATCGGTACTGATGGAAGATAAAATGAACAAAGATAACCTGATCATTGTCGCTGAAGACGACGATGAAATTGCCGACATCCTGATAAGCTATTTGCAACGCGCGGGTATGAAAACCTTCCGGGCCAGGGATGGTGAGCAGGCAATAAATTTTACTCGTCTGCACAAGCCAGACCTCATCTTACTCGATATCCATCTACCTGTTTATGACGGATGGAATGTTCTTACAACCTTGCGCAAAGAGAGTAACGTACCGGTTATCATGGTGACGGCACTTGATCAGGATGTCGATAAACTGATGGGGTTGCGGCTCGGGGCTGACGATTATGTGATAAAACCGTTTAACCCTTCGGAGGTTATTGCAAGGGTTGAAGCTGTACTGCGCAGAACTCGAATGAATACAGAAGTTGCGAATACAAGACCAATAAGAACAACTTACCTGACCATTTATCCTGATGATTTTTATGTGGAGATAACCGTCACGGATGAGGTCGTCACGCCGACGTTGACGACGACTGAATTTAAACTTCTCACCTACCTGGCGCGAAATCCGCGAAAGGTATGCTCACGCGAAGAGTTACTTGATGCCTGCCTGCCAGAAGGTGATTCACTGGACAGAACCGTGGACAGCCACATGAGTAAGCTGCGCAAAAAGCTTGAGAATGCGGGGCTCAAAGGGAGCCCGGAGAGTATCAGAGGGCTGGGTTATCGCCTGGGTGAGAATAAATGAAAAAAGATCCTATTCTTAGTCGTCAAATATTGACCTATATGGTGTCGCTCACCTTCATTATTATTGCTATCGCCGTTCTGGGCTCTTATTTATTTTATAGTTTCTTAATTAACTATCTGCCGGGGAGTGCCCTGACAGGAAACGAAGATGAGATGACCCTGGTGGACTGGCTGTGGATCATGATTGCTTCACTGACCAGTCTGGTCGTTTCTCTCTTCTTTACGGTGAAACTGTCTTCAAGAATTTTGACGCCGCTAAATGCGGTAGCGTATAGCCTGAAACAGATTTCACAGGGCAATCTTGACGCAAGGGCAACCTGTACGAGCTCTCAGTTGGGAGAGATGAATAATCTGGTCAATGATTTCAACGAAATGGCAGAAAAACTGCAAACACTGGATATTCAGCGCAATTTATGGAATTCAGCCATCGCTCATGAACTTAGAACCCCGGTGACTATTCTGAGAGGACGGCTGCAAGGACTGGTTGACGGTGTGTTCGAGCCTGCGCCCGTACTGTTTCAAAACCTGCTTAAGCAAACCGAAGGTCTGGCGCATTTAATCGAAGATTTGCGGGTTGTAAGTTCTTACGGCGGAGCCGGATATACGCTAACCCTCAGTGAGACCGATCTTGAGGTAACGATTACCAGTGTGCTGGATAATTTCTTGCCGGAATTGCAGCGCGAACACTTTACTATCACAACCGAACTTGAGCACCAGCGGTGTTTCTGTGACCCTATGCGTATTATGCAATGCCTGACCGTGCTTTTTGATAATGCCTTAAAATACTCATCATCACGATCGCTACGGGTAAAAAATGGCATTGCCGGAAAAGAGAACGTCATCCTCGTTGAAGACAGCGGCCCAGGCATTCCTGAGGAACTCCACAGTCTCTTATTTCAGCCTTTTCAACGAGGAGAATATGCAAGAAAGAGTAACCCTGAGGGGTGCGGCTTAGGATTATCGGTGGTCAGAGCGATCATGCTCGCCCACGGAGGGAATGCAACTTACACCCTGACACCTGAAAATCACTCAATTTTTAAGCTGTCGTGGCCAGTTAGCCAGGACCAAAAATAATAACGCAGGCTCAATTGAGCCTGCTTTTACACAACGTCAGATCCCACATCTCCCCTAATTTTACGTTCCAGCTTGCAGGTGTGATCTTTAGCTTCCCGCGCATAGGGCTTAATGTTATTTCACTAAAATAAATTTCATTCCCTTGCAGCATCAAATCGACACGACCATAGTCAATCTCACCTGCCAGCTCCTGAGCCGCAATAATTGCGCTATAGAATAATGCTGGTTCCTCAATGGCATCTGGTGTGTTTGGGTATTCCATCTGAAAAGGTTGTAGCTTCCATGATCTGTCATAAACATTAATGTATTCGTTGCCGCTTTCATCAGTAAAATCGGCTTCAACGAAACAAGCCACACCATGAAAGCAGTGTATTCTTAACATTTCAGGCGTCTGTTTTTTTACCGCCCCAGAAAAAATATCGATATACTTTTCGCAGAGAATAACCGGCGTTATAGATTTGTACTGCCATTCTCTGGTGGTGTAATACATGTTTTTATTGAGCGCAAGCTTTAACTTATTTAATGCTTTCGCAGGCTCAAAGCTGTCTTTATCTGTACAAATTACCGTACTTCCACTGTCGTGATTACATTTTAACACAAAGCATTCCGGTAACATGCTAAAATCAATATCGTCAACTCTGTGGTAGATGCCAATCAAGGGGATGGTTTTAACCCGTTTGGTTCTGGCATGGACATATTCCCGGACGGCGAGCTTATCTGCTAATAATGTATAAAAAGGATTACGATCAAACACTAGCCGATGACATATTTTCTCACTCAATGTCACTGGCTGAATCAGGCTTGAAGGTCTTCCGTATATTTTGTTAAGCGCGGCTGTATGAAAGTAAAGATCCGTAGTAACAAACACCCTGCTTTTTCGGATTAAATATTCAGTGTATTTGAGAATGTAATTAAACTTATTCATGGTTCCTCCTGGGCACAATCGATATTGTGTCGGAGAATGATTGATTTATATTGTTCAGTTAATGGAGAGAGTGTGGAGCATGCGGCGATAAATAATGCTTGTCTATTTAAATGCCAAAGCCTGCGGCCAGAATTCAGACCGGGCTTTTCGCAACTTAATACTGGTAAATATTGAGTTCGCTGAGCATATTTTTCTGCGAATTAACGCGTGTGCTAAAACAGTGTTTGTCCGGCAAGATGGCCGATTCCCATCGATAACACCATAGCCATGCTACTCCAGAACATAATTCTGATGATTGCCCTGACCGGATTCGCTTTGCTCACCACCGAAGAGATATAGCCAAGGACAGCCAGGGAAAAAAGGGTGGAAAGGATGATGAGTACAGAAATCAGCGGCGTGGGGGTAAGCCAGGCAACGATTACAGGTAGCACCGCGCCGGCAGAAAAGCTCCCTGCCGAGAAGAGGGCCGCCTGCAGAGGCTGCGCAGAATTCGTACCTGTCAGGCCAAGCTCTTCCCGTGCGTGGGCGTCAAGCGCATCTTTCATCATCAGCTGTTGTGCAACCTGCCTGGCAAGCGCTGGCTCCACTCCCCGTTGCATATACAGTGATGTCAGCTCCTGTACTTCCCCCTGGTAATCTGTTTCCAGTTCCTTTTTTTCCTGGGCGAGAGCAGCGTTTTCTGTATCAGACTGAGAGGAGACAGATACATATTCCCCTGTCGCCATCGACATCGCGCCCGCAACCAGTCCGGCGATCCCCGCCAGTAAAATAGCTGCAGGGTTAGGATTCGCCGACGCCACCCCGAGAACGAGGCTTGCAGTGGAAACAATGCCGTCGTTAGCCCCCAGTACGGCCGCTCTTAACCATCCCACGCTTTCAATGCTGTGTCGTTCAGGATGCATTTTTCTGTTTTCCAGGAAATGTGCAGGTTAAAACACCAGTATTGCTCATATAGCAAAATGCGCATTTTTTATTATGGGGGTTAAATCTTAAGATTGTATTAACGTTGAATAATGGCTAACCGTAAAAAATTTAAATAATATTACCCAGGCTTTTTTAGGTGAAATGATAATAGATATCATCGTTGTTCAGTAACGGCATAAAAAGCGCGTCTTTACCTGTGTTTTTATTTTACGCTTTTTGACTGGCTAATATTCTACGGTTCCAGGCATCATTGCTGATAACCTTCACTTCCGTTCTTTTCGTGTTGTTCTCAGACTGGCTACGCCTGCTATGGTGTAAAAGCATCGGTCACGTTGGCCAGCCTGCTAATACCTGACTGCTGATGGCATCCAGCCTTTCCCGGCTAAAGCCTGCTTTGGCCTGAATGGCCATCCCATGCAGTACGGCACACACATAGGCGGCCAGCGCTTCGCAATCAGCATCCTGAGGCAGATCGCCCTGTACTTTCGCCTGTTCAAACCGCTGGCGTAACTGAATTTCTCCGTTTTCACGCGCTTCAATCAATGCTTTTTGTACTGGCTTTGCATCGTCAGAACAAGCCAGCGCGCCGTTGATCCCCAGACATCCGGTGTGTTCCGGATAGCGGGTGTGCAGATCCGCTGCGGCGCGCAGGATAAAGGCCACCACCGCTTTTGCCGTTGGCTGCGCCAGTGCCGCCGGAAAGAAATCCAGGTAATGGTCGTAGTAACGTTCCAGGGCGCGCAGAAACAGCGCTTCTTTGTTTCCGAAAGCAGAGTAAAGCGCCGGGCGTTCCACGCCAGTAGCTTTAGTTAAATCAGAATATGACGCGCCTTCATATCCTTTACTCCAGAAAACCCCCAGCGCGGCATCAAGCGCCTTTCCCACATCAAATTCGCGACTACGTCCCATCACCTGACCTCATTTTTTCATAACGATCGATATTAAATCGCTTGACGCGATAAGTCTAATTCCATAACGTTCGTTACGTAACGATGATTACGTAATTTTGCAAAATCGTCTTACTCCCCATACCGGGCAACGCAGTTTTTAAAGAAGGATTGTTGTTATGCAAAAATCGTTAGCGGGTAAAGTAGCGCTTGTGACTGGCGGATCTCGCGGGCTTGGCGCTGTCATCGCTGAGCAATTCGCCGAACAGGGCGCGGATGTAGCGATTACCTATGTTGCCTCTCGCGATAAAGCGGAGGCCGTGGCTGAAAAGCTGCGGTTAAAGGGCGTGCGGGCTATCGCCATCCAGAGCGATCAAGCGGACATGTCTGCCGCACAACCGCTTATCCAGGAAGTGATTTCTCAGTTCGGCAAACTCAATATTCTGGTGAATAACGCGGCCATTGCGGTTCAGGGGAAAACGGTGGATGACCCGGAACTGGATACCCGTAATCTTGACCGTCAGTGGCAAACCAACGTAATGGGGCCGGTCAGTGTAACCCGCGCCGCAGCGCAGGTTCTCTCTGCGGACGGGCGAATTATCTTCATTGGTTCGCTGCTGGGGGGGCATGTTCCCTTCGCGGGCGTCGCCGATTATGCCGGAACGAAAGCGGCAATTGTCGGCTATGCAAAAGGCGTGGCGCGGGATCTGGGTGAAAAAAACATCACGGTGAACGTTATCCAGCCCGGCATTATGCCCACGGATATGCAGCGTGAGGCGTTAGGCGAATCGGTTCCTGAATCGCTGATAGCTCTCCATCCCATCCGTCGTATTGCCACGCTCGAAGAAGTTGCCGCCATGGTGACATATCTGGCAGGTCCGCAAGGGGGCTATATCACAGGCGGCGTTATTGATATCGCTGGTGGACTGAGCATTTAACGCTGTCCTTTAAGCCGGAGAGATCCGGCTTATGAGTGCAGGCCAGTTAAGGCAGGGTTACACCGTCGGAATAGTGCCACCGTCTATCACATATTCAGTACCGGTGATGATGGCAGCATAAGGAGAGGCAAGGAAAACAATCAGATTCGCCACTTCAATGGGTTTTGATGGACGCCCCAGCGGGATCCCTCCCAGGGCATTCATGATGATCTGCTTGCCACCTTCGTAATCGGTTCCCGCCTGCTGCGCCAGTCGTTCCGCCATTGCCACTGAGGCTTCGGTTTCGATCCAGCCCGGCGCAACGCGAACCACACGAATGCCTTTCGGCGAGACCTCTTTCGACAGGCTTTTGCTGTATGCCGATAGCGCCGCTTTGGCCGCCGCATAGCCGGTTGTCGATTCTGGTAACGGCAGTTCGCGCTGGATAGAGGTAACATGGATGATCACCCCACTCCCCTGCGCCACCATCCCTGGCAACAGAGCGCGATCCAGGCGTACCGCGGGCAACAGATTAAGATTGAGTTCCTGCTGCCACTCCTCTTCGCCCAGCGCCGCAAAACCACCGCCGGGAGACGTAGAACCGCCCGCCACATGAATGATGGCGTCGACACCGCCCAGGTGCGCCTGAACAGCCTGCGCTACGCTGGCACATCCTTCAACGGTGGTCAGATCCGCCGCTACAAACGCATCGGCAACGTTGTGCGCAGGAGCGTGGCGCGCGGTGGTTAACACGCGGGCACCCAACTCTTTTAATAGCCCGACGACCGCTTTGCCAACGCCTTTGGTGCCCGCAGTAACCAGCACGCGTTTGCCCTGGAAATCAAGATTTAGCGCCATCATACGATCTCCAGCGTGTTGATCTTGCCATCAACCAGCCCGAAAGCATGGCTGAGCGTAACCGGGCTGCCGGGAAAATTACCGACAACCTTCGAAGTGACGGTTACCCTGTCACCTTCGGTGAACATATCAAGCGGTTCAACGCTGTAGTCAAATGCGGTTTGAGCGGCACGTTGCCATGCCGCGATCGCCGCATGTCCCTGATGGGTTTTACCTTCATCTTTTACAATAGCTCCGGCGGTAAAGCAGTGTTCAACGCTGGCGATATCGCCGCCATTGCTTATCGCAAAATAGGTCGAAATAGCGTGCGGTAATAATAAAGACATGGCTCCTGACTCCCGTTATTTACAGTACGGGTATATTCAACATAGACTGTGAAATTGACAAGTACGCACGAAAAAGTGAGCTACTGAATTATGAGTAAGTTATATAGTCCGGAATCTGCTGCAAGCGGCGTGGAACAGGTACTGCGTCTGCTCGAAGGCCGATGGAAATTAATTATTCTTTTTCATCTCTTCGATGGAAAAGTGCAGCGCTATTCCGATTTTGAAAAACTGATCCCGGCTATTTCGCAGAAGATGCTCGCCCAGCAATTGCGGCAGCTGGAATCTGATGGGATCGTGTCACGCACGGTATATCCCCAGGTGCCACCGAAGGTGGAATATCGACTCACCGAGTGGGGTCAGGCGCTTTGCCCGGCACTGGATGCCATGCTCAAATGGGCTGAAAAACGCGAGGGTTAGCGCTCAGCCAGCCCCCTTTAATTACGAGAAAAACGCGATGGCCACGCCTTTGCGTTGATTCTCTTTTCGTTCTCTCAATGTATTACTCCTAAGTAAAGAGAGCGAATTCAGAACGCGATCCTGCCCCTTACCGTTTATTTTACGACGTTAACTGGCCTGCTCCTCGTTAATAAAGTCCGGCGGGTTGATACAACCGGGACATCATGAAAATGTCGCGCCATGGGCCCGTGCGAATCATGGCGCACAGGTGCGGAAAAACAGGGGAGATTTCCCACAGAGGATATATCTTCATAATGTGGAGTTTATACCTTCCATTTATCGCTCGAATATGTGTTAAAAGTAAATCATTCTCAGTAATACTTCGCAGCAAAACAATTAAGGTCTATTTAATGGATAATCAGGAATACATCTTTGCAGAGATTAAAAAGGCTCTGCGTGACGCCCCACCTCGTGCCAAATCGGCTGAAATGCATCTGCAACTTATTAAATATGCTGATGAGTTGAAGCATGTACCCAGCGACATTGTTTGTGACCGGATTGGGGTTAACCAGTCATTCAGAACAGTCGTCAGTAAGATGGTTAAAATCTTCAGTCGCCTGAAAGCCGCCGGGCTGGATGTTTCGAAAATTTGAGTGGCATTGACCGTGGCGTTGCTGCTCATGCCCGGCTAAATCTGCTTGTCATTATGCTGTAATCAAATCGTCTCTTTTCACCGTTAGCACTTATGCTGCGTGCACGTTTCCGTAGATGTACACGCTCTCTTCTCTCTCCTGGAACAGCGACTTTTCGCCCCTGTCGATGGGCAGATATAAGGATATTCCCCGCGGCGACCTGTTGTTCACCGGACGCTGGCACTCATATTGCATTAATTTTTTACCCGTACGGAAACAACGAAGGCAGAAAAGATGATTGACTACCATGTCGCGATCCGCGGCGCACTGTTTGATATTGCCCAGGTCTGCGATAGCGCAGACGATATCGCCCTTAATGCACGTTTTATTGAAGACGGGCTGCTGTTTATTCGCGACGGACAGATACAGGCGCGAATGACCTGGCAGGAGGGAGAGCAGCATCTGGATGCGCAAAAAGGCTATACCGACAGGCGTGGCAAGCTGCTGCTGCCCGGTTTTATCGATGCCCATGTCCATTACCCGCAAACGGAGATGATCGGCGCGTTTGGCGAACAACTGCTGGAGTGGCTGACCACTTACACTTTCCCGGTAGAGAGCCAGTTTGCCGATGAAGCTTACGCGACAGAGATTGCCAGGTTCTTTATTGATCAACTGCTCAGCCACGGCACCACCACGGCAATGGTGTTCTGTACGCTGCATCCTGAGTCGGTCAACGCCCTGTTTAGCGAAGCATTACGCCTGAATATGCGCCTGATTGCCGGTAAAGTGATGATGGATCGTCATGCACCCGAGTATCTGAGTGAAACCGCCGAAGAGAGTTACCGGCAAACCCGTGAATTGATCCTGCGCTGGCAGGATCAGGGGCGGCTGGGCTACGCCCTTACACCACGCTTTGCGCCTACCTCAACACCCGAATTGCTTGATGCGGTGCGCCGTTTGCGCGAGGAGTTTCCGCAGACCTGGCTGCAGACGCATTTAAGTGAAAACCCCAATGAAGTGGCATGGGTTAATGATCTCTGGCCTGAGCATGAACGCTATCTCGATGTTTACCACCATTATGGGCTGACCGGCGAGGGGAGCGTCTTTGCGCATGGCATCCATCTGCATGATGAGGAGTGGCAGTGCCTGCATGATACCGGTTCCGCAGTGGCGTTCTGCCCGACCTCAAATCTGTTTCTCGGCAGCGGGCTGTTCCGCCTTCCCGCCAGTTGGCAGCACAAGGTTCGCATGGGCATTGGCACGGATGTGGGCGCAGGCACGACGTTCAGTATGTTACGTACATTGGGCGAGGCCTACAAAGTAGGACAGTTGCAAAGCTATCGTCTGCGCGCCAGCGAAGCGTTCTATCACGCCACGCTTGGCGGCGCATATGCCCTGCGTCTGGACGACAAAATTGGCAATTTCGCCGTCGGGAAAGAGGCTGACTTTGTGGTCATCGACCCGTCGGTTACCCCGTTACAGCGCCTGCGTAACGAGCGCTGCAAGGATATTTATGAGCAACTGTTTGTGCTGATGACACTTGGCGATGACCGCAATATCAGCGAGACGTGGATTAACGGTCAGCGCGCCTGGGGGAATGCGGCGAAGGAGTAACCTCTCTCCCGGGTGACGGCGCAAGCGCCTTACCCGGGTTACCCTCTTACAGACAGCGATATTACGTAGCCCCGGCAAGCGTCAGCGCCACCGGGGAGATCAGCTGCAAAAACTTACGCCCAAATTAGCTTCCGCGATAGGTTGACCAGCCGCCGGGGGCAATTAAAAACGGCAGATGGAAATGTTCTTCTGCCCCTTCTGCAATCACAAAGTCAATTTGCACACAGGGAAACAGTGTCGCCACATCGTGCTGTGCAAACCACTCCCCGGTCTGCGCTACCAGCCGGTAACGCCCCGGTGTCAGCGGCACGGAAAACGCACCAATCCGCCCATTGCTGTCGGTAATACTCTGTGCCAGCACGTGCTCATCGCGCGCCAGAAACACCGTTACGCCGGGTGCCGGTTTACCGGTAGAAATATCAAGGATATGTGTACTGAGGCTGCTCATTCGCCAATCGCTCCTGCCAGTCGTAATAAGGTAATTTCCCGTAACTGTTCCAGCGCCACCGCCATTTCTTCGGCGTCGCTGTTAGCCAGCCGCTGTTCAAGCGCATGCAGGATCTCTTCCCCGCTGCGGCCTTTAGCCCGAATTAAGAAGACCCGGCCAAAACGCGCTTCATAGCGTGCATTGCCTGTGCGCAACGCCCCGGCCAGCTGTGTGTCATCTGCATTTACCGCCGACTGCTCCTGGCGCGACAACGCGGCATGCGTCTGCTGACCTGCGGGTTTTTCGCCAATACGCGGATGTGCGCTCAGCGCCTGTTCCAGCTCGGCACTTCCCCAGGATTCAGCCAGCGTCTGCGCGGTGTGGTGCAGCGCGGCAAGAGTGGCAAACGGACGTGCAGCAACCAGCGCCGCTGTCCAGCCGGGGAGCGCAACGCAAGGTGCCAGCAGCGCCATCGCGGCATCAGCGTCCAGTTGATTAAAGTGATTCAGCGCGATCATCGTGACTCCTTGCATCAGCAACGATAGCCGGTTTTTCTTCCGGAATAATAAGATTCAGCACAATCGCCACTAAACCGCCGCAGGTGGCCGCTGAGCCAAACAGATTACCGATAATCGCCGGGAAATGGGCGAGAAAAGCCGGTACAGCTTCGACGCCCATACCGAAACCGAACGCCAGACCGACAATCAACATGTCGCGGCGAGTTAACGGATTCTGGGTAATGATGCGGATGCCAGCGGCCACAACGCAACCAAACATCACCATGGTCGCGCCACCCAGTACCGGCAGTGGGATCTGGCGCAGCACTTCACCAAATGGCGGAAATAGCCCGAGTAAAATCAGGATCACGCCGATATAGCGCCCGACAAAGCGACTTGCCACGCCGGTCATCTGGATGACGCCATTGTTTTGCGCAAAGGTCGTATTCGGAAAAGCACAGAGCATCGCCGCAATCATGCAACTGATGCCGTCAGCGAGGATGCCGCCTTTCAGCCGGGAGCGAGAGGCGCTGTCATCAATCGGCTGGTGGGAGATCAAACAGTTGGCGGTGAGATCGCCTACCGCCTCAAGAATACAGACCAGCGATACCAGCGCCACCGGCAGAAAAATGGCACCGTTGAACTGGAAACCAAACGGGAACAGCGCCGGCAAACGAAACCAGGTCTCGCCCAGACCATTGAAATGGAACTTACCGGCAAGCGCCGCCGCAATACAGCCAACAGCAATACCGACCACCACGGAAGAGAGGCGCAACCAGCGGTTCTTCGCGCAACTCAGCAACACAATCACCGCCAGCGTACCTGCGCCAGTGGCGATATTGCTCATGCTGCCAAAATCTTTTGCCTGCACACCGCCGCACCAGTTATTCACGCTGACTTTAATCAGGCTAATACCAATAAGGGCGATCACACTGCCAGTAATGATCGGCGTAAAGATGCGTTTAAGCGGCTCAATAAAACGGCTGACAATAACCGGTACCAGCGCGGCAACGACGTTCACGCCAAAGAGCATCGCCATAACATCCTGCGCGGTGCCCCCCTGACCTTTCACCCACATTCCACCCGCGATAGCCACGCCGAGAAAAGCAAAGCTGGTGCCCTGCATACAGATCATCCCGGCCCCAACGCCCCAAACGCGGTTGGATTGTAAAAATGTACCAATCCCCGAAGCCAGCAACGACATGCTGATCAGGTACGGCATCCACTCGCCCAGCCCCAGCGTCGCGCCGATGATCAGCGGCGGCGTGATGATCCCGACTAACCCGGCCAGCACATGCTGTAACGCACTGAAAAAAGCGGGTAACGGTGGGATCCGCTGTTCCAGCCCGTACAATAAACCGTTGTTTTTTTCATCAGACATGGTCCTGCATCCTGTTATCAATGAGCGTCAACGGCCTGATGCACAAAGCAGGCCAGAGTCAACAACGCCTGTCATCGTGCTGAAACTTTAGGTTCCTTACTGCTTACCAAGAAATTTTTGATTCACAAAAAGGCAACACTAATGCAAATATGCACAACAATAGTGCAACACTACGGTGCACTGACTGACTTACCCTGCTCTTACGCCTGCCAGCATCCTGGTACGCAATTTGCTGAGCCTTTTATACGCAGATAAAAGGAGAGCAGAATGAAAGCACTGGTGATTGGCGCAGGAATTGGCGGACTGAGCGCTGCCGTCGCGTTAAAGAATGCAGGGATTGCGTGTGACGTCTTTGAGGCGGTAAAAGAGATTAAACCCGTCGGTGCGGCGATTTCCATCTGGCCCAACGGCGTGAAGTGCATGAAACATCTGGGTATGGGCGGGATAATGGAGACTTACGGCGGGCCGATGCGCTCTATGGCCTATAGAGATTACCGTCAGGGCGAAACCCTGACGCAATTTAGCCTTGCCCCCCTGGTCGAACGGGTTGGCGGTCGCCCGTGTCCGGTATCGCGCGCGGAGCTGCAGCGCGAAATGCTCAACTACTGGGGTCGCGATAATGTGCAGTTTGGCAAGCGGGTCAGCGGCGTGGAAGAGAACGCCGACGGCGTTACCGCGTGGTTTACCGATGGCAGTACAGCACACGGCGATTTTCTGATTGCTGCCGACGGCAGCCATTCGGCGCTGCGTCCCTACGTGCTGGGCTATACGCCGCAACGCCGCTACGCGGGTTACGTCAACTGGAATGGCCTGGTCCCTGTTGACGAATCCATTGCCCCTGCCGAGCAGTGGACGACGTTTGTCGGCGAAGGCAAACGGGTGTCGCTGATGCCTGTCTCAGACGGACGTTTCTATTTTTTCTTCGATGTGCCGTTGCCTGCCGGGCTTGCCGAAGATCGCACCACGCTGCGTGACGATTTGACGCGCTATTTTAGCGGCTGGGCACCACCGGTTCAGCGGCTGATCGCCGCACTTGATCCACAGATCACCAACCGCATTGAGATCCATGATATCGAACCATTCGATAAACTGGTGCGTGGCAAAGTGGCACTGCTGGGCGATGCCGGGCACAGCACGACGCCGGATATCGGCCAGGGCGGCTGCGCGGCAATGGAAGATGCAGTAGTGCTTGGGGAGATTTTTCGCGAACAGACCCACATTGAAAGCGCGTTGCGTGAGTATGAAGCGCAGCGCTGTGACCGGGTGCGCGATCTGGTACTTAAGGCGCGCAAACGCTGCGATATCACGCACGGCAAAGATATGGCGCTGACGCAGGCCTGGTATCAGGAACTCAAAGAGGAGAGCGGCGAGCGCATTATCAACGGCCTGTGCGACACCATTCAGGGCGGGCCGTTGGGGTAATCATACCCCCGGCTGCGACGCGCCGTAGCCCCGGTAAGCATAGCGCCGCCGGGGATCAGACCACTGGCGGGTGCAGAACCTGCATCTCCTCCATCACTGTCGTCAGCCTCTGGATGACCATCTGCGCCGGACGGGAAAGCTGGCGCGATGGCGCGGTGCACAGCGCCAGAGTCAGCGGACGCAGCAGTTTGTTACGCAGCGGGACAAACGCCAGTTGCCCGCTCTTCACTTCGTCCAGCACATCCAGCAGGCTCAGCACCGTGACCCCACTGCCTTTTAACACCAGCGATTTGATAAGCCGGATATCGTTGCAATTGATGGTGTTCGCCGGGGCCAGATCGTAGTGCCGATAAAGCATGCCGACACGATCATGCACAATCAGGGGGGCGCCGGGCAGTATATGTCGCGCCTCGCTCAGCTCACCCGGAGACAATGCCGGTGCCGTGGCCATTTCATTATCCGGGCGCATTACCACCCCCATCTCCAGCTCGGCAAAGGCCAGTACGTTCAGCCCTGCCTGTCCTTCCGGGTCGAGGATCAAACCAAAATCGAGATCGGCCTGGCGCACTTTTTGGCTGACGGTATGGCTGTCCGCCACCTGTAACACCAACTCCAGCCAGGGCTGCTCGCTGATAATATCGGCCAGCGCGCTGGCAAAATTCCCCTCGGCCAGCGCCTGCACCATCCCCACGCTGACCGTGCCACGTTTTAGCCCCTGGAGCTCATCAAATTTCTGCCGGGTAAGCTGAAACTCCTTTTGCCAGCGCAACAGGTTGTCGTAGAGCAACTCTCCCGCAGTGGTCATCCGCAGGCCTTCCGGAAGCCGTTCAAACAGCGGCGTTCCGAACTCCTCCTCTGCCTGCAGGATCTGCCGGTTAATGGCTGAGGGGGAGATATGCAATTTTTCTGCGGCGCGGCGCAGGCTGCCGCTGCGGGCAACTTCGGCGAAATAGAGGGCGAAACGCGAAAATGGACTCATGCAGCACCTGTACACTTTTTTGCAACGGGGCAGTGAATTAATGGTGATGGATGTGCACACCCTAATATGACAACAATAAAGTTACAACAATTAAACAATTGCTTTTCCGTGAGCAGGAAGGATGACCATGAAAACAGCACTCCCCACCCCACCCGCCCATTGCACCTTCGAACCGGAGGACTGGCTGCGTCTGGCAAAATGTTGGCACCCGGTCGCCCGCGCCTGCGACATTGGTGCCGCGCCAGTAAAAGCCACCCTGCTTGATGAACAACTGGTGATTTACCGGGTAAAAGGTCAGGTGGTGGTCGCCCGCGATGTCTGCCCGCATCGCGGCGTGCCACTGACACTCGGTTTTCACGACGACGAAGGGATCGTCTGCCCCTACCACGGGCTGCGCTTCGGCGAGGATGGGCGCTGCAACCGCATTCCTTCCAGCCCCGGCCAGGCAGTCCCGGCAAAACTCAATCTGTTAACCTATGCGGTTGAAGAGCGCTACGGTCTGATCTGGACATGCCTGGCGTTTGATGCGCAAAACCCTCAGCCGCTGCCTGCTATGCCCCACTGGGATGACGCAGGTTTTCAGCAGATTAACTGCCCGGCTTTTGAAGTGAACGGTTTTGCCGGACGGCAAGTGGAAGGGTTTCTGGACGTTGCCCATTTCGCCTGGATCCACACGGCAACCTTTGCCGATGCCAGTAATCAGGTCGTCCCCGATTATAACCCGCAGGAAACCGAGTTCGGCTTTATCGCCGATTACTGGAGTTCGGTAGGCAATTATCCGGCAAGCTCAGAACATAAGGCGCCGGATGGCTTTCAGTGGCTGCGCCATTTTGAAATGCATCTGCCCTTTACCGCCACGCTGACGATCCATTTCCCCGGCGAGGCGCGGCTGGTGATCATGAATGCCGCATCGCCGGTTTCTTCGCGAGTAACCCGCATGTTCGCGCCTATCGCGCGTAATTTTGACCTGCATGTTCCCGTCGAGGATGTCCATGCCTTTAATCTGCGCGTATTTGAAGAAGATCGCCTGATGGTGGAAACCCAGCGCCCGGAAAGGCTGCCGCTGGATCTGACGCTGGAAGCCCATATTCCGGCAGACAGAAGTTCGATTGCCTATCGCCGGGGCCTGAAAAAAATGGGCTTTGGCGAGTTTTTCCTGGTATGAGGTGCACCATGAACGAGATGCTGAATGTGGTGGTTGACGGGTTGTGGTGTCAGGGTGACAGGAGTCTGGCCGTGCGGCTGGTTAGCGCCAGCGGCGAGGCGCTTCCCGGCTGGGAACCGGGTGCCCATATTGATCTCCATCTGCCCTGCGGCCTGATCCGCCAGTATTCCCTGACCGGCGAAAACAGAGCGGACAGCTACCTTATTTGTGTGGCGCAGGAGAGCGCTTCACGTGGCGGTTCACGCTATATCCACCAGACGCTACGCCCCGGTCAGAAGCTGTTGATTTCCGCGCCGCGCAACCTGTTTGCCCTGCGCGACGATGGTCCGGTTCTGCTGCTGGCGGCCGGGATAGGCATCACCCCCCTGTATGCGATGTTGCTGCAACGGGAAGCCGCAGGTAGGCCATTTGTACTGCACTATTTCGTCAAACGGCGGGAAGAGGCCGCATTTTTGCGCGAACTCTCCCGGCCGCTCAGCCATGGCATTTGCGTGGTGCACTGTTCTGCTGAGGGGGATAGCCCGCGCCAGACGCTGGAGACTATTCTTTCCACTCCCGACGGCGAAGAGCGTATTTACACCTGCGGACCGGTGGGATTTATGACGGCAGTCAGGGACGCTGCCGTGAAGAAAGGGTGGCCGCAGACGCATATCCATAGCGAAGCCTTCGTGCCCGTTACTCCGACATCGACGCCACAGGATGAAGCAACATTTACCATTACCCTGGCGTCCAGCGGTGAGAAATGGCCCGTACCGGCCAACAAGAGCATTGCACAGGTGCTGCAGGAAAATGGCGTGGCAGTACCGCTTTCCTGCGAAATGGGGATCTGCGGAGCCTGCCTGACGCCGGTCCTCGGTGGTGTCGTCGATCACCGGGATACCGTGCAATCGGCAGTAGAGAAATCCGCCGCCGCGCAACATGTCGCGCTGTGCTGCTCCCGTAGCCACTCCGGTGAACTGGTGATTGATTTATAATCACCCATGACGGCCTGATATCCGGTGAGCTGGCCTGCTCTGT
>NZ_JBCIVJ010000031.1:0-39902 GCF_039409775.1 Phytobacter palmae | reverse complement strand
GCATTAGGTGTTCTCGCAAGTATTCTTTTTGGTCTGCTGACATATCTGACCAATCTTTATTTCAAAATCAAAGAGGATCGGCGAAAAGCCGCTAGGGGTGAGTGATGGCAAACAGGGCAAAGCTTAGCGCGGCAATGTTGTCTCTCATCGCTGCAGGCGCATCGGCGCCAGTACTGTTTGATCAGTTCATCAGCGAGAAAGAAGGTAATGCGCTGGTGGCCGTTGTCGATCCTGGTGGCGTCTGGTCACTGTGTCACGGCGTAACGGTTATTGACGGCAAGCCAGTTGTTAAAGGCCAGCGTGCAACGGAAGCACAGTGCAAGAAGATTAACGCCATTGAGCGCGATAAGGCGCTTGCATGGGTAGACAGAAATATCAAAGTGCCGCTGACCGAGCCCCAAAAAGTGGGTATTGCCTCGTTCTGCCCGTACAACATTGGTCCCTCTAAGTGTTTCCCCTCGACGTTCTACCAGCGCATCAATGCAGGCGATCGCAAAGGTGCGTGTGATGCAATTCGCTGGTGGATTAAAGATGGGGGCCGCGATTGCCGGTTAACCAAAGGCCAGGTGAACGGCTGTTACGGGCAGGTAGAGCGACGGGACCAGGAAAGCGCACTGACGTGCTGGGGGGAATACCAGTGAAAACACGTTATCTCATTGTGATCGGCGTTTTTATCCTGAGCATCATCGGCGCTCTGGCGTGGTCGGCATTTCACTACAACGACAAGGCCGCAACTGCTGAGAGTGAAAACCGCATACTCAAGTCAGACAATGCTCTGCAGGGGCAGGTAATAGCCACTCAGGCATTCAACATCAACCGCTTCAATAAAACCGCTGAGACCGCCGCGCGGGCAAACGCAATTGTGGCCGGGAACAGCGAAACAACGGTAATCAAATACCGGGAGATATTACGCCGTGATAAAACCTGCGATCTGCCTGTTCCTGATGATATCGCTGGTGGGCTGCTCGAATACACGAACCGTTTACGTGCCGGGGCAATGCACGCCGATTCCACCAGGGCTGACTCAGCCGATAGTGGCGCCACTCCCGCCAGCACCCTGACATATTGCCAGGCGGTGTTGTGGATTCAGCCGCTGCTGGCCGCTATCGAAACAGCGAATAACCAGTTAGCAGGTATCCGAGATATCGAGCAACTACGACAAAACCCTCCAGAGGAAAAACCATGACCGTACGTGCCAAGTTCCGCTGTCACTTTATCCAAAAAGCTGACGACAATTCTCATTGCACTGTCCACATGAGCCCCGTTACCGACGACACGCCAGAAAATAAAACCTGGTCGAAGTATACGCCGGGTGGCCTGCTGCAAATGCACATCTCTAACCCTGCTGCGTTCAGTCAGTTTGAGCAGGGTAAAGAGTACTTCCTCGATATCCAACCAGCGGACTGACAAGCAGGCATTACAGCAGGCATTCACTGAGTGCCTGTGATAATGCCTTCAAGCTTCTTTCTTGATATACTCGACGTAGGACTTTGAATAAGGGAAACAGAGTGTCGACCATAAATCACATAAAAAACCCATTAACTATAATTGGCATTTTTGCTGGAATAGTTGAGGTTTCTGCTAACTTAGTTCTACCTTTCTTGAAAGAAGACCAACAATCAACATACATATGGTTTTTAATGTTATTCCCTGCCGCTTTAGTGGCTCTTTTTTTTATAACTTTAAACTTCAACCACGTCGTGCTATATGCCCCAAGTGACTATAAAGACGATCAAGGGTTCATGAGAGCTAATGGAAAAATGGATAACAACGCAGTAGAGGGAACTGATCCAACACAGGGGTTTGATTTATCATGATGCGAGTTATATCAAGTACGTTCATAAACACAACAGTAGACCTTGATGGTACGCATTATGAAAACTGTACTTTTCAGGATTGCGTGATTCGTTTTCGGGGGACTGCACTATTTGGTTTAATTGGATGTAAATTCGAATCATGCAGGTGGACGTTAGACGGACCTGCATCCAATACAATTCAATTTTTACGTTTGATGTATAAAGATATGGGTGATTTTGGTAAGCAAATGGTTGAAGCGACATTTGAAAATATAAAAAAATAATTATTGCTTTCTTAATACTCCTTACTTTCATAGAGCCCCGCAACAGCGGGGTTTTTTATTGCGCCTCGTACGCGCAGCCTAACGATAACTTTCAGTCGTGAGCCTGGGGCATTCCGCTTTATCGGGCGGCCCTCCCGTGCGACAGGCTCACATCTAAAAGGAAAAACCCATGAACAAAGAACTTTCCGGCGGTGGTTGTGTCAGCATTAAAGGTGCTGTCCACTTCGCTACCTCTAATGCCAGTATCAATCCGTTACAACCTTCGATCAAACTCTCTGATGAGATGCGAGATGCTGTTATTGCCGCCGTTCGTGACAGCGGCCAGTTCGTTGAGAAACCAACTGGCGAAGAGCTGCAGTCGGTGGAGTTCAAGGCTGACCGTTTCAAAATACAGGCGAATGTTGACGCTATTGTTGAAGCTACTAAAGCAACACACGCCAGACAAGAAGCGATGATGGCGGATCTGGACTCTGCTCAGGCCGCTCTTACGGAACACATTAACCAGGTTGTGAATAATGCCCTTGCCAATGCTCTTAAGCCTGGTGGTGTGCTGTACGCCTTCCGCACCAGAACCTGAACACCTCCGTTTGAACGTCAAAATACCTCTTTATGCAAATGATAATATTTATCATTTAGGCGGGTCCTTTCCGCAGATCCGACAGGCTACGGGGCGGCAGACTCGCAGGATTTCGCTATTTATGAGATTTTCCCGGTTTTTGTAGTTTCCGTTCTTCTTCTGCCTCCAGGCCTTTTGGTATCAGCAAATTCATCTTTTTAGAACGGAAATGGGAGTGGCGATTTTTCCGCAAATATCACGCTAACGCTTCCTTACCCCTTTTATCCCGGAGTGGCATATGGAGGTGACGAAAAAACAGCTCGCCGACATATTTGCGGTCAGTGTCAGAACAATCCAGAACTGGCAAGAGCAGGGCATGCCTGTTGCCAGTGGTGGCGGCAAAGGCAATGAAGTGAAATATGATTCTGCCGTTGCAATCGCCTGGTTTTCCGCCCGTGATGCCGGGATTGAAAACGAGAAACTTCGCAGGGAAGTTGAGGATCTTCGCAGAGCGGAAGAGGCCGATCTCAAACCCGGCACAACCGAATATGAGCGTTATCGCCTGACACGCGCACAGGCAGATGCTCAGGAACTTAAAAATGCAAAAGATACCGCTGAGGTGGTTGAGACCGCATTCTGCACGTTCGTGCTGTCGCGGATAGCCGGTGAAATTGCCAGTATCCTGGATGGGATCCCTCTGTCGGTTCAGCGGCGTTTCCCGGAACTGGAGAACCGCCACATTGATTTCCTCAGGAAGGACATCATCAAAGCCATGAACAAAGCAGCTGCGCTCGATGAAATGATACCGGGGTTGCTGAGTGAATACATCGAACAGTCAGGTTAAGGGATTACAGCACTCGGCACGCGCGGGGCTTCGCTCACTGCACCGACCGGAACCGCAGACAGCGGTAGAATGGGCTGATAATAATTATTACCTTCCCAAAGAATCCGCATATCAGGAAGGGCGCTGGGAGACCCTGCCTTTTCAGCGGGCAATCATGAATGCTATGGGCAATGACTATATTCGCGAGGTCAATGTCGTTAAATCTGCCCGCGTTGGCTATTCCAAAATGCTCCTGGGTGTGTACGCCTATTTCATCGAACATAAGCAGCGCAATTCCCTGATCTGGTTGCCTACCGACGGCGATGCAGAGAACTTCATGAAGTCGCATGTTGAGCCGACGATTCGTGATATTCCGAAACTACTCTCGCTGGCACCGTGGTACGGCAAAAAGCACCGGGATAACACACTCAGCATGAAGCGCTTTTCGAATGGTCGCGGATTCTGGTGCCTCGGGGGGAAAGCGGCGAAAAACTACCGTGAAAAATCGGTGGATGTTGCCGGGTATGATGAACTGGCCGCGTTTGATGAAGATATTGAGAAAGAAGGTTCTCCCACCTTCCTCGGGGACAAGCGTATTGAAGGATCTGTCTGGCCCAAATCTATTCGCGGTTCAACACCAAAGGTCAGAGGAACCTGCCAGATAGAGCGTGCCGCCAGCGAGTCAGAACACTTCATGCGATTTCACGTTGCCTGTCCGCATTGTGGGGAAGAGCAGTATTTAAAGTTTGGCGATAAGGAAACACCCTTCGGTTTTAAGTGGACGCCTGGCGAGCCTTCCAGTGTGTTTTATCTCTGTGAACATAACGCCTGCGTTATCCGGCAGCAGGAACTGGTTTTTACTGATGCCCGGTACATTTGTGATTCCACGGGCATCTGGACACGTGACGGGCTGAGCTGGTTCTCTTCATCAGGTTCGGAGATCGATCCGCCGGATAGCGTGACGTTTCATATCTGGACCGCGTACAGCCCCTTCACTACGTGGGTACAAATCGTTAAGGACTGGATCAAAACAAAAGGGGACACCGGGAAGCGAAAAACCTTCGTCAATACGACGCTGGGTGAAACCTGGGAAGCAAAAATTGGTGAAAGGCCTGATGCCGATTTACTGGCTGAACGTAAGGAGCATTTCACCGCTGCGGTACCTGAGCGTGTCGCTTACCTTACTGCCGGTATTGACTCCCAACTGGACCGTTATGAGATGCGTGTCTGGGGATGGGGGCCGGGTGAAGAAAGCTGGCTTATCGACAGGCAGATCATTATGGGACGCCATGACGATGAAGCCACCCTTCTCAGGGTGGATGAGGCGATCGATAAGCGTTACTCACGCCAGAATGGCGTTGAAATGTCGATATCCCGCGTCTGCTGGGATATCGGGGGTATTGATCCCACGATTGTGTATAACCGTTCCAAAAAACATGGGCTTTTTCGGGTGATCCCGATTAAAGGGGCATCGGTTTATGGTAAGCCAGTCGCGAATATGCCGCGTAAACGCAACAAAAACGGCGTTTATCTTACAGAAGTGGGTACTGATACCGCGAAAGAGCAGATTTATAACCGGTTCTCTCTCATACCGGAAGATAACGTTCCCCTTCCCGGGGCAGTTCACTTTCCTGACGATCCTGAGGTCTATGATCTTGCTGAGGCGCAGCAGCTAACCGCCGAAGAACTCGTGGAAAAATGGGTTGCGGGTGAACGAAAAATTCTTTGGGACAGTAAAAAGCGGCGAAACGAGGCGCTCGACTGCTTTGTTTATGCCCTTGCAGCGCTGCGTATCAGTATTTCCCGTTGGCAACTCAACCTGGATTCACTGCTTGCGAGCCTGCTTGAAGAGCAGGGGCGCAAGAAACCTGACAAAACCCTGGCGGACTATGGCCGGGCATTATCTGGAGAAGAATAATGGCGACACAGGCTGATCTGGATGCCGCCCGCGCTGCACTGCATGACCTGATGACGGGCAAGCGGGTGGCAACCGTGCAGAAAGATGGCCGCCGGGTGGAGTTCACTGCCACGTCGGTTGCAGACCTTAAAAAATACATTGCCGATTTAGAATCTCAGGTCGGTATGAGTCAACGGCGCCGGGGACCGGCAGGGTTTTATGTATGAAAATGCCAGCGTTAGTAGGGCCGGATGGTACAACGTCGCTTCGCGAATATGCCGGGTATCACGGTGGTGCGGGTGGTTTTGGCGGGCAGCTTCGCGCCTGGAACCCACCCACAGAAAGTGCCGATGCTGCGTTGCTGCCCAATTTTGCCAGAGGAAACGCCCGCGCCGATGACCTGGTGCGTAACAATGGATACGCCGCAAATGCCGTTCAGCTCCATCAGGATCACATCGTCGGGTCTTTTTTCCGTCTCAGCCACCGCCCGAGCTGGCGTTTTTTAGGCATCGCGGAAGAGGAGTCACGGGCATTCTCCCGCGAGGTGGAGGCGGCCTGGAAAGAGTTTGCGGAGGACGATAACTGTTACGTCGATGTGGAGCGAAAGCGCACCTTCACCATGATGATCCGTGAAGGGGTTGCCATGCATGCCTTTAACGGCGAATTGTGCACGCAACCGACATGGGACACTGGCGCCTCCCGCCTGTTCCGCACCCAGTTCAAGATGGTCAGCCCGAAGCGCATCAGCAATCCGGGTAACACGGGAGACACCCGCAACTGCCGCGCCGGGGTCTCGGTCGACAATAACGGTGCGGCGGTGGGGTACTACGTCAGTGAGGATGGCTATCCCGGCTGGATGCCACAAAAGTGGACATATATCCCCCGCGAACTGCCGGGTGGCCGGGCATCGTTTATTCATGTATTTGAACCCATGGAAGATGGTCAGACACGCGGTGCCAATGTGTTCTACAGCGTCATGGAACAGATGAAAATGCTCGATACGCTGCAGAATACCCAGTTGCAAAGCGCCATCGTCAAAGCCATGTACGCCGCAACCATCGAGAGTGAACTGGACACCCAACAGGCGATGGATTTTATCCTCGGTGCCGATGGTTCGCAGCAGAATAAGCTGACCGGGTGGATTGGCGAGATAGCCTCCTACTATTCCGCTGCGCCGGTTCGTCTCGGCGGGGCAAAGGTTCCGCATCTGATGCCCGGCGATTCGCTGAATCTCCAGGCTGCCCAGGACACGGATAACGGCTATTCAACATTTGAGCAGTCATTGCTGCGTTACATCGCCGCCGGGCTCGGGGTGTCGTATGAGCAGCTTTCACGCAACTACTCGCAGATGAGCTATTCGACGGCGCGCGCCAGTGCTAATGAGTCCTGGGCCTATTTTATGGGGCGCCGTAAGTTTGTTGCCTCGCGTCAGGCCTGTCAGATGTTCCTGTGCTGGCTTGAAGAGGCGGTCGCACGGCGTGTGGTGACGCTGCCGTCAAAAGCCCGGTTCAGTTTTCAGGAAGCAAGGAGCTCATGGGGAAACTGTGAGTGGATCGGCTCCGGCCGTATGGCCATTGATGGTCTTAAGGAGGTTCAGGAAGCGGTGATGCTGATTGAAGCCGGGTTAAGCACTTACGAAAAAGAGTGCGCGAAACGCGGTGAAGATTATCAGGAGATATTCGCCCAGCAGGTGCGTGAATCTCTTGAACGGCGGGCTGCAGGCCTTAAGCCTCCCGCATGGGCTGCCGCTGCATTTGAATCAGGGCTGAAAAACAACGCGAAGGAGGAGACCAATGACGCCAGAGCTGCGTAATCTCCCGCATATCGCCAGCATGGCTTTCAATGAGCCGCTTTTACTGGAACCCGCCTACGCGCGGGTTTTCTTTTGCGCGCTCGCGGGCCAGATGGGGATCACCCGCCTGACGGACGCTGTCTCCGGGATAAGCCTGGATGCCGGGCAACTGGCTGAGCCTCTGGCTCTTTTCGGTGATGACGAGGATGCGGAGCCTCGTCCCGTGCGGTCCTACCAGGTCACCAACGGTATTGCCGTGCTTCCTGTCTCGGGCACGCTCGTCAGCAAAACCCGTTCCCTGCAGCCTTACTCAGGCATGACGGGGTACAACGGCATTGTTGCCCGTCTTCAGCAGGCCATGAGTGATCCGGGCGTCGACGGTATTTTGCTGGATCTTGATACACCCGGCGGCACGGTGGCAGGCGCGTTTGATTGTGCCGACATCATCGCCCGCGTCCGGGATATTAAACCTGTCTGGGCGCTGGCTAATGATATGAACTGCAGTGCAGGGCAACTGATTGCCAGTGCTGCATCGCGACGGCTGGTCACCCAGACTGCCAGAACGGGGTCAGTTGGCGTGATGATGGCGCACAGCAATTACGGCGAAGCGCTTAAGACTAATGGCGTTGAGGTCACGCTGATTTACAGCGGTGCCCATAAAGTCGACGGCAACCCTTACGGCAAAATCCCGAAGGCCGTCCGGGACGATTTCCAGTCGAAAATCGATGCCACACGTCAGTTATTTGCTGAAAAGGTCGCCGGGTATATGGGGGTGTCAGTTCAGGCCATTCTGGATACAGAAGCTGCGGTATTTACCGGGCAGGAATCCGTTGAACAGGGTCTGGCTGACGAACTCGTCAACAATATCGATGCGCTGAGCGTCATGCGCGAGGCACTCGATAAACGAAAAGTCACTTTCTCAGGAGTCAACATGTCTTCAACCACTGCATCTGCAGCAGCACTTCCGGCACAGGCGGCCAGCACCTCAGATACTGCAACGGTGAGTAGTGCCACAACGGTGGCCACGCCTGAAACGATCAGCACTACAGCCACCACGGCGTCTGTCGATATTAGCGCAGAGATTGCCGCCGCGGTTTTGGACGAAAATGCCCGGATTATGGGCATTCTCAACTGCGAAGAAGCGAAAGGCCGTGATTCCACTGCCCGCGCACTGGCCGAAACGCCGGGCATGACCGTTGACGCCGCACGGCGCATTCTCGCGACAGCGCCACAAAACGCCCAGATGCGCTCCGACACCGCGCTCGATCAACTTATGGCGACCTCACCAGGTGCGCTTTCCGCTGGCTACGCGTCAGATGACGCTGGTGATGATTTGTTAAACACCCCCGTATAAGAGGCTCTCATGGCTATTACTGAAAACTTTGAACACGTTCAGCCGCTCGGCAACAGTGATCCGGCGCATACCGGTTATGCCCCTGGCGAACTGGCCGCTGCAACCCCTGCGATGACACCGCTGATGCTGGATGCGACTTCCGGAAAGCTGACGGTGTGGGATGGTGCACATGCGGGCACGGCAACCGGCGTCCTGGCGATTGCCGCGGATCAGAACAGTACTGAGCTTTGCTATTACAAGTCAGGCTCTTTCCGCTATGAGGATGTGCTCTGGCCGACCGCTGTCACGGATGAAAACATCAAACGTAATGCTTTTGCGGGTACGGCGATCAGTATCGTTTAACCCTCACCTGAACAGCACTCACCAACCATAAGGGCCGCAGACGCGGCTTTTTTTTCGGGAAAAATCTATGTCCATCTACACTACTGCTCAACTGCTGGCGGTCAATGAGAAGAAATTCAAGTTTGATCCGCTGTTCCTGCGGATCTTTTTCCGCGAAAGCTTTCCGTTCACCACCGAAAAAGTGTATCTCTCCCAAATCCCGGGCCTGGTGAATATGGCGCTTTACGTGTCGCCGATTGTCTCCGGCAAGGTCATTCGTTCACGCGGTGGCGCAACATCCGAATTTACCCCCGGGTATGTCAAGCCAAAGCACTTAGCATCCCTTTCTGAGGCTTTCCTGTAGTTACCAGTTTTTTCACTTAATCTTTTGATTATAAAGAATAAGTTTTTCTGGTTCTTTCACTGGATTTTCCTCGTTATCTGTGCGTTGCAATCACCTGTGTATTGCAGCTTGTATTGCTTTTTGGGGGCTAAAAATGGCTGGTGAGAACAAACTGAGTGACAAAACGCTCAAAGGGTATCTGGGAAAATCCAGAGAAAAACAGATTACAGTAGCGGACGGGAAGGGGCTTTCTGTTCGCGTAAGCAAGAATGGGGCTATCAGTTTTGTTTTCTTCTACAGGCTTGCTGGTGGCCTGACGGCTCCTGTCTGGCTTACGTTGGGAAAGTATCCCGATATGTCGCTTAAGCAGGCCAGAGAAAAGCGCGATGAGTGCCGGGGGTGGTTAGCTGAAAAACGGGACCCGCGCATCCAGATTAAGATTCAGTCAGAAGATCGCTTGAAGCCAGTAACCGTTATAGATGCCCTTAACTACTGGTACGAAAATTACTGCAAGATCCGTCGCAAAACCCATGCTGTTACGTTTGGGCGATTCAAAAAACACATATTCCCCTATATCGGGCATTTACCTGTAAACGATACCCATCTCTATGAATGGCTGGATTGTTTCGACCGGATAAAACGAAAAGCACCAGTAATGGCCGCTTACGTATTTTCTGATACCAAGCTGGCATTAAGGTTTTGCCGCGTTCGCCAGTACGCAACTTGCGATGCGCTCAAAGACCTGCGTATGACGGATGTTGGTCAGGTAGCCGGCAAGCGTGATCGTGTTTTGAATGAGAAAGAATTAGGCCAGCTATGGAAATCTATTTTTATCGAGCCTGACATCAAGCTGATGTCTGAATATGTCCGGAAGATGTTTGTCCTCTGTACGGTTTTTGGATGCCGTATGAGTGAGGCCCGCTTATCAGAATGGAACGAATGGGATCGTGAAAACTGGATATGGACAGTTCCTAAAGAGCATTCGAAAACGGCCGTAGAGATTATCAGGCCAGTCCCTGAAATGCTCAGGCAGTGGATAACAGATGTGTACGAGGAGACGAAGCAAAGCGGCTATGTTCTCGGGAGTCTGCGTATCAGGGAAAGTGTAAGTAAGATTGGTGGAAAAATTGGCAAGCGCCTGGGCCATGAAAAACCGTGGTCACTTCATGATTTAAGAAGAACACTTTCAACCCATCTCACCGATCTGGGCGTTGAATTCCACGTTGTTGAGCAACTGCTGGGGCACGCGTTACCGGGTGTTGCTGGTGTATACAACCGAAGTAAGTTTTTGGCTAAAAAGTCTGAGGCGCTTGAGCTTTGGACAACATTCCTTAACGGCATCGCAGATGCTGAAAATAAACTGACGATACTCAAACAAAAGGCTGGTTAACATGAAAAAAATGGCAGTTGTTGATAAAAAAGGTCTGGAGTACATTCCTAACATCGACCGTATGATCCGTGAGAAAGAATGCCGTGAGCTGACTACCCTGGCAAACAGCACACGCTGGAAGCTGGAGAAGGAAGGGAAGTTTCCAAAACGGATTAAAATCGGTGCTACAGCGGTGGCTTATAGGCTCTCCGAGATTCAGGCGTGGATTCGTGGAAACTGGCACCCTGAATGGATGCCAGAAAAATGAAAATTTTAAATTGATGCCTTTTTGTAGAGATAATATCCAAAGCAGAAGGGCGTTAATCACATTTTGTTTCCGCTTTACCGTCAGTGGTTACTATGGTTTCACATGATTTATTATCATGGAAACTATAGCTCCTGATAGCACCATCTGGATCAGTTTCAGTATATGACTCATATTTATTAGGGTCGGCATTTTTTCTTCGAACTTCTTTAAGCTGATATTGAGCCTTATAATATTCCTTATAAGCGGCTTCAATAGTTTTCATTTTTATTTCTTTTGCTTCTGTGCTTCCAGAATAAGCAGCTTGCTCTAGGTTGCAGTTAAATTGTATTGAGGGGTTATTAATGGGGTGATACATCTGCATTAATTTTTGATTTTCATATTCTTGGTCCAAAAAATATGCTTTGGAACCACATAGTTTATCAGCTCTGTCTCTTGCGATCGCTACACTGGTTGTTGAGTAAATATAAACATACCCAATTGAATTAACCGTATCTTTTGGTTGAGTGGCACAACTAGTTAATAGAAAGGCAAAAGAACTAATAATAACTTTTTTCATATCCATATCCATTTGGCCTATGTGAAGAAATTAATCATGGAGTCGTAGTGCATGTCATTTAAAACAAAGGCGGCCCCGCATGGCCGCCAGTGCTGTACAACGAAACAGAGCCAGCTTATAGGGTGGAATGCTGGTGGTCAACTCTCAGACAGGTATCCGGATCACTTACGCTGGTGGCGCTGCAGTTCTTCTTTCGCGAGGGCTGAAATGGCGCGGGCATTACTGACGGCTTGCTCTCCGATATCGCCAATGAGAGCCAGTGTCTCAAGCGCTTTGTTAAGCTCGAGCTGCACGTTCTCGGGGCCGGTTGTGGCAGTCTGCCTCCGGGCGATTTCGTTTCGAAAGGCAGTAATGACGAATGCAGCTGTGTTTTCGCCATCACGTTTTACTGATTCTATAGCTTCAACAATTTCATGCGGGACACGCGTTGAGATCGTCTGCGATTTTGCGTTTTTCATTCCTGTGGACATCTGTCTTACTCCGTCACTTATGGTGCAAACATATTACACGGAAACTGTAGACATAAAAAGATTGACGTGTAGACATCTGAGTGGTTTAATTGTCTACACCACATTTTATAGTGTGGATAAAGCAAAGCCCCATCAGCGCGGGAACGCTGACAGGGCCTCTGACCACCAACGTTATCATGAGTAACGAGGCAGCTATGAAAGAGCATACCCAAACTCACCCTAAATTTACATGGCTATTCCTGGCTACGCCTAAACGCCATCCCGGTTGCCCGCCTGTCATCGTCCGTTTCAGTGCTGACACTGAGGACGCAGCCCGCCAGGCATTCCCCGGCTGGAGCCTGACGTTTGCCGCAAAGATTCGTACTGAGTCACCCTGCCGTTTTGCTTTCCACGATTACGCCTCCGGAATGTCGCTGGCGTTCGATACCGGGGAGGTGCGCCATGCATAGCCAGATTCCGATGTTGAATGTGGATCTCCACGTCTCCCCCGACTTTTCCGGCCGCATCATGCTTTATGTGGAAAACGGTCTTGTGATATCTGAAATGCCATTGATGCCGGATGAAATTATCGGAACGCCGAGCCTGTTCAATCAATTGCTTGAACGTGCCGGATATCACGTAACACCAGCCGAAAAGGGTTAATGCCATGAGAAAGAAAAATACCGGACTTAATGCCGGGGACCTCGCTCATCCTGAGATCCTGCCCGGTGATATTTACAAAGACAGCCGCGGGGAACGCGTCACGGTTAAAACGGTGACGGAGAACCGAATCACCTTTATCCGGGAGGGTTATTCCGGCGAATGCACATCATCGCTGATGCGCTTTGAAAAAGAGTTTACGCCAGTGAAAAGGCAGACATTCGGCGAGTGGTGTAAAGCCAACAATACCGCCGAAAAAATCACAACGCTGAGAGCGATGATCGCCGCCGGGAGAGCGAAAAAATGAAGAATGCCCCAAACGTTAAATATCTGCCGAAAGACAAATTCACGGAGGCGATTATTTTTGCGGGTGCGGACGCATTCGCCCATGCGCAGCACTGGACAGAGAGCGAGGGTAAAAAAGCGGGTGACGATGTGCCGCCAGTTTATCTGGACAAAAAGCAGCTGGTTGAGCTGGAGAGCCTGCGTATCGTTGATCGTGACCGTCAGTGTGTCCGGGTTATTCGTGCCGGGGAAATCGGCGAAAAACACCTGACGCTGATTGCCACCAAACTGGCCTATGCTGGCGTTAAATCTGCCCGTCTGTTTAATGGCATGTATGAGAAGGATCCGGCGGAAGAATGGACAGAGCAATTATCCAGGCTGAAAGCAGAAGCGGAGAACGGCAACAGCACGGTGGTCAGTCTCCCGGTCGCTAATCTGCGGGATAAGAAACCCGGAGATGAGCTGAAACCCCGGGTGGAAAGCCGGGACGATGGTGTTTTCTGGATCACGCCGAAAGTGGACAGGGAGAGCGGCGAGCGTATCCATCAGGAAATGTGGCTCTGTTCCCCGCTGGTGGTCGTGGGTGCCGGTAGTGACGGGGCTGAGCGTTATCTGGTTTTGCGCTGGAAAATGCAGAACCGCAATGAGGACGTTACCCGCGCCATTCCCTGTGCCGATATTGGCGAGCGTGACGGCTGGCGAACGCTGAAAGCGGGAGGCGTTAATGTCACCACCAAAAGCACCGGGCGGGCCATTCTGGCCGACTGGCTGCAGCAAAGCGGAACCGGGCAGGAATGGCGCATCAGTCACACATCCGGCTGGCACCATGGCGCGTACATCATGCCTGACGGGGAAGTCATCGGAGAGCCGGAAACGCCTATTCTGTTTAACGGTCGCAGCGCGGCGGCGGGCGGGTATGCCATCGCTGGTACGCCGGAGAGCTGGCGCGACACGGTAGCACGCCTGTGCACGGGTAATCCGTCCATGATGCTGGGCGTGGCCGCTTCACTGGCCGCACCGCTTATCGGGCTGGTGGGCGCTGATGGCTTTGGCGTTCACCTGTTTGAGCAGTCCAGCGCAGGCAAAACCACTACCGCCAATATTGCGAGCAGCCTGTGGGGGGAGCCGGATGCTTTGCGTCTGACCTGGTACGGTACCGCGCTGGGGATTGCCAACGAAGCGGAAGCACACAATGACGGGCTGTTACCGCTGGATGAAATCGGCCAGGGCAGTAATGCCCGCGATGTGGCCACGTCTGCCTACACCCTGTTCAATGGCGCCGGGAAATTACAGGGGGCCAAAGAAGGCGGCAACCGGGAGATGAAGCGCTGGCGAACGGTGGCGATCAGTACCGGGGAAATGGATATCGAGACATTCCTTTCCGCTGGTGGAATTAAGGTTAAGGCGGGCCAACTGGTGCGCCTGCTGAATATCCCGATGGAGAAATCGACGGTCTTTAATGGTCTGCCGAACGGTAAGGCCCACGCCGACGCGCTGAAAGAAGCCTGGACTGATAACCACGGCGCGGCGGGGCGTGAGTGGGTTAAATGGCTGGCAGGCCACCAGCAGGAGGCTAAACAGGCTGTGAGGGATGCGCAGGCACGCTGGCGCGGTCTTATTCCGGCTGATTATGGTGAGCAGGTACACCGCGTGGCCGAACGTTTCGCCATTCTTGAGGCGGCGCTGGTAACTGGTGCATCAATCACAGGATGGGGCGAACAGTCCAGCCGTGACGCTATCCAGCACAGCTTTAACGCCTGGGTGAAGGAGTTCGGCACCGGGAACAAAGAGCATCAGCAGATCATCGAGCAGTGCGAAGCGTTTCTTAATGCCTACGGTCTGAGTCGGTTCGCGCCATTGCCTTATGACCCTGCCAGCCTGCCAATCAGCAACCTTGCCGGGTACCGCAAGCGCAAGGGCAGCCATGACGATGCACCGATGGTGTTCTACACGTTCCCCTCAACGTTTGAGAAGGAGATTGCTCAGGCCTTTAACGTCAACCAGTTTGCACGGGCACTCATAGCCGCCGGGATGCTTTCGGAGCCAGCTAGCGGGCGCGGGTATCAGCAAAAATCACCGCGTGTTAATGGACGGCAGGTCAACGTTTACGTACTCCAGTACGGTACAGAAAAAGACGACAGTTAAATTACATGTGTGAGGCTTATTAATGTTGGTTCAGTTGGTTCAGTGAGTATTGGTTATATTTATATGACTGTTTTATATGTGTTTATGTCCATTAAATTGAACCAACACTGAACCAACAAATGTCTGTTTTGAACCAACAAGCAGGCAGTTTGAACCAACATCTTGAAACGTCACTGACTGAACCAACATGGAAATACCCAATGTTGGTTCAAATCGGGGCTTTGTTGGTTCACTATTATGGGAATAAGTCATATAAAACAACGACATTTACAGATTGAACCAACTGAACCAACTGAACCAACGTTGTTTCGTATATATACGGAGGAATGATGCATCCGACTTATGGCCGTCTTCATTAGGCTAGCGGCAAACAAATAAAAAAGGCGGGCTGCGCTGCCCGCCTTTACCATTACTGAAAACTTTTACAACTTTCACATCAGGAGTCGGGAAAACAATATCAGATATTTATCAGCGCGGAATTAACAGAAAGTCACTTTATACATTATTGCACTTCATTGCACACGGTTGCACTCAATCATATTTCCTTTCCCGGTGATAGCATTATCGCTGTGCTTCATCCTTCTTTATTTTTTTTGAGGTAAACATATGCCAGATTTATACACCCCAGCAGCACTTGTCCGGGTTGTCAGTGCTGAGGATATTCAGCAAAAGCTGAAAACCCTTTTTACGGATTTATTTTTCACACGCAGCGCGACTTTTGAAACGCGAGATATTATCCTGGATGAAATCGATGACCCCAATATTCCTATAGCTGCATTTTGCTCGCCAATGGTTGGCAGTAAAGTAGCCCGTGACGAAGGGTACGAATCAAGAAACATTCGTCCGGGGTATATGAAACCCAAAAGCAGCATTGACCCTAATAAGCTGGCGGTTCGTCCGGCGGGCGTTTCCCCGGAGAATTTCAACTCCGCAGATACCCGCAATCTCAAAGTGAAACAGGCCATTCTCAAGCAGTCGGTTGCTATTCGTGCCCGCATCGAGTGGCTGGCGGTTCAGGCGATTACTACAGGGAAAAATATCATTGAGGGTGAAGGCATTGCCCGCTATGAGCTGGACTGGAATATCAAGTTGCAAAATATCATTATCCAGGCTGGTGACGCGGCATGGTCACGTAGAGACAAAACAACCTTTGATCCTAATGACGATATAGAAACTTATGCCGAACTAAGCGAAGGCGTGACCAATATTATCATCATGGGCGGTAATGTCTGGAAAAAATACCGCTCATTCAAAGCGGTTAAAGATGCTCTTGATACTCGCCGTGGCTCCAATTCCCAGCTCGAGACCGCGCTTAAAGACTTGGGTGATTCCGTGAGTTTCAAAGGGTATATGGGGGATGTTGCAATTGTTGTGTACAGCGGTCGCTATACCGACGAAGACGGCACGGAAAAACACTTCCTCGATCCTGACTTAATGGTCCTGGGTAATACCGCGTTGCAGGGGATTGTTGCTTACGGTGGCATTCAGGATCCTGAACTTATCCGGACAGGGATCACAAAAGCTGAAATGGCGCCCAAAAACTACATCGTACCGGGTGACCCGGCGATTGAGTATGTTCAGACCCACTCAGCACCACAGCCTATCCCGGCCCGTATTAACCGCTTTGTCACCGTTCGCGTGGCTTAAGGAGTAAACATGTCTGCACATTACACTGAGCTGGTGGCCGGTACTGAGGCGCTGGTCAGCACGTTGGGTATTTTCGCTGGCGGGCAGGGCGTTATTCCTGAACTCACTCCGCTAATGCTGGACGCCACCAGCGGCGCTCTTGTTGTATGGGATGGTGCACATCCGGGGCAGGCTGTCTACGTGTCGGCTATCGCTGTCAATACAGCGAGCCAGACACAGGCACAGGTTTATAAGGCTGGTGTGCTGAATGTGGATGCCCTGAACTGGCCGGAAGATGTAACCACGCTTTCAGCTAAGGTGGCCGCGTTCGTTGGCTCAGGTATTTCGGTTCAGCCGCTGGCAATCGTCTGAGGGGATAGCAATGCAAGACAAAGAAAACAGCCTGATGGCAACCGCCAATGCACTCTATCCGGATGCTGTTGCCGGGGAACTGATGGAACTGGCAGACAAGATGAGCATGAGTGAGCGCCTGGTTGATATGAATCAGGTCATGGAAATGACCACGCTGAGCCGCCGCACCCTGATTAACCTTGAAGCACGCGGTGAGTTTCCGGTACGTGTACAGGTCACTCAGGGCCGTAAGGCCTGGTATCTGAGTGAGGTTATCGAGTGGATCAACAACATCCCTCGTAGCTCTGAAACCTGTCAGGTGCCCGTACCTGCTGCCCCTGACGCTTCCCTGTGTCTCAAAGTGGAGCGTGTGCGCCGGCAGGCGAGAGGCGGGGAAAACCCGCTGATTGGCTGAGAAGTCAGCCGATTGAACCGGAAATTACTCAATTGATAATCATTATCATATCGGGTCCTTTCCGGCAATCCGGCAGGCTACGGGGCGGCAGACTCGCAGATTCTCGCTATTTATGACAATTCTCCGGAGATAACACACCACCACCACTTGAGCAATATTTAACCAGTTCATAAAGGTAACGAAATGAAAGACAAGGTTTTTTTTGTAAGCCAGCAAGAAGTTGCTGAACATTTCGGGGTGAACAGAACCACTATTCGCGCGTGGACGAAACAGGGGATGCCCTACCTTGAGGCTGATCGTGGGAAGCCTGGCGGTTATCACATCGGTCACGTGATGTGGTGGTGTATGGGTAAAGACCGCTTTGAAGAGATTGGGCACGAGGGGAAAACCAGTACTCTGGAAAAAATCATGTTTGCCAGACTGGCTTCATCAGAATTGAATGGAGCGTATGGCGAGGAATTTGAACGTAAGTTTGATGATGATTTGCTGATTTATGGTTACTCGCCGGAGGATGTGAATATGGCGCGGAATAAAATGGCGGGATTTCTCGCTGGATGGTCTCACGCGGTGGCGTTTCGCAGAAAAATTAATACACCAACTTAAGCATCAAAACAATTCAGAGGTATTTCATGTCTCAGAGTGTCGGTGATTTAGTCGTCAGCCTTGATGTTGATGCCGCTAAATTTAATGAGCAGATTGAATTTTCCCGCAAGGGGCTTAAAGGGATTGGCGAGTCTGCTAATGATGCCGCAATGCAGGTTATGCAGGCGTTCAGCCGTCAGGAGATTGCTGCAAAGAAAGCGGGAATTTCGATTGGCCAGTACAACAATGCTATGCGCATGCTACCGGCACAAATTAGCGATGTTGCTGTACAGCTCGCCGGTGGTCAGAATCCATTTTTGATTCTGCTCCAGCAGGGGAGCCAGGTTAAGGATTCATTTGGTGGTATTTCCAGTACATTTAAAGCCTTTTCCGCGCTGCTCACTCCGACCCAGGTTGTTTTCGGGGTAGTCGCGGCGACGTTTGGTACCACAGCCATGGCTGTGTATCGCGCCCGCAAGGAACTGGAAGAGGTGAGCAAGACTGTTAACGATACGCTTGGCATTACCGGGGACAGTGCGCAAAAACTCGCATTGAATATTCGTTCAATGGCCGATGCGTCAGGTGATTCGGTAAAAAACATCACCAGTATGTTTATCAGCACCAAAGATGGAGCGACCGAAGCCGAAACAAAGATGATCGCCGTGGGTTTCAGTTATCAGGAAGCCAAAGCGAAGGTGGAAGCCTACAAGGGGTCTTCTGATTTTACTGCCCTCAATAATGCTATCGAGCAGCATCGCCTGAAAGTCCTGGAGCTTCCTGACTCATGGAGTAAGGCCGCCGAAGGCGTTAAAAATTACTTCACTGGAGCGAACCTGGGTAAACAGAACGTTGCTTTAGGTGGCGCTATTGATCCGGCCATGAGGTTCATTGAGCAAGCAAAAGACCTTCAACAGGTGATTGAAACGCTCAGGATCAAGGGCAATACCACCGTGAAGGAAAATATTGACCTGGTTAAAAAGCAGTTACTTTCAACTGACCGGGTGGCCGCTGCTGAGGAGAACTTAAAGCAGGCTCGCGAGCTATCCAAAAAAATAGGAGCCTCTGGTGACGCTGAGGCGATTTCAAATGCTAACAAACTGATAGCAGCCAGGGAAAAGGAACTCGAACAGGCGAAACAGCAGCGCGACAAAAAGCCCGCAGTGAAAACATCAGCAGGGGATAAAGCGGAAGACAATGCAACGGTAGAATTACTGGCACTTGAGTCACAACTTAAGGTGTTGCAGGGCCACCGAAACATCAATGATGTGATCAGCCAGCAGCGTAAGGATTTGTGGACGACAGAAGCGCAAATTCAGGTTCTGGAAGATGCCTCCGGACGTAGAAAGCTGTCAGTACAGGAGCAATCATTGCTTGCGCACTCTAAGGAAGTTCTCAGCCTGAAAGAACAACTGGCCATTAAGGGAGATCAGGTTGTCGCGCAGGAGCAATTAAATAAGCGGATGGATGCCGCAACAAAATATGAAAACCAGATGTCGGCAAAACAGTCGGCATTAACCGGTTCGGCGACATTAAGCGATCGCGCTGCTGGCCGCAATCTTGCGTATGCACAACTCAAAAGTGGCTGGGAAAATGCGGGTGGTAAAACCACAGACGTTGATTATCAGCGGGAACTGACGGCATTGAATCAGTATTACGCCGCTGAGGACAGCCTTCGTGGTGACTGGCTCAGCGGGGCTAAAAAGGGATTTGCAGAATACCAGGACTCGGCGACAAACGTCTATTCCGCTATGGAGAATGCGGCGGCAGGAGCTATGAACGGCATGAGCGACATGCTTACTGATCTGACGACAACGGGGAAGGCATCCTTCAAAAGCTTTGGTGTTTCAATCCTCAAGACGATTGCTCAGATCACTAATCAACTGCTGGTGGCCTACGCAGTCCAGAAGGCTATGGGGTGGGTTTCCGGTTCATTCGATGGCCCACAGGGTGGCGGCATCGGGAGTCCCAGCTTTGTTGGCCCGGTACAGGCATGGAAAGGTGGTTATATCCCTGAGTTTGATGGCGGCGGTTATACCGGGCCTGGCGGGAAATTCGAACCAAAAGGTGTTGTGCATGGTGGTGAGTTCGTCTTTACCAAAGAGTCCACCGCACGCCTTGGTGTCGGAAATCTCTATCGCCTGATGCGAGGGTACGCAACCGGAGGGCTGGTTGGTGCCGGTAATGTGTCGGTACCGACTATGGGAGGGATCAGTGTTTACGCCCCGGTCAGCATCAGCCAACAAAGCGGTGGCGGCGAGGTGAGCCAGGCGAATACCGCCAACACGGCGCGGGTGGTCCAGGGCATTGTGCAGCAGGGCATCACTGATCGCCTGAAAAAGGAGATGAGTCCTGGCGGTATGATCTGGAATTTAAATAAAACAAGATAAGGTGCGCGAAGATGCTCAAACGGCAGATTGCAGAAACAGTTCTTATCGAAATGGCCCGACTGCAGGGCCATGCATTGAACGGACAGGAGCAACTGATCATCCGTACCCGCCTTAACAGCGCTCTGTCTGCTAAAGAACGTCACCGTCAGCGAATGACCACACCCGAATACCACTGGCGCAAACCATCACCCCGCCGATAAGCCCTTTAACCTCCCCGCGTCTAAGTTCTTCCAACTTCTGGGGAAAACCCGAGGGCGGGATTACAACTACCGTTACCCGGTTATTGGGTATCGCACCTGTCGCAATTTTGTGATCCCCTGAACGGAGCGCTCAAATAACCGTGTTGTTAATTTGCAACTCACTGCGCCGTTGGCGCCCCCTCTACAACACGTCGATATCTAACGTTATCGTTCGGCGTGGTGCTCGCCACAATGTATTGCAATGTGTATTGCAATTGATTTTTCTGCTAGTTACTCACATGAGATTATTACTGAAAAATCATTCGGATACTTTCACTGTTGACTCATGTAGCCAAAACATGAAGTTAACCCACAGATGACCCTGCGCCGCCTGCCTGATGAAGACCCGCAAAATCTCGCTGATCCTGCCTACCGTCGCCGTCGCATCATTCTGCAGAATATGAAAGATGAAGAGCTGGCGATTGCACAGGTGGAAGAAAAACAGGCCGTTGCGGCGGTGCTGAGCGGCAAATACACCATGACGGGCGAAGCTTTCGAACCGGTTGAAGTGGATATGGGCCGCAGCGCCGCAAATAACATCACCCAGGCGGGCGCGGCGGCGTGGTCCACCCGGGACAAGGAGACGTTCGACCCGACTGATGATATTGAAGCCTACGCGCTGAATGCCAGTGGTGTGGTCAACATCATTGTCTTTGACCCGAAAGCCTGGTCTCTCTTCCGTTCATTTAAACTCGTCCGTGAACGGCTGGATACCCGTCGCGGGTCAAACTCCGAGCTGGAAACAGCGCTGAAAGACCTTGGCGAAGCGGTGTCTTACAAGGGCATGTATGGTGATGTTGCCATTGTGGTCTACGCAGGGCAATACGTTGAGGACAATGTCAAAAAGAGCTACCTGCCGGATTTGACCATGGTGCTGGGCAACACTCAGGCCCGCGGCCTGCGAACCTACGGCTGTATTCAGGATGTGGATGCCCAGCGGGAAGGCATTAATGCTTCCACCCGTTATCCGAAAAACTGGGTACAAACGGGTGATCCGGCGCGCGAGTTCACCATGATCCAGTCAGCGCCGCTGATGCTGCTGGCAGACCCGGATGCGTTTGTTTCTGTGAAACTTGCCTGATACCGGCCCTTCGGGGCCGTTTCTTTTATGGAGTCATGCCAATGAGCAAAAAAGATGAACTCATCGCGCGCCTGAAAGCACTCGGTATTGAGCTGGGGCGTGAAGTGAATATGTCAGGCTCGAACGAAGAGCTGACACTCCGCATAGCGGAGCTTGAAGAAGAGCTCAATGATGACGAGCCGCCTGGTCCCGATACGGTTGTTGCTGGCACAGTGAGTGCCGTCAGTAGTAACACCACCTCCGGCGTGAAAGAGGAACCTCCCGCTGAACTGGTGACCGTTAACGTGCTGGCGACACTGCATATCAATGCGTTACATGAGACATCAGGTGAGCGGGTGGCGATTGCAGGGCCTGGTACAAAAATCCGCGTGGCTCCTGATATTGCAGGATCACTGGTTCTGAATGGACTGGCCTCCATCAACTGAAAAGGGGGCGGTGTGGCTGATTTCGATAATATCTTTGATGCTGCAATGGCGCGTGCTGATGACACTGTGCGCAGCACGATGGGGACCGACGCCGTCGTCACATCGGGCGCTCAGCAGGGCGATATTTTAAAGGGTGTCTTCGACGATCCTGAAAATATTGGCTATGCAGGCGCGGGTATCCGTGTGGAGGGCTCAAGTCCCTCCTTTTTTGTGAAAACGTCAGCGCTGCACGGGCTCATGCGCCTTGATACGTTGAGTATCAACAGTCAGCAGTACTGGGTTGATCGCATCGGTCCTGATGATTGCGGTTCATGTCATATCTGGCTCGGTAGCGGTGAGCCGCCTGCAACATCCCGCCGTGCTGGCAGGGAGGGAGCAAATGTCCGTCAAAGGCCTTGAACAGGCAATAGCCAATCTAAACGCCATCAGTAAAACCGCGGTGCCCCGCGCATCTTCCCAGGCCATCAACCGAATCGCCACACGTGGCGTCTCCAGAAGCGTGAAAGTTGTCGCTGCTGATACCCGGGTGCCGCGCAAACTGGTTAATCAGCGTGCCCGGGTTAAAAAAGCCAGCGTATCAAAACCGATGGCAACTATCCGTGTGAATCGCGGGAATTTGCCCGCCATCAAACTGGGTGTTGCCAGTGTCAGGCTGTCGCGGCGCAAACGAGACAGGCAGGGGGCAAACAGCGTGCTGCGCATTGGTGCATTCCGGTTTCCCAATGCCTTTATCCAGCAGCTTAAGAACGGACGCTGGCACGTGTTACGCAGAACGGCAAAACCGCGTTACCCCATAGAGGTTGTCAGCATCCCGCTGGCGGCCCCCCTGACTACTGCATTCAGGAAAGAATTGCCGAAGCTTATGGAGTCCGATTTACCGAAAGAGTTACAGGCAACCCTCAAAAATCAACTCAGGTTAATTTTGACACGATGAAAAACAGTGACATCCGGCTGGCTGTTATCGATGCCCTTGAGGCAGAAATCCGTGACGCAGCCCTGTATTTCGACGGACGGCCTGCCGTTTTCGAGGAAACTGATTTTCCTGCAATTGCGGTGTATCTGACTGATGCAGCGCCAACAGGCGAGGAAGTGGACGTCGAACTGTGGCAGGCCGTACTGCATATCGAAGTGTTTCTTCCGGCCCAGGCCCCTGATTCTGAACTTGATGAATGGGTCGGGACGCGTATTTTCCCTGCACTGAATGATGTCCCGGCGCTACGAGAGCTGCTGACGCTGATGAATATTCAGGGATATGACTACCAGCGGGATGACGTTCTCGCGCTGTGGGGCTCTGCAGACCTTAAATACACCATTACTTACGAAATGTGAGGCAACTATGGCAACACCTAATCCACTGGCACCCGTTAAAGGTGCAGGGACAACTCTCTGGTTGTATACCGGTTCAGGCACAGCGAATCCGCTGGTCGATACCGACTGGACGCGGCTGGCTCAGGTCAAGGAACTGACGCCGGGTGAACTGACGGCAGATTCATTTGACGACACGTATATTGATGATGCCAATGCCGACTGGACAGCTACCGGGCAGGGTCAGAAATCTGCGGGTAACACGTCTTTCACCCTGGCCTGGAAACCCGGCGAGCAGGGACAAATTGCGCTGGTGCAGTGGTTTGATGACGGCTCAAACCGCACGTACCGCATCAAATATCCTAACGGAACGGTGGATGTGTTTTCTGGCTGGGTCAGCAGTCTGGGTAAAGCCGTGACGAACAAAGAAAACATTACCCGTACGGTCAAGGTCACTAACAGCGGCAAACCGTTGCTGGCCGAAGACACCACCACCCCGGTCATTGTTGTTTCGGGCGCGTCTTTTGATAAATCGACTGCGGCTGTGGCCGTGGGGGCAACCACGACCCTGAATCTGTCCGTTCTGCCTGCCAGTGCGACCGATAAATCATTCCGCCTGGCGTCATCCGACCCGTCAAAAGCGACAGTCAGCGTGGCCGGTAGTGTTGTCACCGTCACGGGTGTTGCAGCCGGGATTGCCGAAATTCTCGCGATTACGAATGACGGCTCATTCGCGGCTGTCAGCAAAATCACCGTATCCTGATCGGAGTCATGCATGTTTCTGAAAACTCAGCCGCTGGAATACAACGGCGAAACCATCACGCTTTATGAACTCTCAGCACTGCAGCGTATTGAGTTCATCGGCTATATCGCCGACGTGAATAAAGATGTTCCTGCGGACGACACAGAAGTCAGCCCGGAAGTGCTCAACGGCATCGTGACAACCATCAATGTGAAGATTGGCGCGCGGATCGTTGCTATGTCTCTCTGGCAGAAGGAAGGACAAAAAGGGCCATCCGTTGATCAACTGCAGGAGGAGGTGCTTTCCGGCTGGCCGTTGCCTGCCATTGGTCAGGCGGATTTTATCGTGCGGGAACTCTCAGGAATGTTGCCCGTTGCACCTGATGCAGAATCAAATGCCGACACGGAACCCCACTCCCCGGAAAAGCCCACGCCGCAGCCCTGAAATTCGCCCTTAAACTTGCCCGTGAGTTCCGCAGACCTGACTGGCGTGTGATGCTGGCGCAGATGTCCTGCACCGAACTGAGTGAATGGGAGCAATTTTATGCCGACGAATACTTCGCCACGGATTTAATTGATGCCCATTTCTCACGACTGAGCCATCACATCACCGATATGGTCTGCAAAGACCACGGGCTTACCACCGCAGATTTCAGCCTGCTCAACCCCCGGTCCAGTCCGGAAACGGACGACGACACCGACATTTCCGGCGAAACCATGATGCTGGCCGCCGAAGGCATTACAGGAGGAATACGTTATGGCCCAGGCGGTGGGTGATCTCATTGTCAATCTGGATTTAAACGACGCTAAATTTACCGAGCGGTATAACTACGTCAAACGGGGGCTGGAAGGGATCGGGTCTGCGGCAAACGATGCGGCACTGGAAGTGCAAAGCGCTTTTACCCGGCAGGAGCTGTATGCGAGAAAAGCCGGAATTTCGATTGGTCAGTACAATGCCGCCATGCGCAGCCTGCCCGCGCAGTTTACTGATATTGCGACGCAGCTTGCTGGCGGCCAGTCTCCGTTTCTGATTCTGCTCCAGCAGGGCGGGCAGATCAAAGACCAGTTCGGTGGCGTAAAAGGTGCGCTGCTGGGTGTTGCTGATTATGCAAAAACGCTGGCCGGGTTTATCACCCCGACCACCCTCGGGATTACTGCGCTGGTATCCGGCGTGGGGCTCCTCACCTATAACTGGAATCAGGGGCGCTTACAGGCCAGTGCGTATAACCAGGCTATCGCGTCCACCGGGAATATCAGCGGCCAGACCGCCGACAGCCTGGCGCGCATCACCGCCCAGATAGTAAAAAACGCTGATGCGGGAAAATCAGCGGTTGCGGCAGCGGTCGCGCAGGCCACCGGACTGGGCCTGACAGTTGATCAGATCCGACAGGTGAGCGAGACGGCTATCCTGCTGTCAAAAAATACGGGAGCCAGCGTTAAAGACCTGGTGGCCGAGCTGGGGAAAATCCCCCAGGACCCGCTGAAAGCATTTGTCGATATCAACCAGCAGTATAACTTTGCGAACCTGGCACTGTATGAACAGGTCAGGCATATGGTTGATCTGGGTGATAAAGCCGGTGCCACGAAACTGATCATCGACTCGCTCGGTGACAGCCAGAAAAATTTCAAAGATGCCTCTAAGTCAGACCTGGACGATCTGTCGAATTCCTGGCAGGGTCTCATTGAAAAGGTAAAAAATTACAAGTTCTGGAGTGACCGGGTCGCTGATAATGCCACTACGGCTCAACTTCCTGAGTTTCGCCCTGGTACAGGATCGGTAGTGGTTGATAGTATCAACGACACTATGGCTCAGGGGAATAAAGAACGCCAGCAAGCTTTAGATAACCAGATTGAGAAAGAAAACCATCTTGCTGCGATTAAAGAACAGCAACGTAATGCCACTGCTGAATTAAACCGGCAACAGGTCTCGGCAAATATTGAAGCTGATAAATTTCTGGAATCGGCCAGGACAAACGCTCAGATCCGTAACGACCTGCAGACGAAATATCAACGGCAACTTGAACAGGGGCTTATCACACAGGACAAATTCAATAAGCTAACCGCCGCGATCAATGAAAAATATAAGGATCCCAAAACCCCAAAAACAACGGTTCCGGCAGGTGACAAAGCAAGCGACAGGGAAGCGGCTGAACTTATCGCCCTGCAGGCACAGCTTAAAGTGCTGCAGCAGCACACCGGATTAAATGACGTCATCAGTCAGCAGCGTAAAGACCTGTGGAAAACCGAGGCTCAGTTCTCTGTGCTGGAAGAGGCGGCAGGTCAGCGCAAACTTTCAAAAGAGGAAGAATCGCTGCTGGCAAACAAAGCGCGCATTCTTGCCCTTGCACAGCAAAAAGCCCTTTTAGGCGACCAGATCACCGCGCAGGAACAGCTTAACAAGCGGATGGATACCGCGACGAAATACACCAACCAGATGTCGGCGAAGCAGTCGGCATTAACGGATTCTGCAGCATTAAGCGACCGCGCCGCCGGGCGTAACCTTGCGTATGCACAACTCAGGAGCGGATGGGAAAATGCCGGGGGCAAGACGACTGACGTCGATTATCAGCGTGAACTCGCCGCATTGAATCAGTATTACGCCGCTGAGGACAGTCTTCGCGGTGACTGGCTCAGCGGGGCTAAAAAGGGGTTCGCCGAGTATCTGGATTCAGCAACAAACGTCTATTCTGCCATGCAGAATGCCGCATCCAGTGCACTTGGCGGCATGAGCGATATGCTGACTGAACTGGTGACCACCGGGAAGACTTCCTTCAAAAGTTTCACCGTTTCCATCCTCAAATCGATTGTTCAAATCACCAATCAGTTGCTGGTGGCCTGGGCCGTTCAGAAAGCCATGGGGTGGGTAGCCGGTTCTTTCGATGGCCCGCAGGGCGGTGGAATAGGTAGTCCCAGCTTTGTTGGCCCGGTACAGGCCTGGAAGGGCGGCTATATCCCTGAATACGATGGCGGCGGTTATACCGGACCCGGCGGTAAATTCGAGCCAAAAGGGATTGTTCATGGCGGCGAATTTGTCTTCACCAAAGAATCTACAGCGCGCCTCGGCGTGGGAAACCTTTATCGCCTGATGCGAGGGTATGCCTCTGGCGGGTTCGTCGGGAATGCCACATCGGGCAGTCTGCAGACTGGCGTTAGCGTCTATGCGCCCGTATCTGTCACGACGCCACAATCCTCTCAGGATCAACAGGGTTCGGCAAATGCTGCTGCGCTTGGTCGGGCTTATCAGCAGGTTGTCGACAAATCTATTCGGGAAGGCATTGAAAGAGAATCCCGACCGGGTGGAATGATTTGGGCTCTGACCAAAACGAGGTAAATATGGCTATTGATGCGTTTGCCTGGAAAATTCAGGCATCGGGACAGCCTGCTGTCACCGTCAAAGATAATATCCGTAAGGTTCAGTTTGGTGACGGTTATACGCAGGTAAGTGGAAATGGGCTTAATTCGGAGACCCTGAATTACGCATTTTCCTATACAGGGAATAAAGATACTGCACTTGAAATTTATGCGTTTCTCAGGAGCCATAAAACAAAGTCATTTTCTTTTCAGCCCCCCTATGGGGAACTCGCGTTATGGCGTGTTCAGGCTGACAGCCTTCAACTCATCGTTAAAAGTAAAAAACTAATTACCATCACTGCAACCTTTGAACAGGCGTTTGCACCATGAGTCTGAATAATGATTATCAAAAACTGGAGCCGGGAAATGAAATCCGGCTTTTTGAAGTTGATGGTACCTCTTTTGGCGTGGGGGCAGTGCTACGATTCCATAGTCACAATATTGCGCATACCCCGGCAGAAATAACTGCAGCAGGTGGTGATGAATCAACGCTTCCGGCTAAATCCATCTGGTGGCAGGGTAACGAATATAAAGCCTGGCCCTGTCAGATTAACGGACTGGAAAAATCGACTACCGGCAGTGGCGCCACGCCAAAACTGACCGTGGCGAACCTTGACGGCGCCATCACTGCGTTGTGCCTTGCATATGACGAACTGTTGAAAGCGACGGTCACTATACATGACACGCTGGCGCAGTATCTGGATGCGCGCAATTTCCCTTCCGGCAATGCCACTGCAGATCCCACTCAGGAAAAGTTGCAGGTCTGGTATATCGACGGGAAAAATACAGAAACGTCAGAGGCTATCGAGTTTCGGTTAACCAGTCCGATGGACCTGCAGGGCTTAATGATCCCGACCCGTCAGCTTCATTCTCTCTGCTCCTGGTGTATTCGTGGTAAGTACCGCAGCGGTGATGGCTGTGACTATGCAGGCACGAACTACTTCGACAAAAACAACAACCCGGTAACTGATCCTTCATTAGACCAGTGCAACGGCACCCTGACCGCCTGCAAACTTCGTTTTGGGGAAAATAACGAACTTTCTTTTGGCGGATTCCCCGGCACGTCACTCATCAGGAGCTGATATGCGTCAGAAAACCATAGATGCCATCATGGCGCATGCCGCCACTGAATATCCCCGTGAATGTTGTGGTGTCGTGGCGCAAAAAAGTCGAGTGGAGAGATATTTTCCTTGCCGTAATCAGGCTAACGAACCCACTGAACATTTTGTTCTGTCGCCGGAAGACTACGCCGCAGCTGAGGACTGGGGAACGGTAACGGCTATCGTGCATAGCCATCCTGACGCAACGACGCAGCCCAGCGAACTGGATAAGGCGCAATGCGATTTGATGGCGGTGCCCTGGCACATCGTCAGTTGGCCCGAAGGCGACCTGCGCACAATTAATCCGCGCGGCGAATTGTCGTTGCTTGAGCGTCCTTTTGTGCTGGGGGTTTACGACTGCTGGGGGCTGGTAATATCCTATTATCGGCAAACGTACGGCATTGAGCTGCCGGATTACCGTGTTGATTATCCCTGGTGGGAGGACCAGTACCCCGACAATTTGTATCAGGATAACTGGTATAAATGCGGGTTCAGAGAAGCGACTGGCGCTCCTCAACCGGGTGATGTTGTGATCATGCAGGTGCAGGCCAACAAATGGAATCACGCTGGGGTACTACTGGAGGGTAACCTGTTGCTCCATCATCTTTATGGACGGCTCAGTAATCGCACCCCGTACGGTGGCTACTGGATGGAAAGAACAATGAAGATTTTACGCTATAAAGCTCTATGCTAACCTGACTCGCCCAGGCGCTGCGGGCGCAGACTTTCAAAAATTAGCTGTGCGAGGGACATAACGTGAAAGCATTTGGTGTGTTCATATTGATTGTAGGAGTTATTGTAGTTTTTCTATCCCTTTCAATGGATACCTCCGTAACTACAACCTATGGTCAGAGGGTAAATAACTTAGGATTGATGAGGGATCAACAAAACTATCTTATATTTGGATCTGTTTGTTTTCTTGGTGGGCTTTTAGCTGTAATTTTTGGTAAGTCGCAAACTTCATCACGTAATGAAATCAGTTGCCCTTTTTGTGCTGAAAAGATACTGGCGGCTGCTAAGGTATGCAAACATTGCGGCAGGGACATCATTGCTAATGCTATGCAACAAAATCCAGAAAGTAATGATGCATATAAATTCCTCTGGTATGAAAATAATGTACTGGCTTTAAATAAGCTTGATATTAAGAGATTTGCTGATGAGTTGATTGAAAAAATGCCTGGGCAATCCGCTGATAATATCCTTAAGGCTAATTTTAATGAGATTCAAAACATTAAATCAAATATGCCTGGTAACTATGCTAATGAATTTTCTGAAATACTTTATTTCTTCTTGGCTCGGAAAGATGCATAATTAATTTGATTGTTTTCTCTTTTATCGCCCACTTCTGTGGGCTTTTTATATTGGAGGAATAAATGTATGAAACTATGATTCAAATCGAACTTTGCGGAATTCTTGGTAAAACTTTTGGTAAAGTACATCACCGATTAATAAGCACCACTCACGAAGCTACTCGGGCCTTAGCTGCGACAATTCCCGGTTTTGAAAAATTCATGATATCCAGTCAGCGGCGCGGGCTTACCTACGCTGTGTTCAAAGGCAAAAAAAATATCGGAATAGATGATCTGGGATTTCCGGTTACTGGTGAAGTCATCCGGGTCGTACCGGTTATCATGGGCAGTAAGCGTGGAGGATTGCTCCAGACTATTCTCGGTGTTGCCCTTGTTACCGTTGCTGCAATTGCGACTAACGGTGCAGCGCTTGGCTTTGGTGGTACTGCCTTTGCGGGTGGCTGGGGGGCTGTCGCCGCTATGGGGGTATCTTTAACGCTCGGCGGTGTCATTCAACTGTTATCCCCTCAGCCTGCCGGTTTGGCGAAAACGCAATCAGCAGACAATAAGCCGTCATATGCATTCGGTAGCGTCACGAATACCACGTCGCAGGGCTATCCGGTGCCTCTGTTGTACGGCAAGCGTCGTATCGGCGGCGCAATTATTTCTGCAGGAATTTACGTTGAAGACCAGCAATAAAAACACCTCAATTTAATAACCGCCGCCTGGCGGTTTTTTTATGGGCGAAATATGGCAAATAAGAAAATTCAGGGCCGCAAGGGAGGCTCCTCATCTTCCCGTACTCCGACAGAACAGCCCGACGATCTCCAGTCAGTCGCAAAAGCGAAAATCCTGCTGGCGCTGGGTGAGGGCGAATTTTCTGGCGGCCTCACCGGGCAATCTATTTTTCTGGATGGTACGCCGCTGCTGAATGCTGACGGTTCGTCAAATTTCAGCGGTGTGGCCTGGGAATTTCGCTCTGGTACGCAGGCACAGACCTATATTCAGGGGATGCCAGGTAGTGAAAATGAAATCAGCCTGGGCGGTGTGGTTGTTTCCAGCGCTTCTCCGTGGACCAGAACACTGACCAATACACTGCTTTCTGCCGTTCGCCTGCGCGTCAAATGGCCGTCCATTTTCCGGCAGGAAGATGACGGCGATCTGGTGGGTTACACCATCAATTATGCGATAGACCTGCAGACGAACGGCGGCGCATTTCAGACGGTAATCAACACATCTGTAACGGGGAAGACGACCAGCGGTTATGAGCGCAGCCACCGCATCAATTTGCCAGCCGGAGCCACAACGTGGACGGTTCGCCTGCGTAAAATCACTGCAGATGCGAACAGCGCAAAAATCGGCGATTCAATGACGTTGCAGAGCTACACAGAGGTCATCGACGCAAAATTGCGTTACCCGAATACCGCTCTGCTGTATATCGAGTTCGACTCCAGTCAGTTTAATGGTTCTGTCCCGCAGATTTCATGCGAGCCGCGCGGGCGCGTTATCCGCGTCCCTGATACCTACGACCCTGAAACACGTACCTACAGCGGTACATGGGCAGGCGCATTTAAATGGGCCTGGACGGATAATCCGGCATGGATTTTTTATGATCTGGTGGTGAGTGACAGATTTGGCCTGGGTGACAGGCTGACGGCAGCTAACATCGATAAATGGATGCTGTATCAGGTTGCACAGTACTGCGATCAGCTTGTCCCTGACGGGAAGGGCGGAGACGGTATGGAGCCTCGCTATACCTGCAACGTTTACGTCCAGGATCGCAATGATGCGTATACCGTGCTGCGCGACTTTGCGGCCATTTTCCGGGGGATGACGTACTGGGGCGGCAATCAGATTGTTGCCCTGGCTGATATGCCGCGTGACGTCGATTACAGCTACACGAACGCAAATACCCTGGACGGTAAATTCACGTACAGCAGCAGCACCTCCAAAACCCGCTATACCTCTGCACTGGTTTCATACTCCGACCCGGCGAATGCGTATTCCGACGCAATGGAGCCTGTATTCGAGCAGGATCTGGTGCGTCGCTTTGGCTTTAACCAGCTTGAACTGACGGCTATCGGCTGCACCCGACAATCGGAGGCAAACCGTAAGGGACGCTGGGGCATTCTGACCAATAACAAAGACCGCGTGGTCACCTTCTCTGTCGGGCTCGACGGGAATATTCCGCAGCCGGGATACATCATTGCAGTCAGTGACAGGGAGCTGGCCGGAAAAGTAACGGGTGGCCGCATCAGCGCGGTAAGCGGTCGGGTACTGACGCTCGACCGTGTGCCGGATGCCGTAGCGGGTGATCGCATCATGGTGAACCTCCCGACAGGCGCATCACAGAGCCGCACCATTCAGGCTGTCAGCGGTAATAAAGTCACCGTTTCGACGGTGTTCACTACAACGCCAGAAGCCCAGGCGGTGTGGGTGGTTGAGTCAGATTCGCTTTATGCCCAGCAATACCGCGTCGTCAGTGTTACGGAAAATGACGACGGCACATTCACCATCGTGGGGGCAGCCCATGATCCGGATAAATATGCCCGCATCGATACAGGCGCGATTATCGATCAGCGCCCGGTAAGCGTTATCCCGCCGGGTAATCAGTCTGCACCTTCGAATATCGTCATTTCCAGCTACGCCGTTGTGAATCAGGGGATCAGCCTGGAGACGATGCGCGTCAGTTGGGACCAGGCACCAAACGCAATTTCGTATGAGGCCCAGTGGCGGCGTAACGATGGCGACTGGGTGAACGTACCCCGCAGTTCTACCGCGTCGTTTGAGGTGCCGGCCATTTACACCGGACGTTATCTTGCGCGGGTGCGGGCTATTAACGCGGCTGAAATTTCCTCCGGCTGGGGATATTCAACCGAAACAACACTGACCGGGAAAACAGGAAACCCGCCGAAACCTGTCGGTTTCACCGCGTCGGACAATGTGGTTTTCGGCATTGAACTGAACTGGGGATTCCCTGCGAACACGGAAGACACACTGAAAACGGAAATTCAGTACAGTGCAACGGGTACGACTGATGATGCGGTCTTGCTGGCGGACGTGCCGTATCCGCTGCGCAAATATCAGCAGATGGGCCTCAAGGCGGGGCAGGTCTTCTGGTACCGCGCGCAACTGGTGGACAGGACCGGGAATGAGTCGGGTTACACCGGATGGGTGAGGGGGCAGGCCAGTGTTGATGTGTCAGATATTACTGACGCTATTCTGGATGAAATAAAAGACTCGGCGCTTTTCAAAGACATCATTGAGAACGCGGTTGAAACCAGCAAAACCGTTGCTGACCTCGCCACGGCAATTACCCAAAACGCCGACCAACTGGCGGCGGCAGTGGGTGCGAACCGGCAGACGGCAGAGGGGATTATCAATAACGCTCTGGCCATCGCTGACGTAGTTGTCAGGCAGTCTGCACAGAACGGCGCAAACTCGGCGACATTCACGCAACTGCGGGAGGTAATTGCCACTGAAACCGAGGCCCGCGTTACTGATGTTACACGCCTGGAGGCGAAAACCGACCAGAACGCTGCCGGGGTAACGCAGCTCACACAGGCGCTGGCTGACGAGACAGAGGCCCGCGCGACGGCGGTCACCCAACTGACGGCGGCCACGACAGCAGCGGCAGAGACGGGGGCGCAGAATACCGCTGCCATAACGCAACTGGATCAGGCTGTCACCTCGCTGGATAGCGCGTCTGCCAGCCGGTTCGACGAACTGTCAGGGAAAACGGCTAACGCGTCCGGCGGGGTGCAAAACACGGCGGTGGCATTGATTGAGAATACACTGGCGCAGGTGAGCCAGCAGGTAAAACAGAGTGTGCAGTACGGCGCTAATGCGGCCAGTATTCAGCGCGTTGAGAGCGCAGTCGCCAGCAGCAATGAGGCCACCGCGCAATCATTGCTCCAGCTCCGCACGGATGTGGCGGGGAATACCTCGTCTATAAACAGTCTGTCTCAGTCCGTCTCCAGTTATCAGCAGGCGGCTGCCACGCAGATAAATTCACTGAGTGCAACAGTTAACGGTCATACCTCATCTATCGCCACTAACGCCCAGGCAGTAGCGGATATCAACGGCAACCTGAACGCGATGTACTCGATAAAGGTCGGCGTGGATGCCAACGGCATGCGGTACGCAGCAGGGATGGGGCTGGGTGTTCAGAACACACCTGCTGGTATGCAGTCACAGGTTATTTTCCTTGCTGACCGCTTTGCGGTTATGTCTCAGGCTGGTTCAGCCGTCACGCTGCCGTTTGTTATTCAGAACGGCCAGACGTTTATTCGTGACACGTTTATCCAGGACGGGACTATCACCAATGCGAAAATCGGTGCGTATATCCAGTCAAATAACTACGTGGCTGGCTCAGTTGGCTGGCGAATTGGTAAAGATGGCTCATCTGAATTCAGTAATGTCACGGTACGCGGGACTGTTTATGCGAAGGACGGGGAGTTTACCGGGAAAATCAATGCGACCAGCGGCTCGTTTAAAGGCACCGTTCAGGCTGAATCATTTATCGGTGACGTAGCTAATGCGCAGGTTTTCAGTGATATACCAATGACGGCATCAACGAGTAACGTTCTCAAAACGATGACCTATACAGATTCTGGTGCAACTAACCAGGTAAAACATGTCACTGTGATGGCAATGATTCAGCTCCGGGTCAGTACAAACGCCCCGTCAGATTATGATGGCACGGTAGTGACTATAACAATCGGGTCAAACACCAAATCCTACGGCCTGCGGGCCAGTAAACTCAGCGGGGATATGGCGACAGCAGTGATGTTCAGTGCGAGGGTTTCTGACAGGGTTGTAGCCTGCTCAATACGTTCTCAAACTAATGGAATCAGTTATGCCACCACTGGCATCATTTCCCCGACAATGATGATTGCCCGTGGGAGCGGCGCGTTCGAGTAACAATTCAAACTAAAATCAAACCCGCTCCGGCGGGTTTTTTTATGCCTGGAGAAAATATGATTTACACAACTGGCACCATAGCCATCAACGGTAACACGCTGACGGGAACCGGTACGAACTTTACAGCAGCAGGCTCACTGATCCGCGTTGGGTGCACTCTGGTCACTCTGGCAAACCCGGTACAGGTGTTCCAGATAACCGCAATTAACAGCGCAACCAAGCTCACCGTAACGCCAGCTGCAAACCCGGCACTTGCAGCCGGTACTGCTTACGCTATCCTGCTGAGTGATTCGCTGAGCGTGGACGGTCTGGCGCAGAATATTGCTGAAACGCTGACGCTGTATCAAAAAAATATGAGCGGCTTCGCCGACGTGATGAACGGGGCGGGTGACGTCACTATCACGATTAACGGGGCGGCCGTAACGGTTCCCGGCCAGAAATCGCTGGCAAAAAAAGGGGCTAACAGTGACATCACCAGCCTGTCCGGGTTAACCACTGCGCTGTCAATTAGTCAGGGCGGTACCGGGGCAAAAACGGCAGCAGACGCGCGCACGGCCCTGCAGCTTGGCCCCAATGATGTGCCTTATTTTTCATCAATTGAACTGACATCATCGACGCCATTTATTGATTTTCATTTTAATAAAGACACCAGCGACTACAATGTCAGGCTGATAAATAGTTCAAGCGGTGTGTTACAGGTTGTAGGGCAACTGGACTCTGTTGCAGGATTCACGTCACGCGGTGGGATAAATGGGGCAACAGATCTGAACATACCGTGGAATTTTTACTGGAACTACGGTGGCAACGGAGGGTTAACCGGATTTGTCGGCACAACCAATCTTGGGCGAGTTTCGTTTACAACGTCGTCAGATAGAGAACTTAAAAAGAATATTAGATACGCTAATAATGCGGCAACAGCTCTTGCTGAGGTTATGGGGTGGATGCCAGCATATTTCAAAATGAAAGCTCGCGGGGTAATTCCTGAAAGCGAAGATATGCTCGGTTTTATCGCAAACGACCTGGTAACGGTCTCCCCTGAGTGTGTCGGCGGTTCTGGTCTGGTTGACGGGTATGATGAGGATAACCCTACTGACGCGTATTACCTGAAAGAAGTACCCCTGATTGCAAAATTGACTCAGGCGATACAGGCCCAACAGAAACTAATCGACGAGCTGACCGCGCGCGTTGCTGAACTGGAAGCAATGGGAAAACTGTAACTGCAGAGGTGAACAAAAGCTGAGCGAACAGTTCAGCGCATTAAAAAAATTCTACACGGATAACTATTTATCTCTTATAGCCTTTAACACAAACCTACCCCTTTCAAAACCATCAACAACCGCAGCGTCCTCTTGATCAAAAATGCTATTAAATCTACTGTATATAAAAACAGTGTTTGTATGAAGGTTTATATGTTGATCATGAGGCCAGCGGAGCTACGTGCTGTTGTGACAATCCCACTTTTTAGTGACCCGGTACATTGTGGGTTCCCGTCTCCAGCTGCGGATTATGTCGAACAACGCATTGCTCTTAATGAACTTCTTATTCCGCACCCTTCTTCAACCTACACGCTGCGTGTGTCCGGTGATTCCATGATCGGCGCCGGTATTCTCGATGGCTCTTTTCTTCTCGTCGACTTCAGCTTTACGCCCCAGCATAACGATATTGTCGTCAGTAACATCGTGGGCGTGTCTGGTTTCTACAAAGATTCCCGCACAACGGGCGGGAATCGGGTAAGCTTGAACGGCATGAAATTGCCGCGCTAGTTTAAAAAGGGATAAACTTTAAAAGAAGCCCATAAGTCATTGTTAAGTGCCAGCAAACCTACGGAGATATAGGATAATATCGCAAGTGCTCCTGTAAAATAAAGTATGGTTTTCTTTATCTTTTTCCACAGAATTAGGGCTGGAATCGAAATTACGGCTATCACACCCATCTGATAACAAAATTGTTTGGCAATGTCACCATCACTCCAAGGGTATATAAAAACATAAGGGGCAAAAAGTATTAAATGGACAACTCTAAGAATAAATCCTATACCTGCCCCAGGTATTGCAAAAAAGCCCCCGGCGCTTTGTAATAAAAAACTTGCCCTCAGGCCGGGAATAAGAATAAAAAAATTAAGAATAGCCCAGAATATTAATATTATCGTGGCATAGCCAAAAAGAATGCTTAACCCAGATTGACCGGCAACTGCTGTAGACTGTGGCGTCTGGTAAGACTGGCTCGGCTGACTAACTGATTTGCTGGCATCACATGCACTTTGCCAGCTCTCTGCATTGTCTGCCTGCCATTTATGATCATACTGTGTAAACGGCCTGTCACTGGTAACATACTTGCCTTCATCATCTTGCCTAACACCCATATTTAAGCCCCATTATTTTTATTCATGCCGATATGTGTAGTTGTACGACTTATACTTAACGGAAGGTCTGCTCCCGTAGTTGTTACACTTTATATGATAACGCAATATGGCCTATACGGAAGAGAACAATTACAGCAACCATTTCCTCCAGCATGCGGTTCAGCTTTTCCCGATCGCTTTTGCTGGCATCGCTATTCAAGCCGTTCGCCTGCATCGGCTTTACCTTCGCTTCGGCACCGGAAAAAATCCTGTGCACTCTCTTTGTCAGTTCAGCCTTGATGCGAGCGTTAATCGTTGGTGCTTTATCCCATCAACCTAGTGCGTAACTCCGGATCACAAGATCAAGTTGCAGTTGCCTGTCGCGTTCGCTGAGCAGAACAGCTTCAAACGGCAACGCAGTGGTCAAAGATGATCTGTAAAAACTGGAGCAGGGATGCACCGTTGTTCTGTCGCTGTATGGGCATCAGCAGTTTGCGAAACTGATGGGGCAGTCCTTCATTACAGAAGAAGGCGAGGCGATTGAAGGCGAAGCACTGGAGGATATTATTTTGCTTGGCCGGGTGACTAATTTCGTAAACCGGCCCGGGGAGGATGAGTGCCCGTTTATGTGAGTTAAAGGGTTGGTATATGAAGTGTCGATAAGTTCATAATTAATTGATTTAGTTGACTACAAAATGTCGCGTTTATACCATGCATGATTAATAAGTGATTGATTTAAGGGGGAATCGAATCGGTCTCGAAAACCGTAGTAGGGGCAACTCTACCGGGGGTTCAAATCCCCCTCTCTCCGCCATTATTCAATCAGTTACGCGCCTCGCTTTCAACGACTCTCGTCACAGATGTTTTTCTCATTACTCCAGTAAATTTTATCATTACATGCTTTATTCTGCGGCAGGACTGTGCTTTTGCCACAAAAAAGCCCGCTCGCGGCGGGCTTTGAAAGAAAAGTGAGATTAGAACTGGTAAACAATACCCATTGCGAACTGGTCGTTTTTATTGATACCAGTCTCACGAACATATTGCGTGTTATCCAGCAGGTTGAACTGGTATGCCGCGTAGACGTTCATGTTTTTGTTGAAGTAGTACCAGGTACCGAGTTCGATGTAGTTTACACGGGTGGCGTCACCGCCTTTAAAGCTACCACGACGGCTCAGATCATCGCCTTTAGAGTAGACATAACCCAGAGACGGACGCAGGCCGAAATCAAACTGGTATTGAATAACTGCTTCGAAGTTCTGCGTTTTATTGGCAAACTGGTCGTCTTTCTCGACGGTCATGTTACGTGTTTCGCCGTACATTAATGCAGCATAAACGTTGTTGGCATCGTATTTTGCCGCGACAGACCAGACCTCAGCATTATCACCTTTACGGTCAGCAGCCTGCTCGTCAGTACGGTCTGCTTTACCGTAGGTGGCGGCAAAACCAAAACCGTCGAACTCATAAGAGGCTGACATGCTGTATCCGTCGCCGTTCTGTTTTTTTACGCTCCGGTTGTCGTTTTTGCCTTGATATTGCAGCGCCAGATTAAGTCCGTCGACTTCACCGAAGAAATCGGTGACGCGGTAGGTTGCAACGCCATTGGTGCGGCCGTTCATAAAGTTGTCAGCAGAAGCCCAGGAATCGCCGCCCCATTCAACCAACATATCGGTGTACGCCGCGACATCGTAAGCGACGCCGTAATTGCGACCATAGTCAAAAGAGCCAAAGTTGCCAAATTTCAGACCGGCAAAGGCGAGACGTGTACTTTCACTTTGAGCGCCTTCTGGATGGCTGGCATCCATATTGTATTCCCACTGCCCAAACCCGGTCAGTTCGCTATTGATCTGCGTTTCGCCCTTGATGCCAATACGGGCGTAAGAGGTATCTTCGTTTTCGCTGTTGTGTTTATCGGTGTCAGACCAGACGCGTTCGCCGACCATTTTTCCGTATAAATCGACTTTATTACTATTCTTATTATAAATTTCCGCCGCATTTGCTGCGCCTGCAAATAATAGCGCAGGCACTACAATCGCCAGTACTTTTCTTTTCATAATCTATTCCCTTGAGATCATAATTTATATGAATATTTGCAATTTCATCCGAAATTACAAACTGAATACTATTCTATGAAGTTCATTAATTTTTACGCCAAATATGTAAGCAAATTATTTAAAATATTGCAAAATATTTCTTTTTGGGGTGATATTTAGATTATGAATCTGAAAGTGTTTATGTATTTATTCGATTGATTTTATGGTATTTTTATTGTGCATGGTTGGTGTTGGATTATAGTCTTAATGCATTTTATTCGATTGGTGAATCTTTGTATGGTTTGTATTTTCAAAACGAATAAAAAATAAAAAAAAGCCTGGGTGATCCCAGGCGAAATATCGAAGAAAAGAATGATGAATAAACCAGAAGCATCTCAATGCTGATAGTCCCGGAATAGTGCCACAGAATATAAGATAAATATACAGCCATTTTATGCGGCTCTTGCAATACATGAGACACACTAAATGTTTTTTAATAATTTTTAGGCTGAATGATTACAGAGGAAAAACACAAGAAGATAAGCTCCGCAAGACCTCACTATGCCTGGTTTGTTTCGGATGGCTGGACTGTCAATCATACCACTGCAATACCGGTGGGTGAGTTGTCCGATAGAGAGCCTGTTGTATCGGGGCAATGACACTGGCTTACGTAGTTTCCTGACTCTCGGCACGGTAGGGCTCATATTGGGTGGGATTGCATGGAACACCCTTTTGCGGGACGAACGCATAAGCAATGAAATAAAATAATGCTATGGTTACGGTTTTCCCGGGATGGAGTAAGCATGACATTAACTGAA
>NZ_JBCIVJ010000030.1:0-39952 GCF_039409775.1 Phytobacter palmae | reverse complement strand
TCAACGGCTGCCTTGCGCGGGTCGACAGGTTCGGCGGTAACCGGAGCCTCGACCGGCACAACGACTTCGCTGACACCCTGCTGCTGTAATTTTTTCGCTTTTGCTCGGGCGATAGCGGCTTCGACGGCTGCCTTGCGCGGGTCGACAGGTTCGGCGTTAACGGGCGACGCCTGGGTGTCTGCGGCCGCAGCTTTACGCGCTTTAGCACGCGCAATCGCTGCTTCAACAGCCGCTTTACGCGGATCGACCGCTTCGCCAGCGACAACAACTGTGCTTTCCGGCACATCTTGCTGTTGTGCTTTTTCTGCCTGACGTGCGCGTGCCTGCGCTTTACGCGCCTCGCGGGCGGCAATCACATCACTGTTATCTGGTACGCTTCCTGCCTGCACCACGATAGTCTGCGCCGCAGTGGCCTGTTTTTCCCGTACGCGGGCGAGGGCCGCGTCAATTGCCTGCTGATCTTTTGCGGCGGGTTGAACGGCCGCTTTTTTATGACGCTCAGCACGTGCGGCTTTTTCCCGCTCCAGACGCGCCTGACGAGCCTCAAAACGCGCCTTAGCTTCGGCGTTGCGCTTTTCTTCCTGCGCGATAGCGTAAATCTCGGCTTTTTCCTGACGGAAATACTGTACCAGCGGAATATTACTTGGACAGACCCACGCACAGGCGCCGCACTCAATACAGTCGGACAGGTTGTGCGCAGTGGCTTTGTCATGCTGCTGGCCTTTACTGAACCAGTACAGCTGCTGCGGCAACAGATCCGCCGGGCAGGCATCAGCACAGGCGCTACAGCGAATACAGCCTTTCTCTTCTTGCTGCTCGCCCATTTCGCTGGCCGAGGGTGCCAACAGACAGTTGGTAATTTTAACTACCGGGACATCAAGCCAGGGCAGGGTGAAGCCCATCAATGGCCCACCCATGATGACCAGTTGTTCAGCGGACGGGCAAAAGCCGGCATGTTCGAGCAAATGACGCACCGGCGTTCCCAGCCGTGCCCAGACGTTTCCTGGCTTGCTGACACTTTCCCCGGTCAATGTCACCACCCGTTCGGTGAGCGGTTCGCCATCAATGATGGCGCGCTTAATGGCATAAGCAGTGCCGACGTTTTGCATCAGCACACCAATATCGGATGATCGACCGCCGTGGGGAACCTGCTTGCCGGTCAGAATTTGCGTCAGTTGTTTTGCACCGCCGGACGGGTATTGGGTCGGGATGACGCGCAACTTGATGTCATGCGAACCAGCCAGCACCGCTCGCAGCATGGAGATGGCCTGCGGTTTGTTATCTTCAATACCGATCAGCACCTGACGGGGCTGCAGAATATGCATCAGGATGCGCACGCCTTCGACTATCTGCGCGGCGCAATCCTGCATCAGACGATCATCTGCAGTGATATAGGGTTCGCACTCGGCGGCATTGATAATCAATGTCTCGATAAGATCGCCGCCACTTTTCAGCTTCGCGCCGGTCGGGAAACCTGCGCCGCCCAGCCCGGCAACGCCAAACTGGTGAATACGCTCAATAAGTGTGTTGCGATCGCGCGAGCGGTAATCGCTCCAGCCGTCACGTTCAATCCAGCGATCCTCGCCATCCGCCTCAATAATGACGCTCAGTTCAGGCAGCGCAGAGGGGTGCGCGGTAGAGTGGGGTGCAATGGCGATGATTTTTCCGGAGGTGGGGGCGTGAACCGGCAACATGCGCCCGCGGCCACGGGTCAACGGTTGTCCACGAAGCACGCTATCACCGACGCTAACGCACAGTTCACCCTCAGCGCCGATATGCTGTTTTAAAGGGATAACAAAACGCGTCGCCAGGGGCAACTGGCGCAACGGTGTACCATTGGACTGTGTCTTCATCTCCGGCGGATGAATACCGCCGTGGAAATCCCACAGTTTGTCTTTGCGAAAAGCAGAAAATAACTTAAGCATGTTGTTCCACGGAAATGTTGCGCACGGGAATGGTCTGCAGGTCCCATTTCCAGCTGGCGGTGGTCGTTTCCACCGGACGCAGTTCAATACACTGCGTCGGGCACGGATCCACACAGAGGTTACAGCCGGTACAAAGGTCACTCATTACCGTGTGCATGGCGCGGGTCGCGCCGACAATGGCGTCGACAGGACAGGCCTGAATACATTTGGTGCAGCCGATGCAGTTCGCTTCATCAATAATGGCGAGCATGCGTACCGGTTCCGACACGACTACATCACCGTCAATGGGCTGCGGCTCCACATTTAACATTTCGGCGATTTTCAGCATCACCGCTTCTCCGCCGGGTGCGCAGCGGTTAATTTTCTCGCCCTGCAGGCCGACGGCCTCAGCATAGGGGCGACACCCCGGATAGCCGCAATGCCCACACTGGCTCTGCGGCAAGAGATCGTCAATTTTCTCGACGACGGGATCGTCTTCCACCGCGAAACGACGCGAGGCATATCCCAGTACGACACCAAACAACAACCCGAGTACGCTCAGGGCCGCGATGGCAATCCAGATTGCATTCATTACAACTTCACCAGACCACTAAAGCCCATAAAGGCCAGAGACATCAAACCGGCGGTAATGAGAGCAATGGCATTACCGCGAAACGGTGCTGGCACATCAGCGACGACAAGACGCTCACGGATGGCGGCAAACAGCACCATGACCAGCGAAAATCCGACGGCGGCGGAAAATCCGTACAGCGCGGATTGCAGGAAATTATGCCCGAGGTTGATATTCAGTAATGGCACGCCCAGCACCGCACAATTGGTGGTGATAAGCGGCAGAAAAATCCCCAGCAGGCGATACAGCGCCGGGCTGGTTTTGCGCACCACCATTTCGGTGAACTGCACCACCACGGCAATGACCAGAATAAATGCCAGCGTACGCAGATAGATGAGATCCAGCGGAATGAGCAGCCAGGTGTCGATAATCCATGCGCAGATAGACGCCAGCGTGATAACGAAGGTTGTCGCAAGACCCATACCCATTGCGGCTTCGAGTTTTTTCGAAACCCCCATAAACGGGCACAGGCCAAGAAATTTCACCAGTACGAAATTATTGACCAGAACGGTTCCGATAAATAGCAGCAGATAGTCTGTCATTATTTGGCCTGAAATAAAAAAAGCCGCCTATTATCGGTCAAACAGCACCGGGCGACAACAGGATAACTGTAAGGTTATTACGGGTTCACAAAGGTCGCTTTGACCCGCTGCGATCGCTTGAAATAGGGCACAATCAACGCGGCTGCGAGTAACGCCGATAAAAGTCCGCGTACCGCCACATCGTCAGAAACGGGGGAGAAGGCAAAAGCTTTCAGCGCCAGCAGCACGCTAATCAGTAACCAGATAATCATATGTTTCAGGACGCTACGGCGGCGTTTAAAAAAGGCGATAATCAGCCATAGCGTGTAATACCAGACGCCTGCGGCGAAGGCAAACGAGACAAACCACGTCAGCAGTTCCGCCAGTGGCCGCACGCCGATGGCGGCAATGACCAGCGGAACCTGTGTTTTAGCGACATCCAGGAGCCGTAACGTCTGGCCCAACAAAGCGACCAGCAACCAGGCTAAAGGCGCAAGAAGCCAGCCTCCGATTCTCTCTGCAGGTGTCGTTATCATGCTTATTCCTCGTTGGCGGTCACTGATTTATCGGCCGGGGAGTATAAAGCATTATGCGCCGGATGCCAGTAGCGTTATTGCACGTAATGCCATACGGACTTAGGCACCCGGCCAATGTCGAACAAGCGGCCACCCGATACCAGCTCAGCGCGACGATGATCGGCGGCGCGATACATGTTAATGATTTCTTCGTTGTCGGTCAGAGTGTAGTTAAGGTGATCAAACAATTTTTCCAGACTTTCAAGTGAACTGATTTTGCGAAATTTTAATAAATAATCCTGAACGGTCATTTTAAGCGTTATCCATATCATAAAAAGGCATTAATACATTCGCGGGTAATTCGTTCGAATAATAGTCGGGCTTATCAGGACGTAAATTGTCTCTGAATGTATTGCCATTAATTTAAGAATTTTCTTTAGGTTAAGCGGATGCCAGAACGGCATCCGACAGGAAGATTAGCGCTCTTCGCTACGCCTGGCAATACGCAACGCAGTACCATATTTAGGTATGTCCGCGTTCGCGTCGTATTTTATTTTTTCTGCGCGACGATACTCTGTTCCGGCGGCTGGTAATTATCAATATGACTGGCGAACACCAGCAGAACGGTCGAAACACCCAATACAACCCAGCCTGTTAATTCAATAATCCGATTGATGATAGTGGCCATAACGCTACAACTCCCTTAGATCTGGTCTGGGATGTTAACCGGGCAAACAGCGCACGACAAGGGACTGACGCCTGTTTTTAGACAATTCCGTATCATTACCGCGATGGCATGAGAAATCACTTTCTCAGGAGAGATTTCTTTCGTGCTTACGCCGCAGTTGTCGTTGAAAGAGAGATGGTGTGAAATAGATATTCCAATAATGAGAGGCCGCTTTATGAATGACAATATCCGTGTCGGACTAATTGGTTACGGCTACGCCAGTAAAACCTTCCATGCACCGTTGATTGATGGCACTCCGGGAATGGAGCTGGCGGCAATCTCCAGTAGCGATGCGTCGAAAGTGAAGGCGGACTGGCCGGCAGTGTCGGTCGTATCGGAACCGAAACACTTATTTAATGATCCTAAGATTGACTTAATTGTTATCCCTACGCCTAACGACACCCATTTCCCGTTGGCTAAAGCCGCACTGGAAGCGGGCAAACATGTTGTCGTCGATAAGCCCTTTACAGTGACGTTGTCACAGGCAAGGGAGCTGGACGCCCTGGCGAAAAGCTGTGGTCGCGTATTGTCCGTGTTTCATAACCGGCGCTGGGATAGTGACTTCCTGACGCTAAAAACCTTGCTGGCAGATGGTGCGTTAGGTGAGGTGACCTTTTTCGAATCACACTTCGACCGCTATCGCCCCGAAATTCGCAACCGCTGGCGTGAACAGGCGGGGCCGGGAAGCGGTATATGGTACGATCTGGCACCGCATCTATTGGATCAAGCCGTAAACCTGTTTGGCCTGCCTGTTTCGCTGACGGTGGACCTGGCGCAATTACGTCCCGGGGCGCAGGCGACAGATTATTTCCATGCGGTGCTCTCTTACCCGCAGCGCAGGGTCATTCTGCATGGCACCATGTTGGCCGCGGCGGAATCCGCGCGCTATATCGTCCACGGCACCCGTGGCAGCTATGTGAAATTTGGCCTCGATCCGCAGGAAGAACGCCTGAAATCGGGTGCAAAACTGCCGCAAGAAGACTGGGGATACGATATGCGTGACGGGGTGTTAACCCGTGTCAATGGCGATGCCCGCATTGAAGAAACCTGGCTCACGGTGCCGGGCAACTATCCCGCCTACTATGCGGCCATTCGCGATGCGCTAAACGGTGCGGGTGAGAACCCGGTTCCGGCAAGTCAGGCAATCCAGATAATGGAACTGATCGAACTGGGGATTGAGTCGGCAAAACATCGCGCGACGCTTAATCTGACCTGAATAAAAATGCCGCTCAAGTGAGCGGCATTTTTTTACCCCTGCAAAACTTTTTCTCTGAGCACCTGTTTTTCAGCCGCAGAGAGAAACGCGATTTCCAGGCCGTTTATCTGCGCCTGGCGGATCTGGTCGCGACTGAGTCCGGCAGCTGGCGCGGCAGTCTGATATTCATGGCCAATATCCACTCCCTGTACCGCCGGATCGTCCGTGTTAATCGAAGCCAGCACGCCATGCTCCAGGAAAGTTTTCAGCGGATGTCGTGCCAGCGACGGCACGGTACTGGTCTGAATATTGGACGTCAGACAGGATTCGATACCAATGCGCTGCTCGGCAAGAAAGGCCATCAGCGCCGGATCTTCAACCGCTTTCACCCCATGACCAATGCGCTCGGCGCCCAGTTCGCGAATCGCCTGCCAGATGCTTTCAGGCCCGGCCGCCTCGCCCGCATGGACGGTGATATGCCAGCCCGCATCGCGTGCACGATTAAAATGAGGCAGGAACAGACTACCAGGAAAGCCCAGCTCATCACCCGCCAGGTCCAGGGCTGTGATGCTATCGCGATGTGCCAGTAGGGCTTCAAGCTCCTGCAAACAGGCCGCTTCGCCAAAGGTACGGCTCATAATCCCGATCAGACGCGCTTCAACGCCGAACGCCTGGCTGCCTTCGCGTACGCCAGCGATAACCGCTTCGACCACGCCAGCAACAGGCAGATTGTGCGTCATTGCCATGTAGCCTGGGGAGAAACGCAGTTCAACATAATGCAGACCCTGACGTGAGGCATCTTCCATATTTTCATAAGCCACGCGACGACAGGCATCGAGAGAGGCCAGCACTTTTACCCCCCAGTCAAGTTTCGCAAGGAAACTCACCAGATCGGGTTCGTTGGCAGTGACCTGTACGTGCGGCAGCAGTGTTTCAAGGGATTGCGCGGGAAGGGCAATATTAAACTCACGGCCAAGATCGAGAATGGTTTGTGCCCGAATGTTGCCGTCCAGGTGGCGATGAATATCAGTTAATGGCAGGTTGGTATCAATCATGGTCGCACTCTTATTTCAGGTAAAGTGCGATACATTATACCACATGCCGACTGCGCATTAGCATTAATGATAATAGATTGAATCTATAATGAAGTTTTCGGTGGGCTGCTGATGCTTTTTAATCTCCCCCTGCGACGTAACAGGGGGAGTGATGCCATTTTATCCTGCGTTCAGACGCTTAACGAACAACCAGTACCGGGCATTTTGCGTGCCGGACCACTGCAGCAGCATTTGAGCCTAACAAATAGGTGGTCATATCCGGTCGGTGTGAAGCGATGATAATGAGATCTGCTTGTACAGTGTCTGCGAGTTTTAGGATCTGATCCTTTGGCGTCCCGGTAACAGCATGCGTCTGAACTTTTTCCATGGGAATTTTAAACGCTTTGACGATTTCATTGAGTCGCGATAGCGCCTCTTCCTGCAGGTCTTTTAATTTTGGTAATGCGGCGGAATATGCCAGTCCCAGCGTTGAATAATAAGGATGAGAGGGGATGACCGTCAAAAAATGGACTTTCGCAATATTGATAACGGCATGCGCCTGAACATACGGGATGACCTGTCGGGTCAGTTCGCTTTCAGAAATATCGATGGGTACTAATATGGAGCGATACATATAGACCTCCTGTATGATTTCATACAGGTTAAATAGTACGCCATTAGCCATAATAAAAGTGTGTGATTGGTTTCAGTTCCCGGTAAATAACAGGAATTACGACTTTTGTCGTAGCGTGGTTTTAATTTTGCCAGTGTAGCGGGGCGTTGCGTAGCGGCAGTTTTGAGGTGTGCTTAAAGCTAAAAAAAGCCCCTCGGAAGGGGCTTTAAGGTTACTGTTGCGGCACCGCAGGTTCGACAGGTGCGGTCGGATCGTCCGGCGTTTCCGGCGAATCTTCCTGCTGCGGCATTGACGGCAGGCCGAACATGCCGACAAATTCATCCAGCGACATTTTCTCGCCGTTCAGTGTCACCTGGCCATTGGCATACTGCAGGCTGGTGCCAATAGTATTGTTTTCCAGGGTAGTAATACGGAACATCTGACCCATTGCTGCCAGCCCTTTTACCTGCTGACTTGCCAGTTTGGCTGCTTCATCCTGCTGGTAGCCTTCCAGTTTCGCAACCTGAGTCATAAACTCCACCGCCATATCCATCGGGATGGTCAGTTTGCTATCCAGCGACTTGACGTTTTTATCCACTTCCTGGGCCAGCGTCTGCGGCGCGGTAACAGCCGTATCGGCGGCCGGATTCTTGAGGAACAGGGAGAGGTTCAGTGCCGTTTCGCCTTTGCTGTTCTTCCAGCTCAGCGGGGCAATAGTAATAACCGGCTCGCCTTTTAACAGCAACGGGAAAGCATTAAAGAAAGCTTCTGTCGCTTTTTGTTGATACAGCGCCGGGTCTTTCATGACATCCGGTTGCGCCATCAATGCCTGGGTCTGGGCGTTATATTGCTGACTAAACTGGTGCCAGGCCTCACCATCGATCTGGCCAATTTTCAGCGTCAGGTTGCCGCTGCCCATCTCCTGATTCTGGACTTTCAGGCTCTGGATGGCGTAGTCGAACTGACTGTTAATGGTCTTGTTATCTTTCGCGACTTCGGATTTGCCGTTCAGATTCATCCCTTCAATGACAGCCATCTCTTTGTTTTCAACAGAGATCGCCAGCTTGTCCAGGGTCGCTTTCTGGCTGCCGACGCGCTCGTTAAAGCTGGCGAGTTGGGTCGTCCCTTCCGTTTTCAGGTTATTGAGGGAGATCTGAATTTTCTGACCGTATTCGTTAACCGTGTCAACCAGCGCACTCTGTGCCTGGCCGCTGACGGTAATAACATTGCCGTCTTTATCGGAACTGATGCGGAATTCACCACCGCTAAAGGCAACTTTTTCACCCTCTTTTTCGGAGTTAAGCGGATGCAAGGTGAGGTCCGTACGCGTGTCGCCGTTGTAACTGATGCGGGTCTCAGCGACAAATGGCGATTGTCCTTTTGCGATATCGAATAGCGGCTTCGTCATCTCATTATTGATGAGCGTCGAATGTACCGATGCCATCGACGGGATGAGATTCAGTGTCTTGAGTTGCTCCAGCGGGAAAGGACCGTGGTCAATCTTTTCGTGCAGTACGATGGTCTGTCCCGGCTTAAACCATGGATTTTCCTTACCCTCGATCGGCTTGATCACCAGTTCCATCTGGCTGCTGAACAGACCCCGATGGTAATTTTGAGAGGATAGCTCCACGCTGGCTTCTGGCGCAGTGCGTTTAATCTGTTCATTCGCCTGGCTAATCATCTCACCCAGACGGCTTTCCAGCTGTTTACCCGTATACCAGGCACCACCTGTCCAGATGATCCCCAGCGCAATAACAACTCCGGCAGCAACCAGCGTTTTTTTCATCGTTATTATCCCTAAAAATAAAACCAGGCGGGATCATCCGCCTGGGTATGTGAAAAGGCTCTGTAGAGCTTAGCAATCCTTGCTAAAAAGTTCAGTAACTAGTTGAGCTTATTATAGACCCGCGCCAGTCTGCCCACGCCGCTTACCGTCACAGGTGATTCGCTGGCGCTAATAAATGCCGATTCGCCGGGTTTCAGCACCAGAGTTTCATTACCCTTGCTCAGCACCGCTTCGCCTTCCACGCAGAACAGGATGGCCGCGCTCTGTTGCGCCAGATCGCTACCGGTGGTTGAAAGGTCATGTAGTGAAAAAGCAAAATCATCAACCGGGATTGGGAACTCCAGGCCGGCGGCCTGTTTCACGGGTTGCGTCAGTAATTCGCTGGCAGGTTTGGGGGTGAATTTCACATTCGCCACCAGTTCCGGAATATCGATATATTTCGGCGTAAGGCCCGCGCGCAGTACGTTATCGGAGTTGGCCATGACCTCCAGCGCTACCCCCTGCAGATAGGCATGCGGAGTTTCGGCGAACAGAAACATCGCTTCACCCGGATTGAGTTTCACGACATTGAGCAACAGCGGGGAGAACAGGCCGCTGTCGTCAGGATAGAAGTCGGAAATCACACGAATGGTTTGCCATGGTTCACCCTGCTGGCTATTAAGCGCCGCTTTCAGTACCGCCAGCGCCCGCGATTTTTCCTCACCTTTCAGATTCAGCAGGCTGGCGAACAGCTGGCTCAGGCGTTCTGCGCCGGGTTCTTGCAGAAAGTGAGCGATAGCCTGATTAGCACCCGCGACCGGCTGTAGCAGAGAGACGATTTCGGAGAACGGACGGAAGGCATTCATCGCGAGGAAGGGCGTCAGTGCAAAGACCAGTTCCGGCTTGTGGTTCGGGTCTTTGTAGTTACGCTCGGCCGCATCGAGTGGAATGCCTGCGGCGTTCTCTTTCGCAAAACCGATCTCGGAAGCCTGTTTGTTCGGGTGGACCTGAATAGACAACGGCTGGGCGGCGCACAACACTTTGAACAAAAAGGGCAGTTCGCCGAAACGTTCGGCCACCGCACTGCCCAGTAAACCTGCTTTATCCTGCTCAATCATCTCGCGAAGCGAGAGAAGATTTCCTTGCGCATCCTGCACTTTTGAGCTGCTCTTAGGATGAGCGCCCATCCACAACTCAGCCATTGGCTGGTTGTCAGGGTTGGCGATGCCATAGAGTTCTGTTAACGCGTTTTTACTTCCCCAGGCATAGTGTTGCACTGAGTTAATGAGTTTTTGCATTATCCCGCCCTTCATCGTGGTCAACGTAATTGCACGTATTAAAGCAATAAATCTGTTCGAAGTAATCAGAGCAGATAAAAAGTCGTACTAGTCTCAGTTTTTGTTAAATAATTGTGTAGGATATGCGGACTCGCTTTTTTGTGGCAGATGGATGTCCTGCCGAAACAATAACCAGTTCGTGCTGTAAGTGAGAGAACAATGTCGAATAAACCCTTTTATTATCAAGAGCCTTTTCCGCTGAAAAAGGACGAAACCGAATATTATTTACTCAGCAGCGATTACGTTTCCGTAACCGAATTTGATGGTCATGAAATCCTCAAAGTCGATCCTCAGGCGCTGACCCTCCTGGCGCAACATGCTTTCCACGATGCCTCATTCCTTCTGCGCCCGGCGCATCAGCAACAAGTTGCCGATATCCTCAGCGATCCGCAAGCCAGCGAAAACGACAAATATGTCGCGCTGCAATTCCTGCGTAACTCCGAGATTGCCGCAAAAGGTATTTTGCCCACCTGCCAGGATACCGGTACGGCCATCATTATGGGTAAAAAGGGGCAACGCGTATGGACGGGCGGCGGCGATGAGGCGGCCTTAGCGCGTGGTGTCTACAACACGTTTGTCGAAGATAACCTGCGTTATTCGCAAAATGCCCCGCTGGATATGTACAAAGAGGTCAATACCGGGACTAACCTGCCGGCACAGATCGATCTGTATAGCGTTGACGGCGATGAGTATAAATTCCTTTGCATCGCCAAAGGGGGCGGTTCAGCGAATAAAACCTATCTTTATCAGGAAACGAAAGCACTGATCACCCCGGCGAAGCTGAAAGGCTATCTGGTTGAGAAAATGCGTACCCTTGGCACGGCTGCCTGTCCGCCATACCACATCGCCTTTGTGATTGGGGGGACCAGTGCGGAGGCCACGCTTAAAACGGTCAAACTGGCATCGACGAAGTATTACGATGGTCTGCCAACCGAGGGCAATGAGCACGGGCAGGCGTTCCGCGATGTGCAACTGGAAAAAGAATTGCTGCTTGAAGCTCAGCAGCTCGGCCTTGGCGCGCAGTTTGGCGGCAAATACTTCGCGCATGATATCCGCGTGATTCGTCTGCCGCGCCACGGTGCCTCTTGTCCTGTGGGGATGGGTGTTTCCTGCTCAGCGGACCGTAACATCAAAGCCAAAATTAACCGCGAAGGCATCTGGCTGGAAAAACTGGAGCAGAACCCCGGCAAGTACATTCCGGAAGAGTTGCGTCAGGCAGGTGAGGGCGAAGCGGTGAAGGTCAACCTTAACCGCCCGATGGAGGAGATCCTCGGTCAGCTAAAACAGTACCCGGTCTCTACGCGCCTGTCGCTGACCGGGACGATCATCGTCGCGCGTGATATTGCGCATGCGAAGCTTAAAGAGCTGATGGATGAAGGTAAGCCACTGCCGCAGTATGTGAAAGATCACCCCATCTACTATGCGGGGCCCGCGAAGACGCCGGAGGGATATGCTTCTGGCTCACTTGGCCCAACCACAGCCGGACGTATGGACTCCTACGTTGATCAGTTGCAGTCGCAAGGCGGCAGCATGATTATGCTGGCAAAAGGCAACCGTAGCCAGCAGGTGACGGATGCCTGCCATAAACACGGTGGTTTTTACCTGGGCAGCATCGGAGGTCCGGCGGCTATTCTGGCGCAAAACAGTATCAAGAGCCTTGAATGCGTGGCCTACCCGGAACTGGGGATGGAAGCTATCTGGAAAATCGATGTTGAAGATTTCCCGGCCTTTATCCTGGTGGATGACAAAGGTAATGATTTCTTCCAGCAAATCCAGTCGGGCCAGTGCGCACGCTGTGTAAAATAAAAGCTACCGCCCTTCGGGGCGGTTTTTTTGCGCCGGTGAAGCGCACGAAGCAATAAACGTCGTCATAACAAGCATCAATACTTAAGCTTTGTTTGCAGGTGAGCAATGTCGGTACTCAACATCACTTCGTAACAGGGAGAAAGTAATGACAACGCATCGTAGTGAGAAAGATTCGATGGGCGCGATTGACGTCCCGGCAGACAAGCTGTGGGGGGCGCAAACCCAACGGTCACTTGAGCATTTCCGCATCTCGACGGAAAAAATGCCGGTCTCGCTTATTCACGCACTGGCGCTGACCAAACGTGCGGCGGCAAAGGTTAATCAGGATTTAGGGCTGCTGACAGCGGAAAAAGCACAGGCCATTATCGACGCGGCTGATGAGGTGCTTGCCGGAAAACACCCGGATGAATTTCCGCTGGCTATCTGGCAAACCGGTTCCGGTACCCAGAGCAACATGAACATGAACGAGGTGCTGGCGAACCGTGCCAGCGAATTGCTTGGCGGCGAACGTGGTATGGGGCGTAAGGTGCACCCGAACGACGACGTTAACAAAAGCCAAAGCTCGAATGACGTTTTCCCTACGGCGATGCACGTGGCGGCGGTGATTGCTCTGCGTGAACATCTCCTGCCTCAGCTTATGGTGCTGAAAAAAACGCTGAATGAAAAAGCGATTGCCTTTGCTGATATTGTCAAAATTGGTCGTACTCACCTACAGGACGCCACGCCGCTAACGCTCGGCCAGGAGATTTCTGGTTGGGTGGCGATGCTTGAGCATAACCTCAAACATATCGAACTGAGCCTGCCGCACCTGGGCGAACTGGCGCTCGGCGGGACGGCGGTCGGGACCGGGCTCAATACCCATCCGGAATATGCCAGACGGGTGGCAGAAGAACTGGCGACCTTTACCCGACAGCCGTTTGTTACCGCACCGAACAAATTTGAGGCGCTGGCAACCTGCGATGCGCTGGTTCATGCCCACGGTGCGCTGAAAGGGCTGGCGGCATCACTGATGAAAATTGCTAACGATGTACGCTGGCTGGCTTCCGGTCCGCGTTGTGGAATTGGCGAAATTTCTATTCCGGAAAATGAACCGGGAAGCTCCATCATGCCGGGTAAAGTTAACCCCACCCAATGTGAAGCAATGACTATGCTCTGTTGTCAGGTGCTGGGCAACGACGTGGCGGTCAATATGGGGGGCGCATCCGGCAACTTTGAGCTTAACGTCTTCCGGCCAATGGTTATCCATAACTTCCTGCAATCGGTGCGTCTGCTGGCTGACGGTATGGAAAGCTTCAACGAGCATTGTGCGGTGGGTATTGAGCCAAACCGTGAGCGTATCGATCAGCTACTCAATGAGTCACTGATGCTGGTAACCGCCCTCAATACCCATATCGGCTATGACAAAGCGGCAGAAATTGCCAAAAAAGCCCATAAAGAGGGGCTGACGCTCAGGGCCTCGGCGCTGGCGCTCGGCTATCTGACCGAAGCCGAGTTTGACAGTTGGGTACGCCCGGAATCGATGGTTGGCAGTATGAAGCCCGTTTAATTGGCAAGATACAGGTGCAGCCGGGGAATAATGAGCGTTAACGGCTGCGCCTGTGGTTTATAACGGTGCTGAATATTATCTTCCTGGTAATTCAACAGTTCGCCGATGTCCGGCACTTTCCCGCCATGTTCTTCACTTACCAGCGCAATAAGCGGCGTCGGGCAGGCGTACTGCACCTGTTTTTGTGAATCCGCATACCAGACGCGTGCAATCGGCTGCACCTTTACCGGACGTTTAATTTTCAGGCGCGCCTGCTGTGGCAAAGAGGCGATGGTGGCGTACTCCTGCTCAAGACGCTCCTGCCACTGCTCTCGGCTCCACGGAGCGACGGCGCGCGGCGATTTACGGCTTTTATCAAGCAGTGCGAGCACCTCATCGCGGGTAAAATTCTTGATGATATGCTTGTTAGCCCAGCCAAAGCGCAGCGTGGCAGGGTCGCGAAGGGAGGTTAAGGTGCGGTAGGCATTAAGCGTAATCAGGCCGGGTAGATGACGATGCACCCACTCGAAGCGGGCAGCCGATGCCAGTCCGGAATCGACGGTCACAATTCGCTCAAAGGTCATTTTCAGGGCATTAATGGTATTAATCGTCTGCTCAAGCCGGGTGCGGGTTGGCACATCCACCTGATAACAAATGACACCAGGCAAACGCACGGCGGCTTTACTGCTGCGTTTTTCCGACTGCTGTTGGATAAAGAGATGGGTATAGTGGCGCAGGGCAGCGTCGGCGGCACGCTTGCCCACCAGTTGTTTTACCTCAATGGCTGGCAGAGGTTCGTGCTCCTCGCCTTTGACAACGTCCGGCAGAGTGAAAACGCGACCCGCCAGCAAACGGCAATCGGAGAGCTGCCCTTTTAAGCCTGCCAGCTCCTGTTCGAGCTGGCGAAAGGTGGTATTCAGGCGTTCAATCAGGTCATACGCAGCCATGATATTATCTCTTTAGTTACAACATACTTATTTTATAGCACAACCATCCACACCTGAACACTGTGCAGTTCACGCTTATCAGGTGAGGGAGGTGTCGTGCCAGACCGGCCATCGTAAACAAAAGCGGGCGCCGCCTGCATCGCTCTCTTCGCATTTTACTTCACCGCTCATCGCCTGGGCGATGGAGTGCACGATGGCAAGTCCCAGACCACAACCGCCAGTCGCACGATCTCTGCTGGGGTCGAGGCGCACAAAGGGCTCAAACACACGGCTACGCTCATCAGGGGCTATCCCCGGTCCGTCGTCTTCAACAATCAGGCTTGCCTGCGAGCCTTCAAGCTGTAATGTCACTTTTACCGTGTTCTGGCAGTAGCGCAGGGCATTGTTGATGAGGTTATCCAGCACACGCTCCATCAGTCGCATGTCCAGCGAACCATAATCGCCGGGCTGATTATTGAGCTCCAGATGGTGGTCCGGATTGACGTTGCGGGCATCCAGCATATAACCGTCCAGCCACGCGTTGAGATCGGGTGTGGTCAGTTTTAGTTCTGTCTGAGGGCGATCGAGGCGCGCGTAAGTGAGCAACTCCTGAATGAGTCCTTCGAGTTGCCCGATATCGCGATTCAGTGCGCTACGTTCGCCATCGCTCAGGTTGTCGCTCATCTCAAGGCGGTAACGTAGCCGGACCAGCGGCGTGCGCAATTCATGGGCCACGCCGTCAATCAACATTTTCTTACTGGCAATCAGGGCGTTGATATTATCCGCCATCTGGTTAAAGGCGATTCCCAGTCGTTCAAAGCTGGACGTGCTGTCAAAATGGATACGCTCTTCCAGATGGCCTTCACCAAAGCGCTGGGCGGCAGATTCCAGCCGTAGCATCTCCTGCCAGTGGGGGCGCATCCAGATAAACACCGGGAAGGCCAGTGAGATAGCTATAAATGCCATCAGCGCCATATCGAGCAGACGCATTTCATGCAGATAAAAGAGGTAGGGGACCGGGCCTACTGCCAGGACATAGTGGCTGCGTGGAATGCGCTGAATAAAGGTGTACTGCGAATCCAGCGCGACAATATCGCCTTCCTGTAAACGCTGTTGCGCGGGGGCTTCGAGCGCGAACTTACTCATGGGCTCCACGCGCATGTTGAAAGAGAGGTTCAGATCCAGCTCTTTGAGCGTCTTGTTCCACTGGTGAGGCGGGATTTCACGAAGTTCGCTGCGCATCAGGTACAGCGAACTTTTCATCAAATCGTCCAGCGACTGTCGTCCTGCTCGCTCAGCGGTGAATTTGTAAACCAGCCCGACCAGCATGGTCATCACCAGAAAGCAGACAAACAGTAACAGATAAAACTGGACGAAAAGTTTTTTCATGGCGACACCCGCGAAGAGGACCGGACTCAGTTATCCCAGGCGTGCGGGGCGAAAAGATAGCCTTTGTTGCGCACGGTTTTAATACGGAAAGGCTCGGTAGCGTTATCGAGCAATTTCTTGCGCAGACGTGAAATCGCCACATCAACGCTGCGGTCCATTCCGTCATAGGTCACGCCACGCAGGTTTTTCAGTAACGCATCGCGGTCCATGATCTGTCCGGCGTGAGTAGCCAGTTCCCACAGCAGATCGAAATCGGCGGTCGAGAGGACGACCTGCTCGCCCGCCAGCAGTACCTGACGGTTTACCGGGTCGATGGTCAGTGTGCCAAATTGCAGGGTCTTATGCTGCTTAAGCGATGCCGGGGCAGATTCTTGTTGGGTGGTACCAGCCTGCTGGCGTAAGTGCAATCGCAGACGCGCCAGTAAAACCGCAGGAGGGGTGGTTTTGAGGATGTAGTCATTCGCGCCCATCTCCAGCGACAGAATATGGTTCATATCACTATCAAGAGAGGTGAGAAGGACGATAGGACCGCTCCACTGCTGGCGTAAATCGCGACACAACGTCATACCATCTTTGCCTGGAAGCATGATATCCAGAAGAATCAGATCTGGCTTTTCACGGGCGATGACCTCTTCTGCTCGATCACCACGCGGTTCAACTATCACATCCATATCGTGTTTGCCCAGATATGCCGCAATAAGTGCGCCCACTTCCGGGTCGTCTTCCACAAAAACGATCTTATTCATATATCATCGTGATGAGTCAAAAAGATGAACATACACTGCCTTTATTGATCCTGCCATTAATCTTTTTTAAACCAGCCCCCCATCCGCTATGCTGTAGGCCTTTGTTGTCATGATGAGAAAGAGAACCTGATGGCCCTGGTGATAAAAGCGGCAATTGGCGCACTGGTGGTGTTATTAATTGGTTTGCTGTCAAAAACGAAAAATTACTATATCGCCGGACTCATACCGTTATTTCCGACTTTTGCCTTAATCGCCCACTATATCGTGGCAACCGAGCGGGGCATTGAGGCGTTACGTACTACTATCGTTTTTGGGATGTGGTCCATTATTCCCTATTTCCTTTACCTGCTGTCACTGTGGTATTTCACCGGATTTATGCGTGTGGGTTACGCGCTGGGCGCCGCAGTGCTCTGCTGGTGCCTCAGCGCATGGCTGTTAATTTTTCTCTGGAGCCGTCTCCACTAGCGCAGCGGGCGGCCGCCATCAACGCCAAACGTACGTCCCGTGACGTAGCAACTGGTCAGCAGATAATCGACCAGATCGATTATCTCTTTCTCGCCAGGGGCGATTTTCATCAGCGATTTATTGAGCGCCTGCTGACGGTATTCCGCATCGTCATCGTCATTAAACAGAATCAGCGCTGGGGCAATGGCGTTGACTTTCACTTCCGGTGCCAGCTTCCTGGCAAAAGAGCGGGTCATATTATCCAGCGCCGCTTTACTGGCGGCATAGGCAATATGTTTGTCGCTCCCGCACTCAACGACATAATCGGTAAAGTGAATAATGTCGCTCGCAGCGTGCCCGAATCCGCGTAATAACCTCTCCAGCGCGTGGTTAAGCAAGTAGGGAGCATGGACGTGGATCTGCAGCATCCGGGAAAGGACATCAGGCAACGCAACGCCGGGTTTTTCACCCACCCAGTCGCCTGCATTATGAATAATTGCCCGCAGCCCCTGGGTTTTCTCCTTCACTATATCGGCGAAGGCCAGAACACCTTCATCACTGCTGAAATCCGCCTGAATGCATAAAGCGCCCGCGGCGGTTAACTGCTCAATCGCCGGATAAAGGGTCCGGTAACTGATGATAACGGGCTGCTGCTGGCTGAGAAAATGGTGGGCGAGGGCGAGGCCGATGCGACGGCCTCCTCCGGTAATCAATATCGGGCGTGTCTTCGTGTTTCCCATCGAATGCGTTCTCCTTCTCAACGGGGCGCATGCGGCTTACCCCATCAACATCCACGTGGCGGGAATGGCGGCGATCAGTAGCAGACCAATCAGCACTCTTTCCCGGCGTTTTAGCAGACTGGCTATGTCATGCGTGCGGCGTGCATAGATAAAGACCAGCAGCCCCGGCGCATAGAGCACAACCGACAACAGCAAATGCATCGGACCGGATGCATACAGTAACCATAAGCCATAGAGGCTGGCGCCGATAGCGACGGTACGGTGCAACGGACGACGAGAGATTTTCAGTAAAAATGCCCCGACAAGGAAATAAGGAACCAGAATCATCTCGGACGCAATGGTCAACAGCGTATTGTAATCAGAACCTGTGAGCCAGATCAGCACCAGAGAGACCTGCACGCTGATATTGGTTAACCACAGTGACGCCGCTGGCGCATTATTCCTGTTTTGTCGGGCAAAAATGCGTGGAAATGCCTGATGGGTAGCGGCCAGTAGCGGCACTTCCGCTGCCATGATCGTCCAGCTCAGATAGGCGCCACATACCGAAACAATCAACCCGGCGGCAATGACCACATCGCCCCAGGAACCCATCAGCCTGACCATCAGGCCTGCCATTGATGGATTACGCATTGCCGCCAGCTCCGGGCGCGGCATCACCCCCAGCGACAGCAATGTCACCAACAAATAGACGCCGAGGGCAGCCAGCACTGCCAGCAGGGTGGCGCGTCCCACATCGCGCTTGTTGCGCGCGCGGGCGGAAACGACCACTGCGCCTTCAACCCCGATAAACACCCAAAGGGTAATGAGCATGGTATTTTTCACCTGCTCCCATACGGGTACACCCAGTGCGATACCGGAGAAATCAAGGCTAAACGTATCGTAATGGAACGCCATTGCCGCCAGCACAATAAACAGGCCAAGCGGTACCAGTTTGGCGAGCGTCGCGGCGAGGTTAATGCTGGCTGCCGTCTGTACGCCGCGCAGCACTAAGGCGTGAACAAACCACAGCAACAGGGAGGCACCGACAATTGCCTGCCAGGTATTACCATCCCCAAAGAAGCGCAGCTCTGGCGTATCGGTAAAGAAACTTAGCGCAGAGAAGACAATCACCAGATATGAGACGTTGGCGATAACAGCGCACAGCCAGTAGCCCCAGGCGGAACAAAAACCGATAAGTTCGCCAAAACCTTCCCGGGCGTAAGTAAAAATACCGCCGTCCAGGTCCGGGCGAAGACGCGTCAGGATAAGCATGGCGAAGGCGAGCAGTAATATCCCCGCGCCGGTAATTGCCCAACCCATCAATAATGCGGCTGGGCTGGCGATTTCCGCCATATTTTGCGGAAGGCTGAAAACGCCTGCGCCGAGCATTGAGCTTAATACCAGCGCAGTTAAAGCGCTCAGGCCAAGTTTTTTTTCCATGGGTATCCTGTTATGAACGGACTCAATCCAGAATAATTATTTTGCATATGCGCATAAAAATGGTGGATATCACTGAGGCGCGGGATTTTACGGAGAGTCGTTATGGCATGCAATGCGTGTCGGCTTAATTTCGCGAAAAAAATAAAAAAGGCGACCCAGGGTCGCCTTTTGGTGAAGGGGGACTTATTTGTACAAGTCAGCGCTGATGGTGATATTGCTACCATTTTCCTGCCACTGGCGGGTGATGTGGTAGTACTTGGCGCCTTTCGCCGCGGCACGTTTAGCAACCTGATAAGAGATCTCGGTCAGGTTGCCGTAGTTACCGGTGAACGTGACGCTGTCAAACGGAATCATCTGCGCAGCTGTGATTTTATTCACTTCTTCGATTTTTTTGCCGTCAGGCAGCGTGACAGTGTAACGGTTTGAGGTCGATGATTGTGTTTCGAAGAAACGACCTACCTCAGCGCTCGGGGCGGCGGTAGTGGCAACGCCAGGAATTTCTACTTTTTTGGCTTCTTCACCGCCTTTCGCTAATGCCGCACGGCCTGCTTCGGAATCACGTGGAATAGCATCCGGGCTCTGCAGTACGCGTTTTTTGGCATCAGCTTTATAGATATACGCCGTAATTAACTGGTTGCCACCTTCGTTGGCATCGACCTGGCGGACGATATAGAAAGAGGCGGCCCCTTTCGCTTTCGCGGCTTTAGTGATGGCATCGTTTACTTCCGGCTGGGAGCGATAGAAGCCCTGTACCGTAACGGTATCGAACGGTTCCAGCTCAATGGCCTGGGTCTTTGGCAGCTCAGTTACGCCATTTATGACGCGCAGTTTTGGCGCATCGGCCTTCGGCGCATCGGCTTTATAAAGGTCCGTAGTGACACGCTGGTTACCGCTCTCACCATAATCAGAGGTATCTACAACATAAAACGAGGCCGCGCCTTCTTTATCAGCACGGTTTGACGCGGCTTTAACGGCATCGCCAATAGAGTTAAAGCGACCGGTGATAACAACGCGATCGTAGGGCTTCAATGCTGACGCTTGCTCCGGCGTTAACTCTGTCGCTGCGTTGACTGACAGTGCCGTAACGGACAAAAGTGCTGACGCCAGGAGGGTGTACTTAAGCTTCATAAAAATGATCCTTCGCCTTGCGCAAACCAGATACTGGTGTTGTTGTTAACTAAAAAACGTCGCTGATTATTGCATTTAATCAACACGACTGTCTGCGTCATTTTTCACTGACTGTGCTACGCGCCAGACGTTTTACGATAACGTTTAATGATATGTTGAAAAAACACCCTGTTGACCAATAAAAGTCATAAAGTATATGAGTTTTATAAGTTAATACATTGTTAAAATAGCGATGTGTGCTGGAGATTAATCGTGTTTTGCCGCTTCGCCTGAGCGGAATATCGGCTTGTTTAAATGAATTAAAGGGAAATAACCCTGTCAGCCCCGCCGCCTGCCCGCTTTTCACAGATAAAAACAGAATTTCTGTTTTCTGGCGGTAGATCACAGGCGTTATTTTCAGTAGGTTATAGAAAGTTTGTTACTGTTTTATTTTCCGGGACGCAGTCTGTTTATTTATCTCTGGCAGGCAACGTAATGCCCGGGCATCACTGACAAACCATCATCTAAAATCGATGGAAGGGAAAACTATGCGTATTGGTGTACCAAAAGAACGGTTGGCCAATGAAACCCGCGTTGCGGCGACGCCGAAAACGGTAGAGCAATTGCTTAAATTGGGTTTCACCGTCGCGATTGAAAGCGGCGCGGGCAAACTGGCAAGCTTCGATGACAACGCGTTTACCCAGGCTGGCGCAACCGTGGTGGACGAAAATAACGTCTGGCACTCTGACGTTATCCTCAAGGTGAATGCACCGACGGATGACGAAATAGCCTTGCTTAATCCGGGCACGACATTAGTCAGCTTTATCTGGCCTGCGCAAAATGCGCCGCTGATGGAAAAACTGGCTGCCCGCAATATTACCGTCATGGCAATGGATTCTGTGCCGCGAATTTCCCGGGCCCAGGCGCTGGATGCGCTGAGTTCCATGGCGAATATTGCTGGCTACCGCGCTATTGTGGAAGCCGCCCATGAATTTGGTCGCTTCTTTACCGGGCAGATCACTGCCGCAGGTAAAGTCCCTCCCGCGAAAGTGATGGTCATTGGCGCAGGGGTTGCCGGTCTGGCGGCTATTGGGGCCGCGAATAGCCTCGGGGCGATTGTCCGCGCGTTTGATACCCGTCCGGAAGTGAAGGAACAGGTCCAGAGTATGGGCGCTGAGTTCCTGGAGCTGGATTTCAAAGAAGAAGCCGGTAGCGGTGACGGCTACGCGAAAGTGATGTCTGAGGCGTTCATCAAAGCGGAAATGGAACTTTTTGCCGCGCAGGCAAAAGACGTTGATATCATCGTCACCACCGCGTTGATTCCGGGCAAACCGGCGCCGAAACTGATCACCCACGAGATGGTGGATTCCATGAAATCCGGCAGCGTGGTGGTCGATCTGGCAGCGCAAAACGGCGGTAACTGTGAATACACCGTGGCGAACGAAGTCGTCACCACGCCGAACGGCGTTAAAATCATTGGCTATACCGACCTGCCGGGCCGTCTGCCGACACAGTCTTCTCAGCTTTATGGCACTAACCTGGTTAACCTGCTGAAACTGCTGTGCAAGGAAAAAGACGGCAATGTGACGGTAGATTTCGAAGACGTTGTCGTGCGCGGTGTGACCGTGATTCGCGATGGCGAGGTTACCTGGCCGGCCCCGCCGATTCAGGTCTCCGCACAACCGCAGGCTGCGACAAAAGCTGCACCTTCCGCCGTGAAAGAAGAGGCTAAACCCACATCGCCATGGCTGAAATACGGCATCATGGCGCTGGTTATTATCCTCTTCGGCTGGCTGGCCGACGTTGCACCAAAAGAGTTTCTTGGCCACTTCACCGTCTTTGCGTTGGCTTGCGTGGTAGGTTATTACGTCGTGTGGAACGTCTCTCACGCCTTGCATACCCCGCTAATGTCGGTCACTAACGCTATCTCGGGCATTATCGTCGTTGGCGCGCTTTTACAAATCGGCCATGGTGGCTGGGTCAGCTTCTTTAGCTTTATTGCCGTACTGATTGCCAGCATTAATATTTTTGGTGGTTTCACCGTCACTCAGCGCATGCTGAAAATGTTCCGGAAGAACTAAGGGGTAGCACATGTCTGGAGGATTAGTTACAGCTGCATACATTGTTGCCGCGATCCTGTTTATTTTCAGCCTGGCGGGGCTGTCGAAACACGAAACGTCCCAGCAGGGTAACCGTTTCGGCATTGCCGGGATGGCGATTGCGCTGATTGCCACCATTTTCGGGCCGGACACCGGCAACGTGGCGTGGATTATCGTTGCGATGATTATCGGTGGCGCTATCGGTATTCGCCTGGCACGTAAAGTCGAAATGACCGAGATGCCTGAGCTGGTTGCCGTGCTGCACAGCTTTGTAGGTCTGGCTGCGGTGCTGGTTGGCTTTAACAGCTACCTTTACCACGAACCGGGTATGGAACCGATCCTGGTCAATATTCACCTGACCGAAGTGTTCCTGGGTATCTTCATCGGTGCGGTCACCTTCACCGGTTCTATCGTGGCGTTCGGCAAACTGTGCGGCAAGATCTCCTCAAAACCGCTGATGCTGCCTAACCGTCACAAATTGAACCTTGCGGCGCTGGTGGTCTCTTTCGTACTGTTGGTTATCTTTGTACGTACGGAAAGCGTAGGCCTGCAGTCTCTTGCGCTGCTGGTGATGACAGTTATTGCGTTGGTATTCGGCTGGCATCTGGTGGCCTCTATCGGCGGTGCTGACATGCCGGTCGTGGTCTCTATGCTGAACTCCTATTCCGGTTGGGCGGCGGCGGCGGCTGGCTTTATGCTGAGCAACGACCTGCTGATCGTCACCGGTGCGCTGGTGGGTTCTTCAGGGGCGATCCTCTCTTACATCATGTGTAAGGCGATGAACCGCTCCTTTATCAGCGTTATCGCCGGTGGCTTTGGTACCGACGGGTCCTCGATGGGGGCCGATGAAGAAGTGGGCGAACATCGTGAGATTACTGCCGAAGAGACGGCTGAGATGCTGAAAAATTCGCACTCTGTCATCATCACCCCAGGTTACGGTATGGCGGTAGCGCAGGCGCAGTATCCGGTTGCGGAAATTACCGAAAAACTGCGTGCGCGCGGCGTGAAAGTGCGCTTCGGTATTCACCCGGTTGCGGGCCGCTTGCCGGGGCACATGAACGTACTGCTGGCGGAAGCAAAAGTACCGTATGACATCGTGCTGGAAATGGACGAAATCAACGATGACTTCGCCGATACTGATACCGTACTGGTTATTGGTGCCAATGACACCGTTAACCCGGCGGCGCAGGACGATCCGAAGAGTCCTATCGCAGGTATGCCTGTTCTGGAAGTATGGAAAGCGCAGAACGTTATCGTGTTCAAACGCTCCATGAATACTGGTTATGCAGGCGTACAGAATCCACTGTTCTTTAAAGAGAATACCCAGATGCTGTTTGGCGATGCCAAAGCCAGCGTGGATGCGATCCTCAAAGCGCTGTAATTATCCGCGCTTATCTCAACCGCTCTTCGGAGCGGTTTTTTTTTGTCTGCGTCTATACTTTTTCTCTTCACGGTTATGATGAGGGAAAGAATGGAATTTTTATCACGTTTTGATTTGATATCTTTAATGATGACGCCATCGTTCTGGATTGCTGTCTTCACGGTCGTCATCATTACGATATTGGCCTACTGGTTGCTTAACCGTTTACTGCGTATCGTTGGTAAAGGGGTTCAGAGCTGGGGCGATAAGCATCACAGCACGCAGAAAATGCGTCTGGTGCTTAATGACATGTTAATCAGAACCAGTAAGGTGCTGCTCTTTATCGCCGCCTTTCTGTTTAGTCTGCGTTTTGTTGAACTCCCCGCGAATCTTTCTGCCACAATCAGTCATGCCTGGTTTCTGGTGCTCGCCATTCAAATGGCGCTCTGGTTTGATCAGGGGATTATCTCCTGGCTGCATCAGTTGCGTTATGAACCGGGTATGCACAAAAATCCGGTGACGCTGGTCATTACCGGATTGCTGCTACGGATGCTGGTCTGGACCGTTATGCTGTTGTCGATACTGGCGAATGTCGGGGTGAACATTACCGCGCTGGTGGCCAGTCTCGGCGTCGGCGGTATCGCCATCGCGCTGGCGGTTCAAACCATCCTCAGTGATGTCTTCGCTTCGCTGTCGATTGGTTTTGATAAGCCTTTTGAAATTGGTGATTTCGTTGTATTTAATGATGTCGCCGGGACGGTAGAGCATATCGGCCTCAAAACCACGCGCATACGCAGCCTGAGCGGAGAGCAAATTGTCTGTGGTAACGCCATCCTTCTGCAGCAGACGCTGCATAACTATAAGCGTATGCAAACCCGACGTATCGTTTTTACCTTCGGTGTAGCCTTGTCAACGCCGCCGGATAAACTTCGTCAGATAGGCGAAATGATAAAAAATATCATCAACGACGTCGGGGAGACCAAATTTGACCGCGCCCATTTCCTCGGCTTCGGCACCGATCGACTCAACTTTGAAGTCGTGCATATCGTCAACACGGCGGATTACAATAAATATATGGATATCCAGCAGGAGATTAATATCCGCATTATGGAGCAACTGGCGGCGAACGACGTGCAGCTGGCTCTGCCTACCACTGTCGTGAAAGGACCATGGCCCGCTGGCGTGCCGGACGCCGACAGCCAGCAGGAGACGATGACCGGTACGCGCAGTTAAAACACGGTCATCCGAAGCACCTTACTGACATATGCGCGCCGACTGACGGTAGACTATCCGGGCGCGCACTATGTCATAGATCCAGTTAAAGGCCATGGTGTAGGGAAGAAAGAAGAGGAAAAAGCCGATTTCCAGCAGGAAAGCCTCTACGAGCCCGATGCCAAGCGTCAGTGAGGCTATCGTCACGCCAATCACGATAAATCCCCCTTCAAACCCCAGCGCATGGCAGACGCGAACCTTCGCGGTGCGGGCCAGGCGATGAACAGGCCACAGTTTGTCAAACAGCGCGTTATATATCACATTCCAGATCATCGCCGCAGTGGCCAGCAACAATGTCAGTCCACCCATCTCGAGTACCGGACGCTGCATTATCCAGGCGCTGGCCGGGGCGCAAATGGCGGTGGCAATCACTTCGAAGCTCACCGCGTGAAAAATGCGTTCGGCCAGGCTTCGGCGCTGCACGGCATGTTGTTGCATGATTCAGGCTCCTTTTTGTCGCTTTACGGGGTTTGCTGAGAGGATTTTTATCGTTTTATGAGATAAGTTAAAGATAGATACCATCGATTAAATAGATACATCATGCGCTACTCTCCTGAAGCTCTGACTGCCTTTGTCGAAACTGTTGCCTCTGGCTCCTTCTCTGCCGCTGCGCGGAAACTGCGTAAAAGCCAGTCCACTATCAGTACCGCCATTGCTCATCTGGAAGCCGACTTGGGCGTGGCGCTCTTTGACCGCTCATCACGTCATCCGGTACTGACGCCGGAAGGGGTAAGGGCGCTCAGCTACGTTCAGGCCATTCTCGCCGCCAGCGATAAACTGGATGAGCTGGCAGTCTGGCTGGTGGGGGAAACGGAAACGCGGCTTACGTTCATACTTTCCGATACGCTGAATCCGGATACGCTGGCGGATTTGTTGGGGGAGTTCGACAAGCGCTATCCGCATACCGAATTTGAGTGTCTGATTGGCGAAAACGAGGACGTCATCGATCTCCTGCAAAAGGGACGTGCACAGCTAGGCTTAACGGAAGCCCGTGATGCCTATCCGACGGACATCGGCGTAATGCGCCTGCCCATGCAGAGTCGGATGGATATCTACGTGGCGCGCGGGCACCCGCTGGCGCAGCAGGAGAACGTCTCTGAGGAGCAATTACGTACCTGGCGTGAGCTGCGGCTCAATACCTATCTGGAAAACCGTAATACGCCCGCGCGCGGCCCGGTATGGTCAGCGCCGAGCTATCTGTTGTTGCTCAGTATGGCGGAGCAGGGGTTTGGCTGGTGTGCATTACCCTGCGCGCTGGTGGATGAGTTTTCCGGGGCGAAAAAGTTGACGCGTGTCGATGTGCCGGGATGGCCGCAAAGTATCCTTATCGACCTGTTGTGGAATAAAAAACAGCCGCCGGGCGTTGCCGGGAGCTGGCTGCGGTACTATTTGCAGCACTGGCGAGGTAAGCAATAAAAAAGAAAACGCCCGCGAGTGGCGGGCGTTGTGCGGTGAGCTGTGGTTAATCGTCTTCTTCGTCATCCAGTTCAATCGGGCTCTGATAGTCGTCAGGTTTGATGACCAGCAGATCGCAACGCAGATGATCGATCACCTGTTCTGCGGTATTACCGAGGAACGCTGCGGAGAGCCCGGTACGCCCGACGGTACCCAGCACGACTATCCCCGCCTGCAAATGTTCCGCCAGATCCGGAATGACCTCTTCCGGCAGGCCTTTATTGACATGGGTTACTTTTTCATCAATACCGAATTTCTGCCGTAAGGCTTTCATAGCAATCAGATGCTGGCCGCGAATCGCGTCGTTATAGACGCTCGGGTCAAATTCCGGCAGTTCAATGGCAATGTTAATCGGAGTTACCGGATAAGCGCCAACCAGATGAACTTCGGTATGGTTGACCTGTTCTGCCAGATGCAGCGTCTCCTTCACCAGTTTTTCATTCAGCGCATTGTGGTATTGTTCTTCGCTGGCAAGGTTGACCGCCACCAGCGCTTTTCCGCCTTCAGGCCAGGGCTGATCTTTAACCATCCAGACCGGGCAAGGGCATTTACGCAGCAGATGCCAGTCGGTGGGGGTGAAGATAACTGATTCAAGTTTGTCATGCTGGTGGGCCATTTTCAGCAGCAAGTCATGGCCGCCGGATATCACTTCCTGAATGATGGCTTCGAAAGGACGGTTATGCCACACCACTTTAATATCAATAGGGACGCCAGCGTCTACATAATACTTCGCCTGTTCACGTATCCAGGCCGTACGCTGGCTGATCACGCCTTGTCTCATGGCTGTGCGTTCGTCAGGGGACAGAAGGGTGGTCATCTCGTAAGAGAAATCATAGATCGGCAGGAAAGCTTTAATCCGGCCGCCAATCCGTTGATGTAAATACACGGCACGTCGTAATGCGGGCTGATCGTCCTGGTTAGGATCGATGGCGACCAGCATATTTTGATACTTAGCCATACAGGGTCTCCTTACATCTGTCACCACAGTCTGTAAATACAAGATAACCTATAAGTACTGAATGAAACAGGGAAAACCTTTTGCCAGATCAATAAATCAAAAAATTCAGGCGTCCGGCAAAAGGTCAAAAGGAGGGGGGGAAACTCAGGCTACGTTACGCGAATGTCCGGCAAGCTGTGCCAGGATATCGCTGTTCTCGATGGTGATATATTTGCCTTTCACCGCCAGCATACCGCTCTTCTGGAAACGACCCAGCAGACGGCTGATGGTTTCTACGGTCAGGCCTAAATAGTTACCGATATCGCCACGAGTCATGGTCAGGCGAAACTCACGTGGTGAGAAGCCACGCTGGGCGAAACGACGCGACAGATTATAAATAAAGGCGGCCAGACGCTCTTCAGCGTTCTTTTTCGACAGCAGCAGAATCATGTCCTGATCGCCTTTGATCTCGCCGCTCATCAGGCGCATCATTTGCTGACGCAGGTTTGGCATTTTGCCTGACAGGTCATCGAGCGTTTCGAACGGAATTTCGCAAACCATTGAGGTTTCCAGCGCCTGGGCAAAGCTCGGGTGGTGACCAGTGCCGATGGCATCGAAGCCGACCAGATCACCTGCCAGATGGAAACCAGTAATTTGCTCGTCGCCCTGCTCAGTAATGGTATAGCTCTTGATCGTGCCGGAACGAATAGCATAAAGCGATTTCAGTTCATCCCCAGCTTTAAACAGAGTCTGACCTTTCTGGATGGGCTTTTTGCGCTCAATGATATTGTCGAGCTGATCGAGCTCATGTTCATTGAGTGTGAAGGGGATGCAGAGCTGGCTAATACTGCAATCCTGGCAATGGATTGCACATCCGCCAGACTGAATGCGTCGTATAATTCGCTTTTCCGGGATCATAGGTCTGCTCAAGCCGTAATTGATTTTAGTCAATTTTATCATCTTTTTCTTGAACGCGTAAGCCTGGCGAAACGTCAATTCAGTAGAATTAAAACAGGCAGGAGAAACGATGAAAAGGCGGGCTAAACCATCTTATTGATATTCCATCGTTTCAGTAAGGCTTTTACCACAGAATCCCGTGAAAAAGAGCACAAAGATCCCCTTTTTTTCACAATAGCAAGTAACCTTCATGGCGCAATAACCACTCTTTACGATGCACGCCGCCTGCATATCCCGTCAGGGTGCCGTTGCGGCCAATCACCCTGTGGCAGGGGACTACAATACTGACCGGATTTGAACCGTTCGCGGCACCTACCGCACGTGCGGCGCCGACGCGACCAAGCATCTCCGCTAACTGACCATAGTGGATGACCTGGCCGCACGGGATATTGCGTAACGCTTTCCAGACTTCACGCTGAAAGGGGGTGCCCGCCGTGGCAGTTGGCAGAGTATTTATTACCGCCAGGTCGCCCTCGAAATAGTCCAGAAGTTTGCGGCTTAATCCACCAGGGTTGGTGGCAGGAAGGCGTGTATAACCTTCCTTGCGATAATGAATATTCAGCAGTTCCACCATGCGATTGCTATGTTCTTCCCACTCAACCGCACGCAGATGGAATGTTTCATCGCACAGCACCCACAGTGGTCCCAGCGGAGTGGCAATTTTGTCCTCAAGTAGCGTAAGCATCGATAGTCCTTTCTCAAACATCGCAATAGCACAGGGAGAGTTGCGCAATTTAGCACGATCGAGAAAGTGTCTCTATACCCCATTAGAGGCGCAATAAATCAAATAAAATCGGGAAAGGTTAACAATTATTCATATGGTGAATATTTTACGCCTTACAGAATCCGTGGTTATTGAATAGATGATATATTCTTCATAATCGTGAAAATAAAAAAATAGAGCCTGCCGACATCCGTCAGGCTCTACAGTACACACAGCAACGCGTCCGTTCGGTAATTATTTTAAACTTCATCCTTGCGCGGTAAATATAGTTATAGTTCCGATGGCAGATATTTCCAGTTTGAAATGGTGATTAGTTTCACGATAATTTAACTGAAATTTTGGATATTAACGACAGTAAACTTCTAGTTAAGTAAGATTAAATAGCGAGCGAAATTAATTCCAATAATTGCTTCAAATATCACGCTAATTGCCCACTGCTAATTGAATCTCAGGCATTGTGGCATGCTGTCGCGCCCGCTATAGTAAGCCCCTCAGATGTAGCGGGAGGACTAAACCATGAACCCTGATGACAAATCACTGTTTCTTGACGCCATGGAGGATGTCCAGCCACTCAAGCGCTGTGCCGATGTTCACTGGCATCCGGCCCGAAATACGCGTGCTCCCCGGCATATCGACACGTTGCAGCTTGATAATTTCCTGACCACCGGATTCCTTGATGTCTTGCCCCTTGATACGCCGCTGGAATTCCGCCGCGAAGGGCTGCAAACCGGGGTAATTGATAAACTTCGCACCGGCAAGTATTCCCAGCAGGCCAGCCTCAGCCTGTTACGCCAGCCAGTAGAGCAGTGCCGACAGCTGTTATTCCGCTTTGTGTACCAGGCGCGGCAGGACGGGTTACGTAATCTTCTGATAATCCACGGGAAAGGTCGGGAAGATAACTCCCACGCCAATATAGTTCGCAGTTATCTTGCCCGCTGGTTGACCGAATTTGATGATGTTCAGGCATTTTGCGCCGCGCAACCACGGCATGGTGGCAACGGCGCATGCTATGTGTCTTTGCGAAAATCGGCAGAGGCGAAGCAGGAAAACTGGGAGCGTCACGCCAAACGTAGCCGCTGAACGGCGGCTACTGTACCAGCGGCACATCCTCTATCCGGGTAGTCCATGCCGGGGAGAGCAGGTAGCGTTTCATTGACCAGGCCGGGGTAACGCCCTGGCCTGCAAACCACATTTTATTGCCTTTCTCGTTCATTCGATCCATTACGTGCATCAATGCCTGACTATTTGCACGGGGGGCATACTCATCGAATAAATTAAGTTGTGCAACGCCTTGACTAAAGAAGTCTCCTAATATAACACCCGCTTTTTGATATCGCGGACCTTGCTTCCAGATAATATCCAGGCTACGCGTTGCCGCAGCAATAATATCTCTGGTGTCCTGTGTGGGGGTAAGTAGCGTAATTCCTGCGCTATTGCTGTAATAAGGCTCATCTGGATCGTGTGGGCTGCTTTTTATAAAAGCGCCGACATAGCGACAATATTGATGCTGGGCACGTAATTTTTCTGCTGCTCTGGCCGCCCATGTACTGATCCCCTCACGTACTGAGGAATAATCGCTAATTCGCTGACCGAAAGAGCGCGAACTGATAATTTCATGTTTTGCCGCAGAGAATTCCTGAAAACCGAGACAAGGCTCGCCACGCAGCTCGCGAACGGTTCTTTCCAGTACTACGCTGAAGTTTTTGCGAATAAACCATAAATCACATTTTGCCAGTTCCAGCACAGTGGTGATATTCATGGTGTTCAGCTTTTTTGTCAGCCGTCGACCTATGCCCCAGACCTCTTCTACGGGGACTGCTGCCATCAACCGTTGCTGACTGGCAGGGGTCGAGATATCCACCACGCCGCCGCTCTGTGCCTGCCATCTCTTGGCCGCGTAGTTTGCCAGTTTTGCCAGCGTCTTCGTCGGTGCGATGCCAACCCCCACCGTCAGCATGGTGCGTTGATAAACGGTATCGCGAATATATTTGCCGAAGCGTTTGAGGTGAGGAATACCTGAGAGATCCACAAATGCTTCATCAATACTGTATTGATCCACCCGCGGGCAAATTTCTTCCAGCGTACTCATCACCCGATGGCTCATGTCGCCATAGAGAGCGTAGTTGCTGCTGAATACCGCTACGCCATGGCGCTGTAACAGATCTTTTTGTTTGAAATAAGGCTCCGCCATCCCAATGCCCAGCGCTTTGGCCTCGGCAGAGCGGGACACTATGCAGCCATCGTTATTTGAAAGCACCACGACTGGTTTACCACTCAGATCAGGCCGCCAGACGGTTTCGCAACTGGTATAGAACGAGTTAACGTCAACAAGGGCAAACATAATGATCTGACCTCTTATATAAATACTGTTTTTATATACAGTACTTGCGGCCAGTAAAATGATCAAGGGAGTTATTCGCCAGGGTATCAGGAGCTTTCAATAAAAGGGCCACGTGCAGCATGTCCATCCCATCTTTCAGCCCGTCTCCTGTGATATGCAGCTAACCGGGATAACCGGCATGGTGACGAAAACTATGCGCCAGCGTGGAGTCAGGACATGTGCATGACGATGGCGCACCGCAGATCGCATCCCAGGAGAGAGCAATACACAACAGGAAGCTGCCAGGGTGAAAGGGCGGATAAGGGCAGGGGAAACAGGCCATACAGTGCCCGTTGTCAACTCCGATAATTAACAGGTCTGGCCTGCGCGACCATAAAGTTAATGCCTGCCGTGTCGATATATATTGAGCAACTTTGCCTCTTCCCTGGACCCAGAATATGCTCAAAAATATACGTGTCATCACCGGCATCATCATTGCCTTGTCGGTATTTTGTCTGCTTCAGCTCGTTACCGGCGGACTTTTCTACTCCGCTGTCAATAATGACAGAGTGAATTTTCAGAATACGGGCATTCTTAGCGCACAGCAGGAAAATCTTGGCGATAGCGTCAATACGCTGATTAAAACACGCGTCACTGTTACCCGCGTGGCGATCCGCTTTTTAAAAAATCAACGCGATCCGGCATCGCTTGCCAGTATCGATAAACTTCTTACGGCTGCCTCTGAATCCCTCAGCAAGGCCGAAGGATACTTTAACAACTATAAAAATACCCCTCCCGTGGCAGGTCAGGATGCCGCGTTAGCCAATGAAGTTTCGCAAAACATCACCAAAATGCACGACGTGCTGCAGCAGTCCATCACCTTCCTGCGGGCAAATAATTACGAAGCCTATGGCAACCTGGATGCGCAACAGGCGCAGGATGATATGGATGCCAGCTATGCGAAATGGCGCACCGAAAACAACGCCTTCCTGCAGGCGGCCGCCCGGGAAAACCAGAGCAGCTTTACCAGTATGCAATGGACCCTTGGCGTGATACTGCTGGTGGTGATCGCGGTCATGACTGTGATCTGGCTGGGGCTGCAACATCTGCTGCTCAAACCACTGCACAGCGTGATGGGACATATTCGCGCGATTGCCGATGGCGACCTGACACAGCCGATCTCCGCCGAAGGCCGTAACGAGATGAGCCAACTGGCCAGCGGCCTGCACGAGATGCAATCCTCGCTGGTCAGAACCGTGAGCGCGGTGCGTAACAGTTCCGATTCGATTTATACCGGTGCGAGCGAAATCTCTACCGGTAATAACGATCTCTCTTCCCGTACTGAACAGCAGGCTGCATCGCTCGAAGAGACTGCCGCCAGTATGGAACAATTGACCGCGACGGTGAAACAGAACACCGATAACGCCCGCCAGGCTTCAAACCTGGCGAAAAATGCCTCCGACACCGCGGCGCGCGGCGGTCGCGTGGTAAGCGACGTGGTACGAACCATGAGCGAGATCTCCAGCAGTTCTCAGCAGATTGCCCAGATAACCAGCGTGATTGACGCCATTGCCTTCCAGACCAATATCCTCGCGCTCAATGCCGCCGTTGAAGCTGCTCGTGCGGGTGAGCAGGGGCGTGGGTTTGCGGTGGTCGCAGGGGAGGTTCGCACACTGGCGAGTCGCAGCGCGCAGGCTGCAAAAGAGATCAAAACGCTGATAGAGAACTCCGTCAACCGCGTCAATTCCGGCACCTCGCTGGTGGCAGAAGCCGGTAATACCATGCAAGAGATCGTCAATGCCGTGACGCGCGTAACCGATATCATGGGCGAAATCGCCTCCGCATCGGACGAGCAGAGCAAAGGCATTGAGCAGGTGAGCCTCGCGGTATCGCAAATGGACAGCGTAACCCAGCAGAACGCCTCGCTGGTGCAGGAGTCCGCTGCGGCTTCGGCAGCACTGGAAGAGCAAGCTGAACAGCTGCGTCAGGCCGTCGCGGTCTTTCGCGTAAATGGTCACAGCACGCTGATGCAAAGCAAACCCGGTAAACCGACCATCGCACCGCGCACGGCCGTTGTCGCCGCGCCTGCTGTTAGCGACGGCAACTGGGAAACGTTCTAACTTGCTCCGGGCCGGATAACCTGGCGTTATTCCCTCTCCCTTAAGGGAGAGGGAAATTAACGGCGCCATTGCGTTTTTTTCGCCGCTCTGTGGCGAAGGCAGGCTGAAAACAGCAATCCGCATCTCACTCCTGTTTTAAATCCCGCAACACCGCCAGTAAATGTTGTGTCGACATATCGTTTTCCCCTTCTCGCCACGCTAACCCTAATTCCCGCCACAATGCTGGCTTGAGTGGACGAACCGCGATGCGATCATCACGGGATTCTGGCGTACCCGATTCAAGCGGTAACAGCGTGGCGCCATAACCTGCGCCCACGAGACTTTTTATCGCATCGTTGTAATCAAGTTTAATTCGCGGCGCAGGACGGTGGCCCGTTTTTGCAAACCAATGGTTTGTCAGTTGTGATAAGTGGGTACCAGAACCATTCAGAATTAGCGGCTTTTCAATCAGCCATTGAGGCGACACCACATCCGGTATTTGCCAGTTGGCAGGCAGAAAAGCGACAACAGGATCCCGTCGCCAGGCATCAATCTCCAGGCCATTCCCCCGCAACTGCGGGAGCGCAACAATACCGATATCAAGTGAACCGGATTTCAGTTGCTCAAGGGTCTGTTGCGAAGTGAGTACGGTAATCTGAACGTCGATATTCGGATGGAGCTGCGCCAGTTTTTCAATTGCCTGGGGCAGAAGGTTAGCGATAGCCCCCGTAGAGGCGCCCAGTCTGACCTGTCCGGTCAGACCCTGCGCCTGGCGTGAAATATCGTCAAGCACATAAGCGGCATCAGCCAGTAACCGACGCGCATGCGTGACCAGCTTTTCGCCAATCGCTGTTGGCCTGACGTTGCCCCGGGTTCGGGAAAGCAATGTTGCCCCAACCCGATTTTCCAGTTCAGAAATATGCAGGCTGACCGTTGGGGGCGACAAATGCAGCCGTCCGGCTGCCTCATTGAAAGAGCGGGTATCGGCAATCGTTATCAGTGTGCGTAACTGATCAAGGTTAATCTCACGCATCAAAATACCTCAGAAAAACTGAATTTCACGTAAAGATAATTCAACTTTACCCGCACTTAAACCTGGCACAACATCAATGTCATAAATTCTATCCGCGAGCAGGTATGACAATGACGAACGTTTTTATTGATGGCGAGCAGGGCACGACAGGCTTACAGATTCATGACCGACTGCGCGGTCGTTCAGACATTACTCTGATGGCGCTTCCTGTGTCACAACGCAAAGACAGGCGGCTGCGCGCAGAGATGCTCAACAGCTGCGATATCGCCATACTGTGCTTGCCCGATGAGGCTGCCCGGGAGGCGGCAGCGATGGTGAAAAATCCGCGCGTACGTATTATTGATGCCAGTTCAGCCCACCGGGTTACGCCCGGCTGGACATACGGTTTTCCTGAGTTAAGTGCCGACCAGCCCGATCGTATCAGAGCGTCGATGCGCATCACGAACCCCGGCTGTTATCCAACGGGGGCGATTGGTCTTCTGTTTCCATTGGTGAATGCCGGACTGTTGCCCGCCGATTACCCTCTGTCGATTCATGCGGTATCCGGCTATTCGGGCGGGGGAAGGGTAGCGATAGAGCAGTATGAAGGCGAACAGGCCGACGCGGCGCCCGCGTTCCAGGTCTATGGTCTGGGTCTCAGGCACAAACATGTTCCGGAGATTGCGCGCTACGCAGGCCTCTCTGTTCCGCCCCTCTTTATGCCCGCTTACGGTGGCTATCGCCAGGGGATTGTATTGAGTGTGCCGTTACAGCAACGTTTGTTGACCAAAAACGCCAGTGCCTCTGCGATACATGCCTGCCTTACGGAGCATTACTACCATAGCCAATATGTCAGGGTACTGCCCCAGGTAACAGCAGACGATGCAGAGCGCATAAACCCGGAGCGTCTGAACGGAACTAATGATATGGAGCTTGGTCTGTTTTCCAGTCCTGAAAATGGACAACTATTGCTGACAGCTGTCTTCGATAACCTGGGTAAAGGGGCATCGGGCGCTGCCGTGCAAAACCTCAATCTGCTCATCGGCGCCGACTAGTACGCGCTCAGGGGGCCGGGCTTTTACGCCCGGCGCCTGCTCATCATCGGCGGTGAGGCCGATCATGAAGATGGCTCATGTTGTAATGAAATTAAGTCGCTTTTACTCACCCGCTGGCTCTGGCATAAATATTCCACATTAACTTATTGATAACATGAAAACTACGAATGAGAAACCAGCGTTCCTGGTAACTTAATGAACAGACACGGTTTTTCATGTCAGACATCAGGGTGGAAAATCGCGATGAATAAAGAGTTCACATTTACTATTAAGCGCAGTCGCTTCGACGAAAATTATAACCCCTCAGCAAATACGCGTATTACGACTAATTTTGCCAATCTGGCCAGAGGCGATAACCGTCAGGAAAATCTGCGAAATACGTTAGTGATGATTGATAATCGCTTCAATGCTCTGGCTTACTGGGATAATCCCGGAAGCGATCGATATTCGGTCGAACTGGAAATTATCTCCGCTGAGATGACAATTGGCTCTGAAGATGATATTGCGTTCCCGGCCATTGAAATATTGGAAACGCATATTGTTGATAAGAAAACCAACGAACGTATCGCAGGAATTGTCGGAAATAATTTCTCTTCATACGTGCGAGATTATGACTTTAGCGTATTGTTATTAGAACATAATAAAGGCCAGACTGGGTTTAGTCTTCCTGACAATTTTGGCGATTTGCATGGCAATATCTTCAAACATTTCGTTAACTCCAGTGCTTACAAAGCAAATTTCAAAAAATCGCCGGTAATATGCCTGAGCGTGTCAAGCAAAGACACCTATCACCGCACGGGCAATCTACACCCTGTACTGGGCATTGAATACCAGCCCAACGGTACGTCGCTGACGGAGCAGTATTTCAACAAAATGGGCCTGCAGGTTCGCTATTTCATGCCGCAAAATAGCGTTGCGCCGCTGGCCTTTTATTTTTCGGGTGATTTGCTGAGTGATTACACCAGCCTTGAGCTTATCAGCACCATCAGTACGATGGAGACGTTCCAGAAGATCTATCGCCCAGAAATTTACAATGCTAACTCTGTCGCTGGTCACTATTATCAGCCAGACCTGAATCATCAGGATCACTCATTAACTAAAATCGTATATGACCGGGAAGAGCGCAGTCAGTTGGCAATCGAACAGGGCAAATTTACCGAAGAGCACTTTATCAAACCCTACAAGAATATTCTTGAGCAATGGTCCGCAAACTTCGCTCTTTAATTAATCGAGACTAAAAGGTCGTTTATTATGAAAACATTGCTCCCCACGTCAACAGCGGGCAGTTTGCCGAAACCGTCCTGGCTTGCCGAACCAGAAAAACTGTGGTCACCCTGGAAATTACAAAATGAAGAGTTAATTGAGGGGAAAAAAGATGCCCTGAGTTTATCCCTCTACGATCAACTGCGGGCAGGGATAGATATCGTCAGCGATGGCGAACAAACGCGCCAGCATTTTGTCACGACGTTTATTGAACACCTCAGCGGCGTTGATTTTGAAAAACGTGAAACTGTCAGAATACGTAATCGCTATGATGCGAGCGTGCCGACCGTAGTGGGTGAGGTGGCGCGTCAGCAACCGGTTTTTGTTGAAGATGCCAGATTCTTACGGCAACTGACTAAACAACCCATTAAATGGGCCCTGCCGGGACCAATGACGATGATCGATACGCTTTATGATGCCCATTATAAAAGCCGCGAAAAACTTGCCTGGGAATTTGCCAAAATTCTCAATCAGGAAGCAAAAGAATTAGAGGCGGCGGGCGTTGATATTATCCAGTTTGATGAACCTGCCTTTAATGTATTCTTTGACGAGGTCAACGACTGGGGAGTTGCCGCCTTAGAAAGGGCCATCGAAGGGCTGAAATGTGAAACAGCGGTACATATCTGTTACGGCTATGGTATTAAAGCCAACACTGACTGGAAAAAGACGCTGGGCTCTGAGTGGCGGCAATACGAAGAGGCGTTTCCGAAATTGCAGACGTCAAATATCGATATTATCTCGCTGGAATGCCACAACTCGCGAGTTCCAATGGAACTGCTGGAACTGATTCGCGGTAAAAAAGTGATGGTGGGGGCGATTGACGTGGCGACATCGGCCATTGAGACACCAGAAGAGGTCGCCAGTACGCTGCGCCAGGCCCTCCGGTTTGTTGATGCCGATAAGCTTTATCCTTCGACCAACTGTGGCATGACGCCTTTATCGCGCCGGGTCGCTAATGGTAAGCTCAACGCGTTAAGCGCAGGTGCGGAAATCATCCGTCGGGAACTTTCGGGCAAATAACCTCCCTCGTCAGTGGAAAGTTTAAAAAACGCAGTCCGGATCAGGTGATGCTATCAAGCGTTCTCTTGCCTGAATAACCGGACTGCGTATTATCTGAGATAGCCGTCATCATGGATGAAAAACGGTGATGGTTTTCCGCCCGTGGCGTAATAATGCAAACAGTTTGTATATAATATATTGCAGCTATGTGCTTGCGACTAAAAAAGCGCTTACTGCAATTTAATTTATAGCATGTTATATCCTGGCGATAAAAACGTGTTTTATTTGTGAAATCCCTTCTTAAAATTAATTCGCAGGAGAAGCATTTAACGTTGCTTAAAATAGAGTAAGCGTGACTTAACTAAAATTTTTGTTGCTACAGATATAAAGGTAAGCACACCGGCGCCGATAAAAATAACACTGTATATGCGTTGATGAGGCTGAACATGACCATTCTTAAGAAACTGACTTTAATATTTGTTTTTTCAATTATGATAATGATCACTCTTGGTGGGCTAAGCCTGAAAGCGCTCAATAACGCACAAGACAGATTTGAATATGTGACAACAAATAGTATGCCGAGTATCAGTAAACTCAGTGAAGCTTTGTTACACAGGGAAGAGGCGCGGCGTCAGATTCTCATGTCATTGCTGGTAAATGATAAAGTCGTGTTTGAAAAACATATTGCTACGGCAACCAGCGAGTTAAATAAAGTCAGTAGCATACTGAATGAATATCAATCAAAACTCGTTTCCGACCCCAATGATGGTGAATTAATTAAAAAAACTATCCGCACGTTTGAAGAATATAAAGTAAAAGTAATGGACATGAAAAATGTCTACGAGCAAGAGGGGATCGATGCAGCCAGATTAATGGTGTCTGACGGGGGAGCGACGGCCACTGCTTCTGTGGCGCTTAGCGCGGCTATACAGGAAATGTTAGAGTATAATTATAAAATAGCTGTTAATTATGCTGAGGAGAACCACAATCAATATCATAATACTGTGTGGTTTCTGAGCATCATCATTATTTCTGCAGTGGTTGTTATTGCTCTTTTCTCATGGCAAATCCTGACATATCTGAGAAAAGGGCTACGTACTCTTCAGGAAAGCATGGCAACTATCAGCGATACGCTAAATCTCACCCTTCGATTAAATATTGATAAGAATGATGAGCTTGGTGTTACGGCAAAAAGTTTTAATGGGCTGGTTGAGAAGATCAGGGGAGTATTATCAAGCGTCAAAGATGCCAGCAAAGAAGTAGATACCGCTGCGAATGAAATAGCGGTAAGTAACGACGATCTCTCTTCACGAACTGAATCTCAGGCTTCGTCTCTTGAGAAGACGGCGGCTAGTATGAATGAGCTGTCTGTCACCGTAAATCATAATATGGATAACGCCAAACAGGCGAATGCATATATTGGACAGGTTCAGTCGATGGTGAATGAAAGTCACCAGGAACTCGGTGCTCTGAAAGGGTCTATTGACGATATTTCCTTATCTTCAAGCAAGATTGCAGAAATTACATCCATCATTGACGGCATCGCTTTTCAAACCAATATTCTTGCGCTTAATGCGGCCGTGGAGGCTGCTCGTGCCGGTGAGCAGGGCAAAGGGTTCGCCGTGGTGGCAGGGGAAGTGCGTTCGTTATCCCAGCGTTCCTCCGTGGCCGCCCGCGATATTCGCGACTTAATTGAAGAGGCGCTGAAAAATATCAACAAAGGCGTCGTATATGCAGCCAGCGTCACAACCAAAATGAATAACGCCCTGGGAATGGTGGACGAAACGACACATCTCATTAACCAGGTCAATCATTCTTCCAGCGAGCAGAGTCATGGCATCGAACAGGTCAATATTGCCGTAAGCCAGATGGAAGGTAACCTGCAGCAAAATGCGGCGATGGTGGAACAGATGGCCACCGCAGCAAACTCGTTAAGTCAGCAGGCCAGCACGCTCTTACGGGAAGTTGAAGCGTTCCACTTATAAGCGGCTGATAAACGATTTATTCCCACAGCAGGCCTGCCGTTATGCTCCAGTCGTGTCAGACACCACAGAGA
>NZ_JBCIVJ010000029.1:0-46264 GCF_039409775.1 Phytobacter palmae | reverse complement strand
TCTGCTCATTTATCGCAAAGCAGGCGAAACAAAGGGCGCAAGGCCCTTTGTCTCATTATTACTGTCAGTCATCCCACCGTTTTAGCAGCAGGCTGGCATTCACACCGCCAAAACCAAATCCGTTTGAAAGCGCATATTCCATCGTTAGCGGCTGTGCTGCTAGCGCCACAAGGCGCATGCCAGTTGCAGCAATATCCGGATTATGCAGATTCAGGGTAGGTGGTGCTATTTGATCACGCAACGCCTGGATGGTGAAGATCGCTTCAATACCCCCTGCCGCACCCAGTAAATGTCCGGTGGCAGATTTTGTTGATGTAATGGCAACCGGATGTTCAGCAAAGAGCGCACGTATTGCCGCCAGTTCGCCTTTATCTCCAACCTGCGTTGATGTGGCATGCGCATTGATATGTTGCACCTGATCCGGCACGATCCCCGCCTGCTGCAATGCAGCTTCCATTGCACGTCGTGCGCCATTGCCATCTTCCGGCCCTGCCGTAAGGTGATAGGCGTCGGCGCTGGTACCATACCCCACCAGTTCTGCCAGCGGTGTCGCTCCACGAGCGAGTGCATGTTCGAGCGACTCAATCACCAGAAGACCTGCGCCTTCTCCCATCACGAAGCCATCTCTGTCCTGATCAAATGGTCGCGATGCCTCGGCTGGATTATCATTAAATCCACTCGAAAGCGCCCTGGCCGCAGCGAAACCCGCCAGACTAACACGATGGATTGCGGCCTCGCTGCCTCCACACAGTGCAATGTCTGCTTCACCGGCCCGTATTAACCTTGCAGCATCTCCGATAGCCTGTGCGCCGGCTGCACAGGCAGTAACCGGCGCACCTATGGGGCCGCGAAAACCATGCGCGATAGAAACATGGCCTGCTGCCAGGTTTGCCAGGAAAGAGGGGATCGTGAAAGGGGATAATTTGCGTGGACCGCGATGTTCGGTTGTCTGTACTGCCTCGGCTATTTGACTAAAGCCACCAATACCTGTCGCAATGATGGTCGCAGTACGATCTTTTAGCGCCTGCTCTTGTGGAAACCAGTTCGCCTGATGAAGTGCTTCCTGTGCTGCCACCAGAGCAAATTCAATGAAGCGATCCATCTTCTTGCGCTCTTTTGCCGGAATAGCGGATAGTGGATCAAAACCGTGCCGGGGATCTTCTTCAATTGTGGGAACCTGGCCTGCCACTTTACAGGCGATATCTTCGACGACCGATTCAGGCAGTGATCGGATACCCGACTTCCCTTCCAGCAGCGATTGCCAGACATGTTGGACGCCGCAACCCAGCGGGCTGACAATGCCCATCCCTGTCACGACAATGCGTCTTTGTAGACTACTCATAAATCTCTCCTGATGTTGTCATGCTATGCCTGCGGCTTCTTCATAAAAGGGACCAGCGCAGCGGCAATTAAGAATCCGATCATGATCAAATAGAACGCGTCGGCAAATGCCTGCGTCCTTGCTTCTCTTAGTGCTAATGCAGCCAGATTTTTCAGGGCGGCTGTCTGTGCTGAACTGGTGTCCATCCCCTGATTCATTAATACTGCGGCGCGAGTCTGTACAAAATCGCTTAAGTTGAGGTTTGTACTGTTAAGATGATCGGCAAGGCGACTGTAATGAAGATTTGTACGATCGTTGATAACGGTACCGCAAAGCGCGATACCAATAGCACCACCCAGATTACGCATTAAGTTAAACAGCCCTGATGCTAGTTTTAGACGTGCGGGAGGCAAACTGCCAAGCGTAAGCGTGACAGTCGGGGCAACGGCGAATTGCTGTGCGAGACCGCGAAACGCCTGAGGCAACAGGAGTTCTTTCGCTCCCCAGTCGTGGGTGAGTGGAATAAAGCTGTACATTGAGAAGGCAAATCCCAGCAGTCCGGCCATGAGTAGCCAACGCAAGTCCACTTTGTTGGCAAGCCAGGAATAAAAAGGGATCGAAAGTACCTGGAACAAGCCAGTGGAGAAGATAGCAAGGCCGATATCCAGTGCGCTAAAACCTCGGACCATACCCAGAAAAAGTGGCGTCAGATAGATAGTGGAGAAGATCCCGACCCCGGCCATAAATGAAAAGTAACAGCCCAGAGTGAATGTACGATCGGAAAGCGCGCGTAGATCCATGACTGGCTGGGAATGGCGCAGTGTCCGTATGACAAAAGCTATCCCGCACAACAACGCCAGCCAACCCGTGATGGTCAGGGTGCTGTCATCAAACCAGCCCCAGCGTGGTCCTTCCTCAAGCGTATACTCCAGACAACCCAGGGACACTGCTAAAAGTACGATGCTGAGGTAGTCCGCGCCGCGCAATAACCCAGGGCCTGGCGCATCAATATTAACCAGCAAAGGTACTGTTATCGCAATATAAGTGCCTGGCAATATGTTGATAAAAAACAACCAGTGCCAGCTGAAATTTTCAGTGATCCAGCCCCCTACCGTAGGACCCAGCGTCGGTGCCAGCGAAGCAAGACCGCCAATCGTGGCAGCGGCGATAACACGCTGTTTGCCCTGAAAAAATGCAAATGCAGTCGTGAATACCAGCGGGATCATTGAGCCTCCGGCCAGCCCCTGCAACGCACGAAAAGTAATCATGCTCTGGATATTCCACGCCCATCCACACAGCAGGCTCATCAGCGTAAAACCAGCAGCCGACGCGGCAAAAAGCCAGCGGGTCGACATCACCCTGGCAAGCCATCCTGACAGGGGAATGATAATGATCTCTGCGATCAGATAGCTGGTTTGCACCCACACTGTTTCATCATCGCCAGCAGAAAGACCGCCGCCGATATCACGTAGAGATGCCGAGACGATTTGAATATCCAGCAATGCAATGAACATTCCGAGGCACATAGTGGCGAAAGCAAAGAGCTTTTGGTTCATTGGCAGCGCCGTGCCCTGCAGCTGCGCTGGGGCAATTGCAGTACTCATTGGCGACTCTTTTCATCCACGGTAACAGAGACAGACAAACCAGGGCGCAGAAGTCCTAATTTTGACGCTTCGCCATCCAGAGCTATGCGAACCGGGATGCGCTGAACAATTTTGGTGAAATTACCGGTTGCGTTTTCAGCAGGCAGAAGACTGAAGCGGGAACCGGTTGCAGGAGAAAGGCTCAAGACATGTCCGGTAAAGGTATGTCCTGGCATAACATCTGCGACCACTGTCGCTGGCTGGCCGGGGCGCATATTCGCCAGCTGATTTTCTTTGAAGTTGGCGTCTACCCATAAATCGTGACTGGGGACCAGAGAAAGCAACTGCGTACCGCTACTCACGAATGAGCCAGACCATGCGCGTCTATTGCCAACAACGCCATCAAAAGGAGCGCGGATCTCTGTATAGCTGAGATTGAGACGGGCCATATCCAGTCCTGCCTGTGCCTGAGCGAGGGCTGCGCGAGTTTGTTTTTCCCGTGCATCAAGCACCAATAGCTGGCGTTCGGCAACAGCTTTATCTGCCCGGGCTTTGCCTTCTTCTGCCCTGGCTCGATGGTAATCTGCCTCGGCGTTTTCTCGCACCTGTGCTGAGATAGCTACCGTCTGCGCCAGCGCATTGTAGCGGCGGCTGTCGCCCGCCGTTTTCAGCGTGGTTGCTTGTGCGGCCCCCAGGCTGGCAGCCGAACCTTCGATGGTCGCCAGTTGCAATTGTCGGGTGGCAATAAGGTCAGCCATCGCCGCTTGTTGAGCAGCAACTTCACCTTCCGCTTTTGCCAGTGCCGCCTGATAGTCCCTTGCATCAAGGCGAACAAGTAACTCACCTTTTTTCACTGGCATATTGTCTTTTATGGCGATCTCCTGAATATAACCAGAGACTTTCGCCGAAATGGCGCTGATATCTCCACCAACGTAAGCATCGTCCGTCGACTGCAAAAAACGGGCATTTGTATACCACCAGGCACCATAACCTACTGCACCTAATACAGCGATCCCGGATAACGATAAGGTAACGGCGCGTTTTTTACTCTTAAGATTCATGATGCTGATCCAGATGTAATTGCGGCGCGAATTTTTGTGTGTTGTCACCAGCACGTTTGCGTTGCAGATAGTCATGGCGATAACGAATCATGGGAGAAGCGGCGGGGCCTGGAACCAAAGCGTATTTCTCGGGCGTAAGGGGATGGCCGGTTTCGGCATCGACCATTATGGCGTGAACCAGACGCTGGGTCTCTTTCTCGACCAACTGGATCTGACGGCCTTCCGTTGCAAAATGACGATTGCCCCATTCGGCAAGCGCGATGATTACCGGGCGAAAATCACGTCCACGCTCGGTTAAATGGTACTCGTAGCGAGGGGGCGTACTGCTGTAACAGACTTTTTCCAGTAAACCGTCGTCCACCAACTCCTTCAGGCGTCGTGAAAGAATATTGGGCGCCACGTTTGCGCTTTTTTGAAATTCATCGAAACGGGTAAAGCCTGCGAAAGCATCACGCAGAATTATTATGCTCCAGCTATCACCAATGCGGCCCAGACTCCTGGCGATGGGGCAAGGGGCTTCGCAAAGCGGTTCGTTTTTCATTTCTTCTCTCCAGAACTTATCTGGAAAGCACATTCTCATAGTAACTATCAAAATGCAAGTTACTATGATTGAGTCGATTTACTCTGCACAGAGTGAAATGAGATAAAGAGTTTGAAAGCACGCGCGAGGCGAACCAGAGGAGTATCAGGAATGATATTCGCTAATGAAATCAATAAACGCTCGTATGCGTGTACTGACAGCCCGGTCGCTGTAGTAGACCGCGCTGAATGGTGTCTCAACCGGTAAACGCTTGCTCGCCAGGACTTCCACCAGCTCGCCGCTTTCCAGCTCTTTTGCGATCATAAAATCAGACAGGCTGGCGATACCGTTACCGCTCAGGCAGAGATGTTTAAGCGTCTCACCGCTGTTAGAAGAAATGCTGCAGTCGATTTCATAAAGTTGGCCATCCTGGGCGGCAACGGGCCAGGTATTCAGCGAGACAGGTTCGGTAAACCCGAGACAGGTATGATTTTTTAAATCTTCTGCAGTTTCGGGTATACCGCAGCGGTCGAGATAATCCGGTGATGCAATCAGTTTGCGGTAGCTGGTAAAAATTGGTCGGGCCCGCAGACTGGAGTCGGTCAGCTTACCCACGCGGATCGCGACATCTACTTTTCGTTCGATTAAATTGATAAAAGTTTCACTGGAAACCAGCGACAATGTTATTTCCGGGTAGCGTTCGCGAAAGGGCCTAATCATCGGCATCACAAAATGCAGCATCACAGGCGTAGCGGCATCAATGCGTAAAACGCCGCGGGGTGTCAGTTTGGCCTCCATTACCTCGGTCTCTGCGGCTGCCATCTCCTGCAGCACGCCCTGAATCCGACGAAAATAGCGCTCGCCTTCTTCTGTAAGGCTCAACTGACGAGTTGTGCGATTAAGCAGGTTAACCCCCAGTTTACTCTCCAGTTTTTTTATTGCCCGGCTGATAGCTGAATTAGCCTGGCCCAGGCGTTCTGCGGCACGGCTAAAGCTGCCGCTTTCCACAACGGCGACAAATATCATCATTTCTTCTGAGGTGGCTTTCATTGTTGCGCCTGTAGCAATAGTTGATCTCTATTATAATCGTCTGGCTATTAAATCATCCTGCCAGCTTCCCTGCCATACTCTATTTATTCATTGATGTGATTGAGCGCTTACTCACTTTTACTTGAGGCTTTTCTGCCCATTGTCGTTGAAACTCTGCGCTAAAATCCCTATAACTGAATGACCCCTATTGTTGTTCCGGGGTTTAAAACGAAGAGGTTTAAAACCGAAAGTGCCCAAAAATACCTATGCCATGCGATATGTTGCCGGACAACCTGCGGAGCGCATTATGCCGCCGGGGTCCTTCGCGAGTATTGGTAAGGCATTGCCAGCGGGTGCCCCCCTGAGCAGTGATGACAAAATCCGGGTTCTGGTATGGAATATCTTCAAACAGCAGCGCGCCGAGTGGCTCTCCGTTTTGCAGAGTTTTGGCAAAGACGCGCATTTGGTTTTATTGCAGGAAGCGCAAACTACGCCTGAACTGGTCAGGTTTGCGACCACTAACTATCTCGCCGCCGATCAGGTTCCCGCATTTGTTTTGCCTCAACATCCCTCCGGTGTGATGACGCTCTCTTCCGCTCATCCGGTCTATTGCTGTCCGTTGCGAGAGCGAGAGCCGATCCTGCGCCTTGCCAAATCAGCGCTGGTGACGGTTTATCCATTGCCGGATATGCGAAACCTGATGGTGGTGAACGTGCATGCGGTGAATTTCAGCCTTGGCGTCGATGTTTACAGTAAACAGCTTCTGCCAATTGGTGATCAAATCCTGCGTCACAATGGCCCGGTTATCATGGCCGGCGATTTCAACGCCTGGAGTCGTCCACGTATGAATGCGCTTTATCGCTTCTCGCGTGAGATGTCACTGCGTCAGGTACGCTTTACGGATGACAATCGCCGTCGGGCGTTTGGTCGCCCTCTGGATTTTGTCTTTTATCGTGGTCTGAACGTGCAGGAAGCCTCCGTGCTGGTTACGCGCGCATCCGACCACAACCCGCTACTAGTAGAATTCAGTCCCGGCAAGCCTGATCAGTAATGGTTATGTCAGGTCTGCCGTCGGGCAGGCCTGATCCGAGGTGCTGCCCTTTATTTCAACTCAATTAAGGACAACACAATGACCACAGGTTCCCATCATGACAACGTCGAAAAGCAGTTTGGTGCACAAGCTAGTGCCTATTTAACCAGCGCAGTACATGCTTCTGGCCGTGATTTACAACGGCTGGCGGAACGGCTTAGTGCATTTCCGGAGGCCAGGGTGCTGGATTTAGGCTGTGGAGCAGGGCATGCCAGTTTTGTGGCCGTGGGTCAGGTTGCACAGGTAACGGCATACGACCTTTCCAGCCAGATGCTGGACGTGGTGGCCAAAGCAGCAAAAGAACGCGGCCTGGACAATGTGACGACATGTCAGGGTTATGCTGAGATTCTGCCCTTTGATGACAGCTCGTTTGATGTGGTGATCAGTCGTTATTCTGCCCACCACTGGCATGATGTTGGGCAGGCGCTGCGCGAAGTGAAGCGTGTGCTTAAGCCCGGTGGAAGGGTCATTATTATGGACGTGATGTCTCCAGGACATCCGGTGCGGGACATCTGGCTGCAGACGGTCGAAGCGTTACGCGATACTTCACACGTACGCAATTATTCCAGCGGCGAATGGCTTTCGCTGCTTAATGATGCAGGCCTGACGACGTGTAATCTCATCACCGATCGCTTGCCATTAGAATACGGTTCGTGGATTGCGCGTATGCGTACGCCACCGGCGCTGAGCGAAGCCATCAGGCTGTATCAGCAAAGTGCATCGCAGGAGGTGAAGCACTACTTCGAATTGACAGAGAACGGCTCTTTTACCAGTGACACCATCATGGCCGAAGCGCAGAAAAGCGCATAACAAAAAAGGCACCGGGGGAAACGGTGCCTTTTTGATATTTCTTGCTTCAGGAGTCTGGCGACGTGCTGTTTTTCACAAACAACGTCAGCTGATCGCCTGGTTTCAGATTGTCGGTATCGCTGTTCCATCGCATGACGTCACGGATATTAACGCCGTGGCGTTTAGCAATGCTGGATAGCGAATCTCCTTTGCGTACGCGATAGGTAATACTATCGCTATTGTTCGCAAGACGCGTCGCACTGCTGCCTGCGCCAACCGTCAGGTTCTGACCCACTTTCAGGTTTGCTCCACGCAGGTTATTCCACTGCTGGAGATCTTTTGTCGTCACGCCAAGACGTGACGCAATACCCGAAATAGTATCACCTGAGCGCACTTTATAGCTGCGACTGGCAAGCGGCGTATTTTCCGCAACCAGCGTTGGCTGAACGGCGGCGATTTCACCTGACGCAAGAGACTCACGCAACTGATCCGCATGTTTCTGAGGCACCATGACATATTGCGGCCCGCTTTCACCTAAGGTTGATCCTTTAACGCCTGCGTTGAAGGTCTTAAGTTTGCTGACCGAAATACCCGCCATATCCGCCAGTTGATCCAGCTCCACCGGATTGCTCAACCTGACACGCGCCAGTGCACGGCTTTCGTCTGACGTTGGCAGACTCACACCGTACCGTTTGCTGTTCTTGAGTATGTCACTCAATGCCAGCATTTTTGGCACATAAATTTTGGTTTCCTGTGGCAGTGAAAGTGACCAGAAGTCCGTGGGTTTCCCCCGCGCCTTATTCACTTTCATTGCCTTCAGTACTCGCCCTTCACCGCTGTTATAGGCGGCAACGGTTAATAACCAGTCGCCATCAAACATACGGTTCAAACGCTGCATCATGTCGAGGGCAGCCGTTGTGGATGCCACCACGTCACGACGCGCATCGTAGCTGCGAGTCTGTTTTAAACCATAGTTACGACCCGTGCTTGGAATGATCTGCCAAATGCCTGCGGCATTGCGACCAGACGTTGCATGTGGGTCAAAAGCGCTCTCCACTATGGGTAGTAGTACCAGTTCCATGGGCATGTTACGTTTTTTAACTTGCCCTGCTATCCAGTACATATACGGCTCTGCCCGTAAAGTTACATCGTGGAGATAGCTCTTATTGCTTAAATACTTTAGTTTCTGTTCGCGAATCCGGGTATTTTCCGGAATTCCCATCTTTAGCTCGTCGCTTATGGAAGCCCACAAGTCTTGCTCCTGCCCGGCGAATGTTCCATCGTCCATCCACCGCGCCTGACTTGTAAACTTCCCTGCTTCCCCTTGACCAGCTGCAGAAAGGCTCTGTGCGTGCTGTTGTACGGTACCATCGTTCTTAGACGCCTGGCACCCCACAAGCAGGACAGAGGCGAATAATATCGCTTTTGCCTTCATGTGTGTGTCAATAGTTGCTTAAAAGACGAGCGATCATAACGGCGAAGTTTTAAAAAGGCAACCCGCAATTGTCAGAAGTTATCTTTCTTTGACCTTAACCAGGCAAAACGCTCATTAGCTTGTTGCAACGTTGTTTCTTTATTTATTACTTCAATTAAATCAGGATCTTGTGTGCGTAAAAAAACATTAATGCGACGCTCAATTTTCAGAGTTGTGGGGAGTGTTTTTTGATTTTTTGCACGTAACTCATTAACTTTTCGATAATATTCGTTAAGGTCAGGATCGTGGGGTAAGAGACTAAGAGCAAACTTAATATTTCCTAAAGTATACTCATGTGCGCAACAAATAAGCGTATCGTCAGGAAGCGCATCAATCTTACAAAAAGAGGCAAACATCTGATCTGCCGTGCCTTCGAAGAGTCTTCCGCATCCGCCAGAAAACATCGTATCGCCACAAAAAAGATAAGGTGCGCTAAAGTAACAGATATGTCCTAAAGTGTGACCTGGCGTGTGAAATACGCTGAATTCATGTCCTAGAATCTGCAGCCGATCGCCCTCACCGACGATTTTTGTCGCTCCCTTATGTTGTGTCTCTGCCGGTCCATAAACCACAATATTCGGAAATTTCTGGCGCAGTTCCTGCACGCCGCCAACATGATCGTTATGATGATGCGTGAGCAGAATTGCAGCGGGCTGCCAGTGATTCTCTTCGAGAGCTTTTAAGACGGGGGCTGCCTCGCCGGGATCAACAATCAGGCAGTGGCCGTCATCTTCACTTAACACCCAGATGTAATTGTCCTGAAATGCGGGAATACTGGTAAGATTCATAGTTACCTCTTAAAGCTTAATGGAAGGTTGTGATGAAACCGGCAAGGACTCCCCGTAAGTACATAGCACCGACACATTGGGCTGAGTTGCCTAAGGGCGAGTATTACCGTGAAGCACTGGAGAAAGAGCTCAGACCATGGTTTGCAAAAATGTATGGATTTCATCTGCTTAAGATTGGCAATCTCAGCGCAGAAATCAATGCTGAAAGTTGCGCTATTTCCCATCAGGTTAATGTTTCACTCACCGGCGACCCTGTTCACGTTCGCGCTGATCCATTGCACCTTCCTTTTGCGGCGAAATCCGTCGATGCCTGCCTGCTGGGCCACACGCTAGCCTGGTGTCCTGATCCGCATCGCCTGCTACAGGAGGTCGATCGTGTGCTGATCGATGATGGCTGGTTGGTGATTAGCGGTTTCAATCCTGTCAGCCTGCTGGGAATAGGGAAAGCTATTCCGTTTGTACGCCGTTCGCCTGCAATCAGCAGCCGTATGTTTACCCTGATGCGCCAGCTTGACTGGCTATCTCTGCTGAATTTTGAGGTGCTTCATTATAGCCGTTTTCGGGTCATTCCCTGGACGAAACAGGGGGGGAAATTGTTAAACACCCATCTGCCCGCATTGGGTTGCATGCAATTAATAGTGGCGCGTAAACGCACGATCCCGTTAACGCTCAATCCAATGAAGATGCGCCGGGCAAAACCCAGCGTACGCCAGACCGTTAGTGCAACCCGCCAGACACGTCAACCCTGATCGGCCAGATAGCCGATATCCTCCTGCGTTGGCTTCAATGCTGCGGCGCGAGCAAGTTCATCACAGCGTTCATTTTCCGGGTGCCCGGCGTGGCCTTTTACCCATTCCCAACGGATTTTATGCTCGCCGAGAGCGGCATCCAGGCGTTGCCAGAGATCGACGTTTTTCACCGGTTTTTTTTCTGCGGTTTTCCAGCCGCGCTTTTTCCAGTTGTGGATCCACTGGGTGATCCCCTGGCGAACATACTGGCTGTCGGTGCTAAGAATGACTTCGCAATGTTCTTTGAGGGCTTCCAGCGCGACAATCGCGGCCATCAGCTCCATGCGGTTGTTAGTGGTCAGACGATAACCTTCGCTGAATGTTTTTTCGCGGCCGCGAAAGCGTAGAATCGCGCCATAGCCACCGGGCCCTGGGTTACCCAGGCAAGAGCCATCGGTGAAAATTTCTACCTGCTTGAGCATCTCTGGTAGACTTCCTGTAATTGAAATCGAACTGTAAAACGACAAGTCTGACATAAATGACCGCTATGAGCACTGCAATTACTCGACAGATCGTCCTCGATACCGAAACCACCGGTATGAACCAGATCGGCGCACACTATGAAGGGCACAAAATCATTGAGATCGGTGCCGTCGAAGTGATTAACCGTCGCCTGACGGGGAATAACTTCCACATCTATCTCAAGCCCGATCGTCTGGTTGATCCAGAAGCATTTGGCGTTCACGGTATTGCGGATGAATTTTTGCTTGATAAACCAACGTTTGGCGACATTGCTGATGAGTTTATCGAATATGTGCGCGGTGCTGAGCTCGTCATTCATAACGCATCGTTCGACATCGGCTTTCTTGATTATGAATTCAGCAAACTAAATCGCGGCATTCCAAAGACTGAGACGTTCTGCAAGGTCACCGATAGTCTGGCGCTGGCGCGGCGTATGTTTCCCGGCAAGCGTAATAGTCTGGATGCGCTTTGCTCACGTTATGAAATCGATAACAGTAAACGTACTCTGCACGGGGCGTTACTCGACTCCCAGATTCTGGCTGATGTATATCTGCTGATGACCGGTGGTCAAACTTCAATGGCTTTTTCAATGGAAGGTGAGGGGCAACAGCAGCAGGGGGAAACCAGTATTCAGCGCATTGTCCGTCAGGCAAATAAGTTACGGGTTGTTTTAGCCAGTGATGAAGAGCTGGCGGCGCATGAGTCTCGCCTGGACCTGGTGCAAAAAAAGGGCGGAAGCTGTCTCTGGCGCGCGTAACCCCTTAACTTTTGATGATAAAATGGCGCTTTGGGTGATTTTTGCAGCAAACGATACAAATCATCAGAAAAAGCGTTGACGGCTCTAAGCACAATCCGTAATATGCGCCTCGTTCCCCAACGGGAACATCGCGGAGCGGTAGTTCAGTCGGTTAGAATACCTGCCTGTCACGCAGGGGGTCGCGGGTTCGAGTCCCGTCCGTTCCGCCAACATTTAGTTCAGGTGTCGGTGACATCTGATAAGTAAGAAAACCGCACCGTTGTAAAACGAATGCGGTTTTTTTTCGTCTGTTGATATCTTCCTCTCTGAGTCTCGCTACGGATTTTATATAATCTGCCTGAATAATTTTTATCTCATTCTCGGTCATAAACCTTCATGTCTTTTAGCTCAATTCATTCTGTTTTATCGAGCTATTACATATACCTGATACGATGAGTACAGGTTTTTATCAACTCTCAATATGTATATCTCGCGTAGATATGAAATTATTGTAGTTGCATGGTATTGATGGCATCACCTGGAAAAATGACCGTCATTCTCCGGCGTTCCTGCTGACTGTTCCCAGTGAAGAACTTTCAATGCGCGAGGTTGTGGCACGGTTTAATATCTCAAATGAAGCTGTTTTTCGGCACTGGGTCAATGTCTATAAAAAGACAGGCCAGAAAGGACTTCTGAGCTTAAAATCCGGAAGACGAAAGTCCATGACGAAACCCAAAAGGCTTCTCCACTTTTTACGCATCGATTTGTTTTGCTTAAAAATAAACGAAAATTGATGCATCAGGCCCGGACCACCCCAGTCCGGGCCTTTTTACATTTACTCTTTCGCCGTTGCGCGACGCGGAGCAAACCCTTCGCTAACGCCTTCACGATCGTGGCGCGCAATCCAGCGGTAGCTGCCTGCGCCCAGGAATACGCCGATAAACCAGCTAAAGTTCGCCACTTCGTGCAGTGACGGAATAAAGCTAATGATCAGGCACACGGCGACCGATGGCACCAGCGCGGCAACCGCTTTCGGGTTGATACCGTTTTTGTACCAGTAGCGTCCGTTCGGGGAGACGGTAAACAGATCGTCGACAAATACCTTTCCGCGCTTAATCAGGTAAAAATCGGCCAGCAGGATACCGAACAGCGGCCCGATAAAGGAGCCCAGAACATCCAGCGTATAATGGATCAGTTCCGGTGACTGGAACAGGTTCCACGGCGTCAGCAACACGGAGCCGACAGCCGCGATCATTCCGCCGGTGCGGAAGCTGATTTTCTGCGGTGAGCAGTTAGAGAAATCGAACGCCGGGGAGACGAAGTTCGCCACAATGTTTATCCCGATGGTGGCAATGATCATGGTCAGCAGGCCAATCGCCATCGCCAGGCTGTTGCCTACGTGGCTGACGGTTTCGATTGGGTCAGTGATCATTTTGCCGAACAGCGACTGTGTACCCGACACGATGACCACGGTAACGATGGAGAACAGCAGGAAGTTGAACGGCAGACCCCAGCGGTTACCGCGACGAATCTCCTGCATGCTTTTGCCGTAGCGAGAGAAGTCGCCAAAATTCAGCAGTGGCCCGGAGAAATAAGAGACCACCAGCGCCGTCGCGGTAATCATCTGCCAGGTTTGCTCGCCCGCGGTCAACTCTTTGCTGGCAAGGGTAAATGAGATGCCGCTAAAGCCGGTTTGCGACAGGATCCACACTGCCAGCGCCAGCATCACCACGTAGACTGCCGGGCCTGCGATATCAATAAAGCGTTTAATCGCGCTCATTCCGTGCCAGAACACCAGCGCCTGCAATACCCACATAATGCCGAAGCAGACCCAGCCTAAATGTGACAGGCCAAGGAAATGTCCTTCGGTCATGGGGGCCAGAGAAGGCCAGAATTTCAACATCACCAGCATTAATGCGTTGGCCGCCAGATAGGTTTGTATACCATACCAGGCGAAGGCGATAAGGCCACGAATGACGGCAGGAATATTGGCACCGAACACGCCAAATGCCTGGCGACAGATCACCGCATAGGGCACGCCAGCCATTTGGCTTGGTTTGGCGACAAGGTTTGCGCACAACTGCACAATACAGATGCCCAGCAACAGGCACAGTAATACCTGCCAGCTGGCAAGGCCGAGTGCGAAAAAGCTGGCCGCGACCACGTATCCGCCCATGCTATGTACGTCGGACATCCAGAAAGAGAAGATGTTGTACCACGTCCAGTTCTGGTCGCGCGTCGGGGCCAAATCGTTGTTAGTGAGTCTTGGGCTGTAACTGTCTTTGTAATTTGGTTCAAGGTTTGGCATGGAATCTGCTCCTCTGAATACAGATTGTGACGTTATGTCTGCCATCCTGTATTGCATGAACCAGGCCAGGTTTTAATTTTATGTATACAAAATATCTTAATGATGTATACAAAGAGATAAGAAATGCGTAACAAAGGAATTTCCCAATGAAGCAGCCAACGGGGCTACAGACCCCAGCAGACCTGGAAGATAAAGAAAATTTCATCTGGCAGTCGCTGATGACCGCCATCGTCGAACATCAACTGCCACCAGGCAGCAAATTACCCGAAGAAGCCCTGGCCGACGTGTTTGGCGTTAGCCGCACGGGGATCCGCAAGGTCCTGACGCGCCTTGCGACGGTGCAAATGGTCACCATGACGCCCAGACGTGGTGCATTCGTCGCCAAACCGGATATAGATGAATCGAAATCGATCTTCTCCACCCGCAAAATGATCGAGTGCGCCAACCTGCCGCAGGTGCTTGAGCATTTGCAGCCGCCACATATTGTCGGACTGGAAAAAATCATCGCGCAGGAAGAAGAGGCGCATCAGAACCATGACGGCGCGGCAGCGATTCGTTATTCCGCAGCATTTCATATCCAGCTGCAGGCTATCTCTGGCAACGCGGTGGTGACCGATATTGTGACCACACTGGCGCAACGTTCGTCGCTGGTGATTGCCGCCTGGGGCGCGCCCTGGCAGCGTGGTTGCCGCTGCGATGACCACGACAAGCTCATCGAACTACTGCGTAAAAAAGATGGCGCTGCGCTGAGTCACGCCATGGCGCATCACTTTGATCATATTGTCTCGAGCCTCAGCTTTGAGCGTGGCGGCGATATCCTTCCCGATTTTGCGCGGCTGTTTGGCACTCAAGGAGAACAGGCATGACGCAATTCTGTATACAGGTGATCAACCCTAATACCAGTCCTGAAATGACACACACCATTGCCAGCGCGGCCCGTAGTGTCGCTGCGCCAGGTACGACGATCCTCGCCAGCTGTCCGACCCAGGGTGTGGCGTCGATTGAAGGGCATTTTGATGAGGCAATCGCCGCCATTGGCGTGCTGGAACAGATAAAAAAAGGCATGGCGCAGGGGGCGCAAGGTCATGTGATTGCCTGCTTTGGCGATCCGGGGCTTCTGGCGGCTCGTGAGCTGGCAACCGGGCCGGTGGTAGGGATTGCCGAAGCGGCAATGCATGTCGCCACGGTGGTTGCGACCCGTTTTTCTATCGTTACCACCTTACCGCGCACGGTGATTATCGCCCGCCATTTATTGCAGCAATATGGCTTCGGGCATCACTGCGCCGCACTGCATGCGATCGATTTACCGGTGCTGGCGTTAGAAGATGGCACGGGTCTTGCTCAACAGAAAGTACGCGAGCGTTGTATACAAGCCAGACGGGAAGATAATAGCGGCGCTATTGTTCTCGGCTGTGGCGGGATGGCGAACCTTGCCAGCGAGCTGACGCAGGAGCTGGGTATTCCGGTGATCGATGGCGTCACTGCCGCGGTGAAAATGGTGGAATCTCTCCTGGCACTGGGGCTTGGTACCAGCAAGTACGGCGATCTGGCGTATCCCAATAAAAAGCCGCTTTCAGGATGCTTTGAAATACTGAGCTGAAAGCGGCCCCAAAGAGAGGTCGAATCAGCATGCATTCAGATACGGACAAGCCTATATGGCACTTTACCGATGACTACCCGCGCGATATGGCGGGGTACGCCGGGAAACCTCCTCATGCCCAGTGGCCAGGCGGGGCGCGCATAGCCGTGCAGTTTGTCCTGAATTTCGAAGAAGGCGGTGAGAATCATGTCCTGCATGGCGACGCCGGTTCTGAACAGTTTTTGTCAGATATTATTGGCGCGGCGAGTTACCCGGCAATACATATGTCCATGGACTCGCTGTATGAATACGGTTCCCGCGCAGGTTTCTGGCGTATCCACAATGAATTCCAGAAGCGCGGCCTGCCGTTGACGGTGTTTGGTATCGCGATGGCGCTGGCGCGTAACCCGGAGATTGTCGCGGCGATCAAAGCGGCGGATTATGATGTGGTGAGCCACGGCTGGCGTTGGATCCACTATCAAAATATGGATATCCAGACCGAGCGCCAGCATATGCAACAGGCACTGGAGATCCTCACCGCACTGTTTGGCAAAGCACCGCTCGGCTGGTACACCGGCCGCGATAGCCCGAACACCCGTAAGCTGGTGGTGGAGCAGGGTGGTCTGCTCTATGACAGTGATTACTATGGCGACGATCTGCCGTTCTGGACGACGGTCGATCAGAAACCCCACCTGATTGTGCCCTATACGCTGGATGCGAACGATATGCGCTTTGCCACCGCACAGGGCTTTAATACCGCCGAGCAGTTTTATACCTACCTGAAAGACAGTTTCGATGTGCTGTATGAAGAGGGTGAGACATCGCCGAAGATGATGTCGATTGGTATGCACTGTCGGTTACTGGGCCGCCCCGGCCGTTTCCGCGCATTGCAGCGTTTTCTGGACTATGTGCAGAGCCACGAAGATGTGTGGATTTGCCGCCGTCAGGATATTGCCGGGCATTGGGTAAAGACCCATCCGTATACGCCAGTGTGAGTTTTTACCCCCGCTCTCTCTAAAGGGGAGAGGGCGCAGGCACTCCCCCTCACCCCTTCCGGGGGAGGGGAAACGCATCACCCCATCAAACTGACATGCGCCGCCACAATCCGCCAGCCATACGGAAACTTCACCCAGGTCTGCATCTGGCGGCCCACCCGTTCACTGTTCTCGCGCGTAAATTCCGTACTCGCCACCGCCATATCCTCGCCGTAGGTGGTGATCGTGGTGTTACGCAGCAGCCTGTCCAGCCCGGCGGACGGACGCGCATTACGAAACTCGCGAATCGCCTCAATGCCATACAAATTCTCTGTTGCGCCGTAGCGCACTGTGCGCGGGTCCGCCCAGAAAAGTTCATCCAGCACTGCCACATCATTACTGATAAGCGCCTGTTCATAACGATAAAACGCGGCGGTGACCTCATTCAATATTGTCGGATGATCAATATGTTCTCTGTTCATCATGCTTCCTGTGGGTAAAGAATGCCCGCTTGCTCCAGTCGCCACGCCGCCTGGAGACAGCGCGACTCCTGCCAGGGGGCAGCAATAATCTGTACGCCAATGGGTAATCCCGAAGCGGTTTTCACCGGTACGGTGACAACGGGCAGGCCCAGAAACGAGATGGGCTGCGTCAGCATCCCCATACTGGCTTTAATCGGTAAATCGGTATGGTTAATGCGCATGGTGCTCTCGCCAATCGGCGTTGCACTACAGGGCGTCGCCGGGGCCAGAAGCAGATCCACATCGTTAAACAGCGGCAGCGTTTTATCGCGAAACCAGGCCCGGAAACGCTGTGCCTGGGTATACCAGGCCGAGGGGGTCATTGCGCCTGCCAGCAAACGCTCGCGGGAGTTAAGTTCAAACGTATCGGCATCCGTTCGTAGCGCAGGAAGGTAATGGTTACCCCCTTCTGCCGCAGAAAGCAAGAACGCGGCTGAACGTGCCAGCTCCGCTTCCGGCAATACCTGCGTCTGGTTAGCTCCAAGAGCCTGTGCTACCGCGTTGACGGCGGCGCGGGCATCTGCCGTACACCAGGTTGTAAAATAGCCCTCCAGCACGGCACAGCGTAGCGCCCCTGTCGAGGATAACGCTGGCAGGGTGGCGGCCGGCTCGCGTGATGATTGCCAGTTGTCTTCCCCGTCGTGTCCCTGGAGCGCGTCATAAACGCAGGCCAAATCTTCCACGTTACGCGCCAGCGGGCCAATGTGGTCCAGGCTTGCGACAAACGGATGGCTGCCGCTGCGTGATAAGCGCCCAAACGTGGGTTTTAACCCCAGTACGCCGCACAGCGAGGCGGGAACCCGGATAGAACCGTTGGTGTCGGTACCCAGAGCAAAATTGACCATTCCGGCAGCAACGGCCGCCGCTGAGCCACCCGAAGAACCGCCCGCCACACGCGACGTATCCCGCGGGTTACGCGTCGCGCCATAGTGGCTGTTTTCGGTGGTGAAACCATAGGCATAGGCATCCATATTGAGCGTGCCGGCCAGGGTTGCGCCCGCGTTCATCAACTGGCGAATGGCGAAAGCATCTTTTGTTGCGGGGGGCTGAGTGCTGAACAGTTTTGCCCCCGCCAGCGTGGTGACCCCCTCCACATCGAACAGGTTTTTTACCGCATAGGGTACGCCTGCCAGCGCAGGCAATGTTTCGCCCGCAGCCCGTCGGGCATCGATATGCGCAGCTTCGGTGAGCATGCGTGTCGCCGTTACACCGGTAAAGGCGTTGATGCCAGGATTTGCCTGCTCAATCAACGCCAGTGATTGCTGTGCCAGTTCGCGTGCGCTAAACGTTTTGCTACGCAGTCCTTGCTGAATGTCCCGAATGGATAAGCTCATAGCCGATATTCTCCTGCGCCTTCCTGGCGATGCGGCAGTGGGAAAGCCATCAGCGGTTGCGCCATAGCTGCAATGCGGGTGAGCTGAACTTCCAGTTCTGCCCGACGTTCGTCGTTCAGCGGCACTGCCAGTAATTGTTCCATCAGCCGGATATATGTCGGCCAGTCAAACGTGTTATCGCTCATGATGACTCCTTAAAAACCGGCCGCACTGCCGTTACTGCGTGGATCAAATGCCCCTTCGAGCATGCCGTTGGGATGACGCACAATCGCCCCCGCGTGCCCGGTGGCTTCGCTCAGTCCCGGCAGCCATTCCACGTCATGGCCCAGGTCTCGCAGCGCCTGATACGTGGCCTCGCTGAATCGCCCCTCCAGTTTCAGGCTATCGGATGTCTGTCCCCAGGTGCGGCCCAGCAACCAACGGGGAGCGCTTACGGCTTCCTGAAGTGGCATGTTTTGCATCACGTGACGGGTAAATATGGCGGCCTGTGTTTGCGGTTGCCCGTCGCCACCCATCGTGCCGTAGACCATGGTGCGCCCATCTTTCAGCCGTGCCGCTGCCGGGTTAAGAGTGTGGAACGGTTGTTTACCGGGCACCAGTGCCAGCAAATGATCCGGGTCGAGACTGAATGCCGCGCCCCGGTTTTGTAACAGTACGCCGCTTTCGGGCAGCACCACGCCGCTGCCAAACTCGTGATAAATGCTCTGAATAAACGACACCGCCAGACCGTTTTTATCCATCACGCCCATCCAGACGGTATCGCCCGGTCCTTTCCCCTGACCCCAGGGGGCGGCACGCTCATCGTCGATACTGGCCGCCAGCCGTTGCAGCGGCACCTGTTCCAGCAACGTTTGTACCGGCAGCGTAACGTGGCGCGGATCGGTGATATAGCGGTCACGTAAGCCAAAGGCCTGCTTAGTGGCTTCGACAATGCGGTGGATGGTCTGAACTTCACTGGCCTGTGCCATATCCAGATGGTCGGTAATGCCAAGGATGGCCAGCGATACCAGCCCTTGCGTCGGTGGCGTCATATTAAAGACGTCTCCCTGGCTGTGGGACAGGCGAAGCGGTACCCGGCGGTGAGCGCGATGAGCAGCCAGATCCTGGGAGGTCAGCGGCAGGCCGAGCGCACTCATTTCCGCCGCCATCTGATTGGCGAGCGCTCCGCGATAGAAACTGTCCAGTCCGTCGGTGGCGAGACGGGTTAATGTGCGTGCCAGGTGCGGCTGGCAGAAACGGCTACCCGCCTGTGGAACTTCTCCCTGAACGAGAAAGGTTTCGTTAAAGCCCGGCACATCGACCAGTTCCGGGTATTTACTTTGCGTGGCGCTGGCCTGCGATTGCGTCACCGGGATCCCTTCGCTGGCGTAACGAATGGCATCAGCCAGCAGGCGTGAGAGCGGCAACTGCCCGCCGCCCATCGATGCCGATACTTTCAGCGCCTCGTCCCAGCCGCTCAGCGTGCCGGGAACCGTCAGTGCCGCCAGCGGACCACGATGGGGAATCCGGTTGTGTTCTGCGTAAAACTCCCGTGTCGCCAGTTGCCCGGCGGCGCCGCTGGCGTCAATGGCGAGGGGTTCGCCTTCGGGGGGCACAATCAGCCAGAAACCATCGCCGCCGATACCATTCATATGGGGATAGACCACCGCAATGGTGGCCGCTGCGGCGATCATCGCCTCAATCGCATCGCCGCCGTGGCGCAACACCGATAATGCCGATTCACTGGCAAGGTGGTGGGGCGTTACCGCCATACCGGAAGGGGCAATATTACTTTGCATCGTCACGCTCTCTTTGTTCGGATAAGTCAGAGAGCTAAGCAAGAGCTGTTCCAGATTGACGGCAAGCGTTTCACTGTGTCAGCTTATTGTGAAACAAAAGTTGCAGGAGGGTCTATGCAGCAGTTAGATACGCGCTTACGTGAGTGCTATAACGAATTATCACCGCAAGAACAAAGGGTTGCCTCATTTATCATGGATCATTTTGATGATCTGATGAGCTATAACAGTGCCGAACTGGCCCGCCTGAGCGGTGTATCAAAAGCCACTGTTAGCCGCCTGTTTAAACGGCTTGGCTATGATCGTTTCAAAGAGATGCGCGATGAGGTGCGAACGCTGCGCCAGAGCGGAATGCCGCTTACGGAAAACCGCGACGCCGTACAGGGCAACACCCTGCTGGCAAGGCATTATAAGCAGGAGATGGCAAACCTGACCCAGTGGGTAAATGCGCTGGATGCCGTGCAGTTTGCCGATGTGGTGCAGGCGCTGGGCGCGGCCCGGCGCGTCTTTATTGTTGGCCTGCGCAACAGTGCGCCGGTGGCTCTGCATCTGCGCCAGCAACTGATGCAAATCCGTGGTCAGGTCTTGCTGATGCCCCAGCCAGGGCAGACGCTGGCGGAAGAGTTAGTGGATATCACTGTGCAGGATGTGGTGGTGGTGGTCGCTTTTCGCCGCCGTCCGCGGGTGATCCGTCCGGTACTGGAGGCGCTACACAAACAGGGCGTACCGACCGTTGCCATCTGCGAACCGCAGGCGGCGGGTATTACCACGCTTGCCCGCTGGCACTTTGGCCTGCCGCTCGACAGTGTATCGGCGTTCGACAGCTACAGCAGTGCCATGAGTCTGGTCAATTTACTGGCGAACGCGTTACTGCATAGCGCCCTGACCGAAGGACGTCAGCGTATCCATAACATCGCATCGCTGTATACAGACCTCGACGAACTGGAGCAAAGGTAACGCACCAGTTTGGTGCTTTTGCACCAGTTCAGGGGATCCTGATGGCGCAACCGGGAAGCATTTATCTCTCCTGAAAAAGTACTAAATCAGCGCGATAGCAGGCTGGTGTCTTCATTTTCTCTGTGGCACATTAGTTGCAGAAAGTATTAACAAGAATCTTTTGTTTCATGACGATCACTTTTGTATACCAAAGGATGTGTCCATGTTTGACGTTCAGCAATCTGCGCAAATTAACCCGCCGCATCGTTTACTGATGGGGCCCGGTCCTATCAATGCCGACCCGCGTGTCTTACGTGCTATGGCGAGCCAACTGGTGGGGCAATATGACCCGGTCATGACCGGCTATATGAATGAGGTAATGGCCCTCTACCGCGAGGTATTCCGTACGCAAAACCGCTGGACCATGCTGGTGGATGGCACTTCTCGCGCCGGGATCGAAGCGATTCTCGTCTCTGCGATCCGCCCCGGCGACAAGGTGCTGGTACCGATCTTTGGCCGTTTCGGGCATCTGCTGTGCGAAATCGCCCGTCGTTGTCGCGCGGAAGTACACACCATCGAAGTGCCCTGGGGGGAAGTCTTTACGCCCGATCAAATTGAAGATGCCATCAGGCGCGTGAAGCCGCGACTGTTACTGACGGTGCAGGGCGATACCTCCACCACGCTGTTGCAGCCGCTGGAAAATCTGGGCGAAATCTGTCGCCGTCATGGCGTGTTGTTTTATACCGACGCCACCGCATCGCTCGGCGGCAACGCGCTTGAAACCGATGCATGGGGGCTGGATGCGGTCTCTGCCGGTTTGCAGAAATGTCTGGGTGGCCCGTCGGGCAGTTCCCCCATCACCCTCAGCCCGCAAATGGAAGAGGCCATTCGCGCACGCAAATGCGTGGAGCAGGGGATCCGTACCGATACCCACCAGGACGGCGATGACGAGATGATCTACTCCAACTATTTCGATCTCGGCATGGTGATGGACTACTGGGGGCCGGAACGCCTGAACCACCATACCGAAGCTACCAGCATGTTATTCGCCGCCCGTGAGTGCGCACGCATCATGCTGGAAGAGGGAATGGACGCGCTGATTGCCCGCCACGAATTACACGGTCGCGCCATGCTGGCGGGGATCCAGGGAATGGGGCTGGAGGTGTTTGGCGACATTAGTCATAAGATGAACAACGTGCTGGGGGTGATGATCCCGTCGGTTGTGCATGGTGAAGAGGTTCGCAAGCGCCTGCTGGATGACTTCCATATTGAAATCGGTACCTCGTTTGGCCCGTTGCAGGGCAAAATCTGGCGTATTGGCACCATGGGCTATAACGCGCGAAAAGATTGCGTGCTGCAAACCCTTACCGCTCTGGAAGCGGTGCTTAACCGTCTGGGCTTTCGCACCGTACAGGGCGCGGGAATGCAGGCCGCCTGGGATGTTTACGAAGGGGTGGCATGATGATGACTGCCGATGAGGCTGATCGCGCTGCTCGCCGGGTGATGGCGCGTTGTGATGCGCTGGCAGAGATCAGTGAAACGCCAGGTCAACTGACCCGGGTTTATCTCTCTTGCGAACATCTGCGGGCGAATGCGCAGGTGGCGCAATGGATGCAGGATGCGGGAATGCTCACCTGGCAGGATGCGGTAGGCAATATTTGCGGACGCTACGACGCGGCAAGCGAAGGCGCGCAGGCGGTGTTGCTCGGGTCGCATCTGGACACCGTGCGCGACGCCGGACGCTACGACGGCATGCTCGGCGTGCTGACCGCCATCGAAGTGGTGGACTGGCTGCACCGCCAGAATCTCCGTGGCTCACAGGCCATTGAAATCGTCGGGTTTGCTGATGAAGAGGGCACGCGCTTTAACATCACGCTGCTGGGAAGCCGTGGTCTGACCGGCACCTGGCCGCAGGGCTGGCTGGATTGCGAAGATGCGCAAGGAGTAAGCGTGGCACAGGCGATGGTCAACGCCGGTCTGGATCCCACACGTATTGCCACAGCGGAACGTGCCCGCGAGGATTTCTCGGCGTATCTGGAACTGCACATTGAGCAGGGGCCAGTTCTTGAACAGGAAGATCTGCCGCTTGGCGTGGTCACGGCGATTAATGGTGCCCGCAGGTTGACCTGTCGGTTTAGCGGGGAAGCAGGGCATGCGGGTACCGTGCCGATGAGCCATCGCCATGATGCATTAACCGCCGCCGCCCAGTGGATCGGGTTTGTTGAACAAAAAACGCGGGAGTCCGGCCCGGAGCTGGTGGCAACAGTGGGTACGCTGCAGTGCGAGCCGGGTGCGGTGAATGTGATTCCGGGGGCGGTAACGCTGACGCTGGATATCCGCAGCCCGAACGATGGTCTGCGCGAGACGTTGTTAAACGCCTTGCTGGATGAGGCAGTACGTATCGGTCAGGCGCGTGGTGTCGCCTTTAGCTCTGATATTTTTTACACCATCGCGGCAACGCCTTGTGATACACGGTTGCGTCATGTGCTGGCCGGTGCCGTTGAGGCGGTTCAGGGACGTGTACTGTTGCTGCCAAGCGGTGCCGGGCATGACGCTATCGCTATTGCGGAACGTTGGCCATCGGCCATGTTATTTGTGCGTTGTGACAGAGGGATCAGCCATCATCCGGCAGAGAGTGTACAGCAGCAGGATGTGGCTCAGGCGTTGCGGGCATACAGCGAGGCGGTGCGAGCTTTAATATGATTTAGTGCGCCCGGTTAGCCTCACGCCGCTCCTCCCTCTGGAAGGAAGAAAAAGCGCTCCGTAGCCCCGGTAAGCGTCGCGCCATCGGGGGCAATTGCCGGATGGCGGCGCAAGCGCCTGTTCGTGGACAAGAAGCTAAGGGCGAGGGAGGAATTGGGTATTTTATTTCCAGACCACACAAGACAGCCCCTCGCACCTTTGGGTGGAGGGGAACATCATATCACCCAAGCGTAAACGGATCGGCGTCCTGCCAGGCGGGAAACTTCTCGCGATACTCTTTTAAGGCGGCCATCGACAACTCGGCATCAATGCGGATAGCCTGGTGCGGCTCGGCGGTGGCGATAACCTCGCCCTGCGGGTTAATGACCCGGCTGTCGCCACGGTAATGGTGCCCGTTGCCGTCGGTACCCACACGGTTACAACCCGCGACATAGGCCAGGTTTTCAATAGCGCGCGCCACCAATAGCGATTGCCAGTGTAGTGAACGCGGCGCAGGCCAGTTGGCGACATACAAGGCCAGATCGTAATCATCGCGATTGCGCGACCAGACCGGGAAGCGCAGGTCATAACAGACCAGCGGTAAAATACGCCAGCCACGCCACTCAAACACCACGCGCTCATTACCGGCTTCGTAATGATGATGCTCATCGGCCATACGGAACAAATGGCGTTTATCATAGAAATGAACGGCCCCTTCCGGTTCGACCAGCAGGAAGCGGTTAACCGGACCACGTTCCGTTTGCAGAGCGGCGCTGCCCGCAACCAGCGCGTTTGTCTGTTGGGCTTTGGTTTGCATCCATGCGACCACCTCTTCTTGCGGCAGCGACTGCTTTGCCGCCTCCATCGCAAAACCGGTGGTAAACATTTCCGGCAGGACTATCACATCACGCCCGGTAATATCTTCAAGCTGGCGATCGAAATGGCGCAAATTGGCCGGACCGTCCATCCAGACTAAAGGTTGTTGCAATAGCGTAATTTTTAAGCCAGGCACGATTTAAGCTCCCCTAAAACAGCATTTTTACACTTTAGCACGAGAAAAAGGGAATTTGTGGTAATAAAAAACCCCGCACGAAGCGGGGTAAGGGTCTCTTGAGGTGTGCGTTATGCAGCCTGAGGCTTACGCACTTTTTCCTGCGGTTTTACCGGCTGTGTAGCCAGCTCTTCCGGTTCGAAGTCATCGACATTAATACTGCGCAGACGGCTGATTTCGGCTTTTGTCAGGATCTCCGCTTCATCCTGATTGATAAGCCCGCCGGCCAGCGCCTCTTTTGCCAGCACGTCCAGGCGTGTGAACGGCAGGTTTTTACCCAGCTCTTTACAAATACGCTGATGAATCGGGTCGGCGGCCATCACATCAAGCAGCGCCTCTTCCAGCAGACCGACCGGGTTATGTTCAGTCGGGGTCAGGTACTGACCACGACCAATACGCGAACGGGTTGCGCACGGCGTTTGCAGAATTTTAGCGACCTGGTGATCCAGTTTATCGGACGGGGCCAGATAGTGACGACCAGTCGGGAAAATCACCACCCGCAACAGACCTGCGACTACACGGTTCGGGAAGTTGGAGAGTAGATCATCCATTGCCTGTTCAGCCTGGTACAAGGCGTCCTGAACGCCCCAGTGCACCAGCGGCAGATCCATCTCGTGACGCCCTTCATCGTCATAGCGTTTCAACACCGCAGAGGCGAGGAACACCTGGCTTAAAATATCCCCAAGACGCGCTGAGATACGTTCACGACGTTTCAGGCTACCACCCAGAACCGCCATCGACACATCCGAAAGCAGCGCGAGGTTGGCGCTTAAGCGGTTGATATGCTGATAGTAGCGTTTTGTTGAGTCGCTGGTGGGCGCAGAACTGGTCAGCCCGCGCGTCAGCCCCAGCCAGAAGCTACGCATTTTATTGCTGCCCACGTGCCCGATATGTTTAAACAACAGTTTATCGAACGCATCCACGTCATTGTTTTGCGCGGCGGCCATTTCATCCAGCACGTACGGATGGCAGCGAATCGCGCCCTGACCGAAGATCATCATACTGCGGGTCAGAATATTGGCCCCTTCAACCGTGATGGCGATCGGTGCGCCCTGATAGGCACGCGCCAGGAAGTTGCCGGTGCCGAGCATAATGCCTTTACCGCCAGCGATATCCATTGCGTCAATGATTGACTGCTGACCACGATGAGTACAGTGATATTTCACGATGGCAGAGAGCACCGCTGGTTTTTCACCGAGCATAATGCCGTAAGTAATCAGCGCGGCAGCAGCGTCCATCACATAGGCGTTACCCGCGATGCGTGCCAGCGGCTCTTCGATCCCTTCCATCTTACCGATGGCGACTTTGAACTGACGACGGATGTGCGCATAAGCGCCGATCCCCATGGCCACCGATTTCAGGCCGCCCGTAGAGTTGGACGGCAGCGTGATACCGCGACCCACGGACAGACATTCCACCAGCATACGCCAGCCTTGTCCGGCCATTTTCGGGCCACCGATGATGTAATCAATCGGTACGAAGATATCCTGACCACGCGTAGGACCGTTCTGGAACGGGACGTTCAGCGGGAAGTGGCGACGGCCAATTTCAACGCCGGGGGTATTGGTGGGGATTAGCGCACAGGTGATACCGAGATCTTCTTCTCCACCCAGCAGTTTTTCCGGGTCAGAGAGTTTAAACGCCAGGCCCAGTACGGTAGCGATAGGGGCCAGCGTGATATAGCGTTTGTTCCAGGTCAGGCGCATACCGAGCACCTGTTCACCCTGCCAGTCGCCCATACAGACGACGCCCGTATCCGGAATTGCGCCCGCATCGGAGCCGGCTTCCGGGCTGGTCAGCGCGAAACACGGAATTTCCTGACCGCGCGCCAGGCGGGGTAAATAATGATTTTTCTGCTCTTCGGTGCCGTAATGCTGCAACAATTCGCCCGGCCCTAAGGAGTTAGGAACGCCGACCGTGATCGCCAGAATGCCGGAAACACCGGAGAGTTTTTGCAGTACGCGGGACTGGGCGTAAGCGGAGAATTCCAGGCCGCCGTACTCTTTTTTAATGATCATCGCGAAGAAGCGATGTTCTTTCAGGAAAGCCCATAGTTCTGGCGGTAAGTCGGCCATTTCATGGGTAATCTGAAAGTCGTTAGCCATACGGCAAGCCTCTTCCACCGGACCATCAATAAAGGCCTGTTCTTCGGCGGTCAGCCGCGGCTGCGGGTAGTTGTGCAGTTTTTTCCAGTCAGGATTACCGCGGAACAGATCGCCTTCCCACCAGGTCGTACCGGCGTCAATGGCTTCTTTTTCCGTGCGTGACATTGGCGGCATCACTTTACGAAAGCCGCGGAATACCGGGGCGGAGATCAGCGATTTACGCATCGGCACAAAGTTGAAAGGCACAAGGATAATGGCTAACGGTACCAGTACCCAGATTGACCACAGACCCGTAGCGCCAAGGGCGGCAGTCCATGCCAGCAGGATTACGCTGCTGAGCAGCAGACTCACCCGGTGATAAAACAACGCGCCGAGCAGCACAACAGTTGCGAGTAGACTCAAAATCATCATAGAGAAAAGCTCCCTTGCTTGTAGGAGGTCTGACCACTTGTGATGATATGGTTGTAGTGGATGTTATTTCTTTTAGCAATGTGTTTACAAAATAATTACAACCTGGTTCACATTGTTGGGGAGGAATGGGGCACGAAAAACGAAAACCCCCGACGATCACCATGGCTTTAGCTTCTCGCTTGCCATGCTATCCGGTAAACTGCGCGCGAGAATTTACATTCATACTGCATTCATACTGAAGGATATCCTCATGTACCAGGATCTGATTCGTAACGAACTGAACGAAGCAGCGGAAACGCTGGCAAACTTTTTAAAAGATGATGCCAATATCCACGCCATTCAGCGCGCGGCGGTTCTGCTGGCTGACAGCTTCAAGGCAGGCGGTAAGGTATTGTCCTGCGGTAATGGTGGTTCCCACTGTGATGCGATGCACTTTGCAGAAGAGTTGACCGGGCGTTACCGTGAGAACCGTCCGGGTTATCCGGGTATTGCGATCTCCGACGTGAGCCATCTCTCCTGTGTCAGTAACGACTTTGGTTACGACTATGTTTTCTCTCGCTACGTTGAAGCCGTTGGTCGCCCGGGCGATGTACTGTTAGGTATTTCCACTTCCGGTAATTCTGGTAATGTCATTAAAGCGATTGACGCGGCGCGCGCGCAGGGGATGAAAGTCATCACCCTGACCGGTAAAGACGGCGGTAAAATGGCAGGTACTGCCGATGTTGAAATCCGTGTACCGCATTTTGGTTACGCCGACCGCATTCAGGAAATCCACATTAAAGTGATCCATATCCTGATTATGCTGATCGAAAAAGAGATGGTAAAAGCATAAGTCCTTCCGGGGCGTTAACCGCCCCGTTTTTGTTGTGGGGGTGTTGTATGTGCGAACTGCTCGGGATGAGCGCCAATGTGCCAACCGATATTTGCTTTAGTTTTACCGGGCTTGTTCAGCGCGGTGGGGGAACCGGGCCGCATAAAGATGGCTGGGGTATCACCTTCTACGAAGGCAAAGGCTGTCGTACGTTTAAAGACCCGCAACCCAGTTTCAACTCTCCGATTGCCCGTCTGGTTCAGGATTACCCGATAAAGTCCTGTTCGGTGGTGGCCCATATTCGTCAGGCGAACCGTGGCGAAGTGGCGCTGGAAAACACCCATCCTTTTACCCGCGAACTCTGGGGACGCAACTGGACCTACGCCCATAACGGGCAGTTAACCGGTTATAAGTCACTGGAGACAGGCAACTTCCGTCCGGTCGGGGAAACCGACAGCGAAAAAGCCTTCTGCTGGCTGCTGCATAAGCTCACCACGCGCTATCCGCGAACGCCGGGCAATATGGCAGCAGTATTTAAATACATCGCTACGCTGGCGACGGAGCTGCGCGAGAAGGGTGTTTTTAATATGTTGCTGTCAGATGGACGCTACGTGATGGCGTTCTGCTCAACCAATCTGTTCTGCATTACCCGTCGGGCACCGTTTGGCGTGGCAAAACTGCTGGATCAGGATGTGGAAATTGATTTTCAGCGGGAAACCACACCTGACGATGTGGTTACCGTGATTGCCACCCAGCCGCTAACGGGCAATGAGACCTGGCAAAAAATTATGCCAGGCGAATGGGCATTATTTTGTCTCGGGGAGCGTATAGTTTGACGCCAGCTGCGGGTGAATAACTTCGTGGCTCAGCGGTTTGCTGACCACGTAGTTCCCGTCAACAACGGAGACTACAGGCGGTTTCTGTGTCTGCTGGAAGAAGTCATAACCCGGTTTTAACTGTTCCCAGAATTTCGCATAGGTCGAATATTTGTGGCGCTGCATATTCGCGTCGGTCATACGGAACGGATAGATACTCAGTTGTACGCTTTCCTGACCAAACACCAGCGCTGCGGTGACAAACTGGAAAATCTCGTCAATTTGCGAATCGGTCATGGCATAGCAGCCAATGGACACGCATGCGCCATGAATCATCAGGTATTTCCCTTCATAACCGTGAGCACGGTCATAGGCGTTAGGAAAACCAATATTGATGGCTTTATAAAAACGGCTGTCCGGTTTTAGCTGGCTACGCTGAATGGAATAGAAACCTTCCGGACTTTTGAAATCGCCCTGACGCTGTTTCGGACCCAGGCCGCCAGAGTAGTTACAAATTTTGTAACTATTGAGGAGCTGATACTGCTCACCCATTTTGACGTACAGATCCAGGGTTCGCTCTTCTTTGAAGATCTGGATATATACCGGCGACCCCATCAACTGCTGCTTATATTCTTTGCTGATCGGCGTTGTTGAACCATTGCTGCTTAATAAGCTGGCAAACGAGACGCACGGCATCAGAAGCATCGCAAGAAAAAATGCGATTTTGCGCATACTGCTTGTTTCCTTGATAAAACGGTTACCACATTGCCAGGACGGCAAAAGAATCCCACAAATTCAGATTAATCTGCATTGGGTGCGCCCACAGTAGCATCACGGTATTTTTTCGCAAGCCCGGATCGCTGAGTTTACAAATTAGTTTTTTGCAGCGATCCCCCTGTTAAATATTGTCCGATGAAAACCCCAGAAATAACAGCGATATTGGGCGTTTTTTTTCACGGCGCGCTCATTTTTTTCTTCTCTTCTCATCTCAGGAAATAATGCTGTATACTTATCCAGTGTCTGATAAGGTGAGCGTATGCGCAAAATCATACATGTCGATATGGACTGCTTTTTTGCTGCGGTGGAGATGCGTGATAACCCGGCTCTGCGGGATATCCCTATCGCTATCGGCGGCAGCCGGGTTGAGCGCGGTGTCATCAGCACGGCCAATTATCCGGCACGCAAATACGGCGTACGCAGCGCCATGCCCACGGCAATGGCGTTAAAACTCTGCCCGCATCTCACCTTATTACCGGGTCGCTTTGAAGCCTACCGGGAAGCCTCTCATCAGATCCGTGAAATTTTTTCCCGTTATACAACCCTCATTGAACCTCTGTCTCTGGATGAAGCGTATCTGGATGTGACCGACAGCCCCCATTGCCATGGTTCGGCAACGCTCATGGCGCAAGAGATTCGCCGGACCATATTTCGTGAAACACAACTGACCGCATCGGCCGGCATCGCACCGGTGAAGTTCCTGGCGAAAATTGCCTCCGATCTGAACAAACCTGACGGGCAATATGTGATTGCGCCCGCGGATGTGCCAGCATTTTTACGTACGCTTCCGCTGAGTAAAATCCCGGGCGTTGGCAAGGTGTCAGCGGCAAAACTGGAAACCCTCGGGCTGCGTACCTGCGAAGATGTGCAGAACAGTGACCTGGCGATGCTGCTAAAACGCTTTGGCAAATTTGGCCGCGTGTTATGGGAGCGTAGTCAGGGTATTGATGAGCGGCATATCAGTAGCGACAGGCTACGCAAATCGGTGGGCGTGGAGCGGACGCTGATAGAAGACATTCATGAGTGGGAAGAGTGTGAAGCCATTATCAACCAACAGCTTTATCCGGAACTGGAACGGCGCCTGTCGAAGATAAAACCAGACCTGCTTATTGCCCGACAGGGGGTCAAGCTCAAGTTTGCCGATTTTCAGCTCACCACCCAGGAGCATGTCTGGCCACGCTTAAATAAAGACGATTTGCTGGCGACGGCGCGAAAAACCTGGAATGAGCGGCGCAGCGGACGCGGCGTACGTTTAGTGGGTTTGCATGTGACGCTGCTCGATCCGCAATTAGAGCGTCAGCTGGTGCTGGGGCTGTGATAATGGTGAAAAGATGAAAGTACCGGGAAGACAGAAGAGAAATTGTCCGCACCTGCAAAAAGGTGCGGACAGCACGACTTATTTCGCCGGAATGGCTTTCAGCAGCTCGGTCAGCAGCGTCCAGTAGTGGCCTACGCTCTCGATATGTACCTGCTCATCCGGGGAGTGCGGACCGGTGATGGTTGGGCCAATAGAAACCATGTCCATGTCCGGATACGGTTTTTTGAACAGACCACATTCCAGACCAGCGTGGATAACCTGAATATTCGGCGTCTTGTTAAACAGACGCTGGTAGGTTTCACGCACCAGATGCATCACCGGTGAGTTCGCATCCGGCTGCCAGCCTGGGTAGCCGCCTTTCGGTGCCGTTTTCGCGCCAGCCAGTTTACCCAGCGATTCCAGCATGCTTACTACGTAATCTTTACCGCTGTCGATTAAGGAGCGGATCAGGCAGACAATTTCCGCATTGTCGTCCTGCATGGTTACCACGCCGACATTCAGAGAGGTTTCGACCACGCCTTTGGCAACGTCGGAGTTACGGATCACGCCGTTTGGAGTGGCGTTCAGCAGGCCAACAAATGCATCACGGGAAGATGCCGTCAACGCCTGTTTGTTCGTGGAGACAGACTCCAGCAGCACAACCAGGTTTTTCTCTTTCATCGCCAGCTCGTTTTTCAGGATTTCCTGATAGGTTGCGGCCAGGTTTTTCACCTGTTCAGCTTTATCTGCCGGAACGGCGAAAGTGGCGAACGCTTCACGAGGAATAGCGTTACGCAGAGTACCGCCGTTGAAATCGGCCAGACGCAGGTCCAGCTCCGCCGCGTGGCCAGCCAGGAAGCGCGCCAGCAATTTATTGGCGTTACCGAGGCCCAGATGAATATCGCCGCCGGAGTGGCCGCCTTTCAGTCCTTTCAGGGTCAGTTTGAACGTCTGGTAACCCGCAGGTACCGCTTCACGGGAGAGCGGCAGAGTAGTAATGAAATCAATACCACCGGCGCAACCCATATAGATTTCGCCTTCTTCTTCTGAGTCCGTGTTGATCAGAATATCAGCCTGCAACCAGCCAGCCTGCAAACCAAACGCGCCATCCATGCCGGACTCTTCGGTCATGGTCAGCAGCACTTCAAGCGGGCCATGCTCAACGCTGTCATCCGCCAGCACTGCCAGCGCAGAAGCCATACCAATACCGTTATCTGCCCCCAGCGTGGTGCCGCGCGCTTTTACCCATTCGCCATCGATGTACGGCTGAATCGGGTCTTTAGTAAAGTCGTGCACGGTGTCGTTATTTTTCTGCGGCACCATATCCAGGTGCGCCTGCAGCACAACCGGTTTGCGGTTTTCCATACCTGCCGTTGCCGGTTTGCGCAGCAGAATATTGCCAACCTGATCGCGCTCCGCATGTAAGCCTTTTTCTTTCGCCCAGCTCATGATGTGCGCGGCGAGTTCTTCTTCATGGTAAGACGGATGAGGGATTGAGCAGATTTTGGCAAAAATATCCCACAGCGGTTGTGGCGATAGTTGAGACAATTCAGACACGATGAGTCTCCTTTAAAAGGCCTGCCAGCATATTTTGCAGGTCCGAGGGTTAAACTACAGAACAATCACAAAGCCGGATTGCGAGATGGACTTGAGAATACCACTTTATTGTCCCTCTGTTAGTACGCGTCGCGTAAAAAGCGCCAGCGATGCCCGGTAATACTGGTTTTTAGCGCGACAGATCTCTATAATCTCGCGCAACCTATTTCCCCGTAGAACACTTTTTAAGCCGTAGATACACAGGCTGGGACACTTCACATGAGCGAAAAATACGTCGTCACCTGGGACATGTTGCAGATTCACGCACGCAAACTGGCAAACCGCCTGATGCCTTCTGAACAATGGAAAGGCATTATTGCCGTTAGCCGTGGTGGTCTGGTTCCGGGCGCATTACTGGCACGTGAACTGGGTATTCGCCATGTCGATACCGTTTGCATTTCCAGCTATGACCACGACAACCAGCGCGAAATGAAAATTATCAAACGCGCAGAGGGTGATGGTGAAGGTTTCATCGTTATTGATGATCTGGTCGATACCGGCGGTACCGCGGTGGCTATCCGCGAAATGTACCCAAAAGCGCACTTCGTCACCATTTTTGCTAAACCGGCTGGTCGTCCACTGGTTGACGATTACGTGATTGACATCCCTCAGGATACCTGGATTGAACAGCCGTGGGATATGGGCGTGGTCTTTGTTCCGCCTATCTCTGGTCGTTAATCCTTTCTTTATGATTATTTACAACGCCTGGCATTGCCGGGCGTTGTTTTTTTTCACATCCGCCAGGTTACAATACCGTCATTGACGTATTGATGGAGGCTGCGCGTAATGCCACAAGCTAACCTCAGCGAAACCCTGTTCAAACCCCGTTTCAAGCACCCGGAAACCTCAACGCTGGTGCGTCGCCTTACCCATAATAAACTGCCGCCTGTCGAATCCACCCTGGATGGTAACAATAAGCCCCACTGGTATCGCATGATCAACCGATTGATGTGGATCTGGCGCGGCGTCGATCCGAAAGAGATCCTGGACGTACAGGCGCGGATCGCCATGAGCACGTCGGAACATACCGACCCTGAACTTTACGATACGGTAGTGGGCTATCGCGGCGGCAACTGGATCTACGAATGGTCCACTCAGGCTATGCAGTGGCAGCAAAAAGCCAGCCAGGAGGAGGATACCGCCCTCAGTGGCCAGCACTGGCTGCACGCGTCAAACCTCTATAGCATTGCCGCTTATCCGCATATTAAAGGGGATGTCCTGGCAGAGCAGGCACAGGCGCTGGCGAATCGCGCCTATGAAGAGGCGGCGCAGCGTCTGCCTGGCACAATGAAAGAGATGGAATTTTCAATTCCCGGCGGTTCGCCGGTGATTGGTTTCTTACATATGCCTAAAGGAGAGGGACCTTTTCCTACCATCCTGATGTGCGGCGAGCTGGATGGTCTGCAAAGCGACTACTACAGTCTGTATGAACGCTATTTTGCGCCGAAAGGCATCGCCATGCTGACGCTGGATATGCCATCTGTGGGATTCTCCTCAAAATGGAAACTAACTCAGGACTCTAGCCTGCTGCATCAGCATGCGCTGAAAGCGCTGCCGAACATTCCGTGGATTGACCATACACGCGTTGCGGCGTTTGGTTTTCGCTTTGGTGCCAACGTGGCGGTGCGCCTTGGTTATCTGGAGTCTCCGCGCCTGAAAGCGGTGGCCTGTCTCGGGCCGATCGTGCATGCGCTGCTGGCTAACCCTCTGCAACTGTGGCGTGTGCCGGAGATGTATATGGATGTGCTCGCCAGTCGACTCGGCATGCATAATGCCTCGGACGAGTCACTCTATGTTGAGCTGAATCGATACTCGCTAAAAACGCAGGGGTTGCTGGGGCGACGTTGTCCGACACCGATGTTGTCTGGTTTCTGGCGAAACGATCCATTCAGCCCGGAAGAAGAGTCGCGTTTAATCACTTCGTCATCCGCCGATGGTAAATTACTGGAAATCCCGTTTAATCCGGTTTATCGCAATTTTGATAAGGCGCTGCGGGACATTACGGACTGGATCAATTATAGATTGCGTTAATGGATTGCTAATTTTGATTGATTTGGTAAAACAGTTGCATCACATAAGGAGATCGCAATGACGTTACCGAGTGGACATCCGAAGAGCAAACTCATTAAAAGGTTTACCGCGCTAGGCCCGTATATTCGGGAAGAACAGTGTGCCGATAATCGCTTCTTTTTTGATTGCCTGGCCGTATGCGTCAATGTAAAGCCCGCGCCGGAGAAGCGTGAGTTTTGGGGCTGGTGGATGGAAATGGAAGCGCAGCAAAACCGTTTTACCTATAGCTACCATTTTGGGCTATACGATAAAGACGGGAACTGGAAAGAAACTGCAATAAAAGATTCAGAAGTGACGGACCGGCTGGAGTATACGCTGCGTGAATTTCATGGTCGCGCCCGCGAGGTCCTTGCGGCGCTGGAGCTGAAACTGGAACCTGCGGAAAATTTCACCGACGAAATTAATCTGACGGTTTAAGCGCAGTCAAAAGATTCGCCCGACAAGAGACAATCCGGATTCAGCCCTCTGATTCCGGATTTTTTATGTCTGAACACCCCGGGGATGTCGCTGTGATGTTGGCTTTTCTGCGTGCCGAAGCAGGGGAAAAATAGCCCGGATTCAGGTGAAATCCGATAATTTTTGGCCAGAAACGATCAACTCTTTGAGCAACATCTGGCGGCGATCCTCCGGTGTATCGCGACTCACCATAAAGCAGATAGCCGCCACCGCCTGCCCGCTACGAGAACGAATCGGCGCCGCCATACAACAGGTAAAACTCTCCGACAACCCCTCAGTCAGACAATAACCCTGCTGTCCGGCGCGATGAATGTCTTCCAGGAAGGCCTGCTTATCAAGGACTTGCCCGTTCGCCAGACGGTAATCTTCTTCGGGAATAAGATCGAGAATGGCACTGTCCGACCAATTACTGAGCAACAGCCGTCCAGTGGCAGTCCAGGTAATCGGAACCCGCACGCCGATATCAGACGTGATTTTGAACGGGTGGGCATTACTTTCCGACAGCACGACGGTGTATTTATTCCCCTCCAGCATACAGAGCTGCACCGTCTCGCCATGACGGGCGACGAGTTCAACCATTAACTGATGTGAGCGACGGATGAGATCGTTATGCGCCATGTAATCTGCACCGTAGTAGTGCATTTCGCGGCCAAAGAACACCGCACCGTCGGCATCCACTTCAAGTAGCCCGGCCTCAGTGAGGAGGCTGACGAGCTCATATACACTGGAACGCGGCGCACCGGTGGCGTCGATCAAATCGCGCATCGTCATGGGCTGACGGGCGATGTGCAACTGGTGAAAAATGTCGATAACCCGGTCAACACCGCGCGCTCGCGATGGCTTCTCGTCCGGCATAAGCAAATTCTCCTGATGCAGTCGGGCAGTCGCGCCAGACAGTAAAGACAATAAAAAAGAAAAGCATGATACACCCAGCGTCGCCGTTAACCCATCCCCGTTAATTAAAATTTTCCTGCCAGCATTTCTATTTCTTTGTTCTATTTTGGGGCCTCATTTTAGCGCATAAGGTGCAAATTAATTTTTTAAAATCACGATCGGGATAACATTTCCATTCAGGAATTACCTCCCTTTAATTTTTATTTTGCGATCGCGACAACACCATAAAAAATTAAATTGTTCCGGATATATTGCAAAAATAAAAAAGCTGTGCAAATCTTGCTCTATCCGGTATTGCAGATGGTTGTCCGGTATATCAGACATTGATGATGCAGTACTCATGGCAATTCTCTGAACAAAAAGGAGCAGCATTGCATGACGATTAAGCGTTATGGCATTGAAGGCGGCACCGGTACGGGTGGGCAGAAACTGCCGTTCGCACGCGCCGTAGAGGCGGATGGCTGGCTGTATATCTCAGGCCAGACGCCGATGCGCGAGGGCGAGGTGGTGGAAGGAGGGATCATTGAGCAGACCCGCCTGGCGTTTGATAACTGCCTGTCCATTATGCGCGAGGCGGGGTACAGGGTGGAGGATGTTGTACACGTCACGGCAGTATTAACTGACGCTCGTTACTTCAGTTCCTTTAATAAAGTTTTCAGCGAGATATTTACCGGAAATCCCCCGGCACGTATTTGTAGCGTGCAGGATTTAGTTGTCGACTGCAAAGTGGAAGTGGATATGAAATGCTTTCGCGCCGATCGGAAATAATATTTTTTATCTGATAACACACTGACATTTTTATTTATTCGCCCACACCAGGGCTGCCCGTAAATAATTGATGCTTTTTATGTCGTCTCCATTTAATAAGCGAGCAAAACAATGAATGCAACTTCGTTAAAAATCATCGCCGGAGCGCTGGCTCTGCTGGCTGTTGCCGGTTGTACCCCCACGGAAGAGAAGCAAGTGGCGGGCGCGGCCCCGCAATCGACACTGCAAACCGTATTGCAACGCGGCACGTTACGCGTGGGTGACTGCCTGAGTTTCGCTCCCTTCGGTTTTTACGATAAAGACGGCAAACCCGATGGTTATGACGTCGATTTGGCGAAAGCGCTGGCCAGCAAGATGGGCGTAAAACTGGAAATGGTCAACACCACCAGCGCCAACCGTATCCCTAATCTGCAAACTAACAAAGTGGACGTGGTGTTCTGTAACTTCACTCGCAACCTGGAACGCGCCAAAGAGATCGGCTTCACCAATCCGTACGTTGTGGCGAGTGAAGCGATGTTGGTTCGTAAAGAGAGCGGCATCAAATCAGCCCATGACATGGCCGGTAAAACCATCGCCACGGTGAAAGGGTCTACCAACGGAGATGAAGTGCGCAGCATGGGCATCGAGGTCAAAATTCAGGAGTACGACTCCTCACAGGCAGCCATTCTGGCGGTGAAACAGGGACAGGCTGATGCAATGATTGAGGATAACAACTTCCTCGCTTATCAGGCCAAACTTGATCCGACCCTGACTGTCACTAACGAAGCGCTGGTGCCGCTGGAATATAACGCCTTTGGCGTGAAGCAGGGTGACCAGGTATGGCTGAACTACCTCAATGAATTCCTGTTTGAGATCAACGCCTCCGGTGAGAACGCCACGCTGTATCAAAAATGGTTTGGTGATAAGCCGCGTTACCCACTGAATCCGCAATTCTGATTGCCTGCGGTGTAGCAATATTTGCTCTGCTGCACCGCAGGAAGGAGTCCATTCATGAGTTATCAATGGCTAACCCTGTGGAGTTACGGCGAGACCTTCCTGGCCGCCGCCTGGCTGACGCTACAGGTCACACTTCTCGCTTTTATGCTGGCCGTCGCACTCGGGGTGCTGGCAGCGCTGGCGAAAGCCTCTGCGGTAGCGCCGCTACGCTGGCTGAGCCACTGTTATGTTGAATTCATCCGCAATACACCGGTGTTGCTGCAAATTTTCATTATTTTTTTCGGTCTGCCTTCCCTCGGCATCACCATGAGCGCCTTTACCGCAGGGGTGCTGGCGCTGGGCATTAATGTCGGCGCTTATCTGTCGGAGACCTTTCGCGCCGGAATACAGTCAGTGCCCAAAGGACAACTGGAAGCCGCATGGATTTTAGGTATTTCACGCCGCCAGGTCTTTTTAAGTGTTGTGTTGCCCCAGGCTGCGCGCGCCGTATGGCCTGCCATTATTAACAACCTGATTCAGTTGTTGCTGGGTACGTCGCTATTGTCAGCTATTGCGCTGCCGGAACTGACCGGCACCGCCACCGTGATAAACGCCCGCACGCTGCTTTATATCCAGACGTTCAGCGTGGTAGCACTGGTCTATCTGCTGATGAGTAATCTCTTTTCCTGGCTCGGTAACCTGGTGGGAAGCCGTTTGTTTCATCCGCAACTGGTCACTCCGGTAAAAAAGTCCGCCCGGTGGTGGGCAAAAAAATGGCTGACTAGTTCACTGAAACGGGAGAATGCGCTATGAGCAATATGATCACCAGTTCATTACCGTTGCTGCTGGAGGGGCTATGGATCACTCTGCTGCTTTCAGCCGCTGCCATCATTGGCAGTACGCTTCTCGGTCTGCTCGCCGCCGTGTTACGTACCAGCCGTATCTCGGGGGCCAGCCATATTGCCGTGCTTTACACTGAGCTGTTTCGCGGTACGCCAGTATTGATCACTTTGATGTTTATCTACTTTGGCGTGGCCTATTTTGGCTATGAAATAAATTTGTTTGCCGCCGGTATTCTCGGTTTGAGTATCTACCAGGGCGCATATATCGCCGAAGTGTTTCGCGCCGGAATTGAAGCGGTCCCCAAAGGACAATGGGAAGTGTCGTGGATCCTCGGGCTGTCAAAACGCCAGACCTTTCTTAACGTGATCCTGCCTCAGACGCGCGGCATCGTACTGCCGCCGCTGGTGGGGCAGTATCTTTCTCTGATTAAGGATACCTCCATCGTCAGCATGATTGGCATGTCGGAACTGATGCACCAGGGCCAGGCGATCGTTGATCGTATCGGCCAGCCGGTGGTGATTTATGCGCTGGTGGCCGTGCTGTACTTCGTTGTCTGCTTTCCGCTTTCCCGTTGGGTTCAACATCATCAAACCAGGAGCCAGGCCTTATGAGCAAATCCGCCATTACGCTGAGCCGTATTACCAAATCGTTTGGTAGCACCCAGGTGCTCAAAGAGATCAGCCTTGATGTTTCGCCCGGCGAAGTACTGGTGCTGATTGGCGCATCAGGTTCCGGCAAAAGTACCGTGTTACGCATCATGAGCGGGCTGGAAACGGCCGACGGGGGCGAAATCTGGGTCAACAATGTGCCTTTGCACGACCATAAACGCAGCCGCGAAATTTGTGGTCATGTCGGGATGGTATTCCAGCAGTTCAACCTGTTCCCCCACAAAACCGCGCTCGGTAACGTGACGCTGGCGCTGATAAAAGCGCAGAAACTGTCTGAGGCCGAAGCCAATAAACGCGGCATGGCAGCCCTGACTCGCGTTGGGCTGGCTGAGCGTGCACACTATTACCCGGCACAACTTTCCGGCGGTCAGCAGCAGCGAGTGGCGATCGCCAGGGCGCTGGCGGTAGAACCGAAAATTATGTTTTTTGATGAAGCCACCTCCGCGCTCGATCCCGAACTGGTCGGTGAAGTCATGGAGGTGATGCGCAGCCTGGCGCGTGAAGGGATGACTATGGTCGTGGTCACCCATGAGATGGGGTTTGCGCGCAAAACCGCAGACCGTGTGGTGTTTATGGATCAGGGGGTGATTGCTGAACAAGGATCGCCTGAGCAGATTTTCGTGAATCCACAAAATCCGCGCACCCAGCAGTTTTTATCGCGTGTTCTTGAACATTGACCGGAGGCGTTATGTCGATTCATTTTCCGTTGGTGGCCGATGGGTTATTGGATGCGCTGCAACCTGCGCCGCGCTTTAAATCTGTTGCAGGCCGTGGCGATGCGCCATTACCGCCTGGTACCCCGGTCCTGGCCAGCAATAGCGTGTTTTCCCCACTGATGCTAATGAAGCAATCGGCGCTGGAGAATAACCTGCGCCAACTGGCAGATTTTTGCCGTGAACAGGGCGTAATGCTGGCGGCACACGGCAAGACCTCAATGTCTGCGGCGATCCTGCGTCGTGCCATCACCGAAGGCGGCGCCTGGGGATTGAGTGCAGCAACCCCTGCACAGGTTCGCGCGTTGCGTCAGTTTGGTATTCGTAACGTCTTTCTCGCTAATCAACTGGTTGATCCTGCTGGCATTCGCTGGACAGGAGAGTGGCAAAAGCAACATCCTGACCACGGCTTCCTTTGCTACGTTGATTCGGTGCAGGGAGTTCGTTTGCTGGAACAGCATCTTGGCGACAGCCACATTGCGGTACTGCTGGAAATGTCGGTTAGCGGCGGGCGAACTGGCTGTCGTTCATCCTCGCAAGCTCTGGAAATTGCCGAGGCGGTTGCGGCAAGTCCGGTTCTGCAACTGGTAGGGGTGGCAGGCTATGAAGGCGCACTGGGGGCGGGGCGTGATGCAGCCGGTATCGCCAGGGTGCGCGATTATTGCCAGATGATAATCGCTACGGCTGCACTGTTGGCTGAGAAAGAGCTATTCAGCAGCGAGACCATTATTCTCAGCGCTGGCGGCGGCGCATGGTTTGATGTGGTCAGCGCCTGTTTTACCGGGGCGCAGCTGCCGCTCCCGATCACACCGTTGATTCGATCAGGTGCCTATATGGCACACGATAACGGGTTATATGCCCGCATCGCCCCGTTTGCTCAACCGGGCGCCCGGCATCATTTTGAACCCGCGCTGGAGATCTGGGGTAGGGTATTATCACGACCTGAGCCAGGCCTGGCGTTTGTTGATTTCGGCCGCCGCGATGTGCCCTTTGATCAGGATTTGCCAAACCCATTGTGGGTGCGAAATGTGGATGGTAGCGCCCCTCGTGCCGCTTCTGGCATGCGTATCAGTGAGGTGAACGATCAACATGCCTATTTGTTGCTGCCAGAAGATGATGCGTTAAAGCCCGGCGACTGGGTGGGCTGTGGCATTTCACATCCCTGTACTGCGTTTGATAAGTGGCGCTATTTGCCACTGGTGGATGATGATTATTGCGTCACTGATTCACTGGAAACAGCATTCTGAGTAAAGCATTGAGTCATAACGGCGACTGCTTAAAAGGCTTTTCCATACTTCCCATTCTTGCGTTTTGTTGCGCGCACTGACGAAAAAAGAAAGCACCGACGAGGTTATCGTTCGGTGCTTTATATTCAGTACTTAAGTCAACGTGCGTTTAAGACTTAGAACTGGTAAGTCACGCCAACAGCAACGATGTCGTCGGTAACGTAGCTGGAACCTACGTAAGTCGCGAAATCACCTTTGTCCAGTTGGTTGATTTTGTAATCGACCATTGCAGAGAAGTTTTTGTTGAAGTAGTAGGTTGCGCCCACGTCAACATATTTAACCAGGTCCTGATCGCCCCAACCGTTTTCCAGGTCTTTACCTTTGGTCTGTACGTAACCAATGGACGGACGCAGACCGAAGTCGAACTGGTACTGAGCAACGGCTTCGAAGTTTTCAGATTTGTTAGCAAAACCACGGCTGCCGATTGGCGTCATGTTCTGCGCGATGCTGTACATAGCCGCCAGGTAGATGTTGTTAGCGTCGTATTTCACGCCACTGATCCACGCTTCCGCGTTAGCGCCTTTACCCAGAGCCTGAGTGTTCTGCAGATCGGTGCGGTCTGATTTTGCGTAGGCAGCGATCAGAGTAACCGGGCTACCGCCGAAGTTGTAAGACAGGGAGGTGCCGAAGCCGTCGCCATTCTGTTTGGAAGCAACACGACCAGCTTCGTTTTTACCCTGATACTGCAGACCCAGGTTCAGACCATTGACCGCACCGAAGAAGTCGGTATTACGGTAGGTAGCCACGCCAGTGGTACGTTTGGTCATGAAGTTATCGGTGCGGGTCAGAGAGTCGCCGCCGAATTCCGGGAACATATCGGTTACAGACGCTGCATCGTACAGGATGCCCAGGTTACGACCGTAGTCGATAGAACCGTAGGTTTTTGCTTTCAGGCCGGCGAACGCCAGACGGGTTTTCTGGGTGGAGCTGCTTTCGTCGGTGTTGCCCGCGAATTCAGATTCCCAGCGACCGAAACCGGTCAACTGATCGTTAATCTGAGTTTCGCCTTTGAAGCCCAGACGCACGTAAGTTTTGTCGCCATCCTGAGTGGTATCATCGCTGAAGTAGTGCATGGCTTTGATTTTGCCGTACAGATCCAGTTTGTTACCATTTTTGTTGTAGATTTCCGCAGCGTTGGAAGAAGCAGAAACAACACCAAGGCCGATCATCATTAATGCCAAAGTAGTTTTTTTCATTATGTTTCCTGATTAATTGTAATTAACGCGCTTTAGATCGCTGAACGTCGCCGCTCAAGTGAAAAATTCACGTAGGGTTTTAACGTCTGCGAATTAAAGTTTTATGACAATTCTTATTTATTTTTTTACAAAGCAGGTTTTACAGGTCGTGTCATGAAAACGTCAAGTTTTGTAAGTAGGTTTTCTGATTGCCTTCAAGGATTTTCTTAAGCTGTTAAAACTCACAGTTGGAAGTTGGCTCTGATCCTGTTACAAAGACTGTTTAATTTTTTTCTTCTACGTTGAACGGCAGAAATCATGAGCGACAGCCAGACGCTGGTAGTGAAACTCGGCACCAGTGTTTTAACGGGCGGATCCCGCCGCCTGAACCGCGCCCACATTGTTGAACTCGTGCGCCAGTGCGCACAGCTGCATGCAGCAGGGCATCGTATTGTTATTGTGACTTCTGGCGCTATTGCCGCCGGGCGCGAGCATCTGGGCTACCCGGAGTTGCCCGCCACCATCGCATCGAAACAACTTCTTGCCGCTGTCGGGCAAAGCCGTCTGATCCAGTTATGGGAACAGCTGTTCTCGATTTACGGTATCCACGTTGGGCAAATGCTGCTAACCCGCGCAGATATGGAAGACCGTGAGCGTTTCCTTAATGCGCGTGACACCCTGCGTGCGCTCCTCGACAACAATATTGTGCCGGTCATTAACGAAAATGACGCCGTTGCGACGGCGGAAATCAAAGTTGGCGACAATGACAATTTATCGGCGCTGGCCGCTATCCTGGCGGGCGCAGACAAACTCCTTCTTCTTACCGATCAGCAAGGTCTTTTTACCGCTGACCCGCGTAACAACCCGGACGCTGAATTAATCAAAGATGTCTACGGTATTGATGACGCATTGCGCGCTATTGCGGGTGACAGCGTATCAGGCCTGGGCACCGGCGGTATGGGAACCAAATTACAGGCGGCGGATGTCGCCTGCCGTGCGGGTATCGATACCATCATTGCTGCAGGCAGCAGGCCGGGGGTAATTGGCGATGTGATGGAAGGGGTTCAGGTTGGGACGCTTTTCCATGCACAGGCTTCACCACTGGAAAACCGTAAACGCTGGATTTTTGGCGCGCCTCCGGCTGGTGAAATTACCGTTGATGAAGGCGCGACTGCCGCTATCCTGGAACGCGGTAGCTCCTTACTGCCAAAAGGGATTAAAAGCGTGACAGGCAACTTTTCCCGTGGTGAAGTGATCCGCATCCGTAACCTCGAAGGTCGCGATATTGCACATGGCGTTACCCGCTATAACAGTGACGCGCTGCGTCGCATTGCCGGCCATCATTCGCAGCAAATTGATTCCATTCTCGGCTATGAATATGGCCCGGTCGCCGTGCATCGCGACGATATGATCATCCGTTAAGGAGCAGATGTATGCTGGAACAGATGGGCATCGCTGCAAAAGCAGCGTCATACAAGCTGGCATTGCTCTCCAGCCGTGAAAAAAATCGCGTGCTGGAAAAAATCGCCGATTACCTTGAAGCGCAGTCCGACGAGATTATTCTCGCCAACGAACAGGACGTTCTGGAGGCTCGCCGTAATGGACTGAGCGAAGCGCTGCTTGATCGCCTTGCGTTGACGACAGCGCGTTTGAAAGCGATTGCTGACGATGTTCGCCAGGTATGTAAGCTGGCTGACCCGGTAGGGCAGGTGATTGATGGTGGTCTGCTGGACAGCGGACTGCGCATTGAGCGTCGCCGTGTGCCGCTCGGCGTGATTGGCGTCATTTACGAAGCACGCCCAAATGTCACCGTGGATGTGGCTTCCCTGTGCCTGAAAACCGGCAACGCGGCGATTCTGCGCGGCGGTAAAGAGACCTGGCGCACCAATGCGGCAACGGTAAAAGTGATTCAGCAGGCGCTGGAAGAGTGCGGTTTACCTGCCGGTGCGGTACAGGCGATTGAAAGCCCGGATCGCGCGCTAGTCAATGAAATGCTTAAGATGGATAAATACATCGACATGCTGATCCCCCGCGGTGGCGCTGGTCTGCACAAGCTGTGCCGCGAACAGTCCACTATTCCTGTGATCACCGGGGGCATCGGCGTCTGTCACATTTTCGTTGATAACACTGCCGAATTTGCGCCTGCGCTGAAAATTATCGTGAATGCGAAAACCCAGCGTCCGAGTACCTGTAACACCGTCGAAACGCTGCTGGTTCACCAGGATATTGCGGATACCTTCCTGCCTGCGTTGAGTAAGCAGATGGCGGAAAGCGGCGTCACCTTGCATGCGGATGCCCGGTCGCTGACGGCGCTGCAATCTGGCCCGGCAGTGGTTGTGCCGGTTAAAGCGGAAGAGTACGACAATGAGTTTCTGTCGCTGGATCTGAATGTGAAAATCGTTGCCGACCTGGACGATGCTATCGCCCATATCCGTGAGCACGGCACGCAGCATTCAGATGCTATCCTGACGCGTACCCTCAGCAATGCGAACCGTTTTGTCAACGAAGTCGACTCTTCTGCCGTTTATGTTAATGCCTCAACGCGTTTCACCGACGGCGGTCAGTTTGGCCTTGGCGCGGAAGTGGCGGTGAGCACGCAAAAACTGCATGCGCGCGGGCCGATGGGCCTTGAAGCCCTGACGACCTACAAGTGGATCGGCTTTGGCGACGATACGATTCGTGCGTAAATAACAACGAGGGTGATGCAAAAGTAGCCGTTTGATTCCAAAGGGCATTGACGCATCACCTCGTTAGATCTAACCTTTTGCACCGTGGTTCACCGACGTGAATCCCGTCCTTTCAGGGCCGATATAGCTCAGTTGGTAGAGCAGCGCATTCGTAATGCGAAGGTCGTAGGTTCGACTCCTATTATCGGCACCATCCTATCTATTCCCTTTTGTAACATCTCGTTCTGATTCTCTGTATTGGGCAGCATTGTAATCTGCTGTAAATGTTGCGCTGACTCTTCCATATGGTGCAACGATTGTAATGCCACACGGTAAAGGGGTATATGGTACAAACACTGTTACTACAACCCTGACTGGATTACAGGGGCTTCGTTTTGAGGGGCAGTGAACCGACATTACCCAACTTAAAACCAGCGTCACTGGCACAAACAGCCTGTTTAATTTCACCTATACCAGAAGCGGGTGGTGGATAGACGCATCGTCGGCTAACTCTGTTACTTTTTGTGGTATGTTGGTGGTTACTGACCCGGCAAACGCCGGGTATGGTTTAATAATAAACGGGGGCGCTGACCGGAAGGCCTACTCGCGGAACATATCTCGACCGTGTAACATTCCGTGGTGAAAGCGGCTTGACACAATGTTTTGCACGTGATGTTAATTTAATTAATACAACGTATGTTTTTCAAAGCCGTTGCCGATATTTTAATAGTCTGCAAAATGGTAATGGCATTGGTTTTTATGCCAGGTTGAATCAACTTGATGGAACTAACTCGCAGGTTTGCGGTGGTTTTATTTCACAGAGTGTGAATTTTTCTATGGTGATGCTGGCATTGTCCTGTCCATCTACACCGAAGGTGTTTATCTCACAAACTGTGCTGTGGATGGGGGTGTCAAACAAGGCGTAAGGTAGATCTCTGATACTGCGGAAAGTGGATTACAGGTAAGTGGCGGACAGTATAATTGTCTTAACTACTGCTTCAACATCAAAAACATTATTGACGGTTGTATTTTCGGTGCTGATATACGTTGCAATGGTGGTGCAACAGAATGGCGAGGGATCTCTTTGCTGTTATCTTACGGATTTAATATCGCTGGTAATAATTTCATCGGTGCTGCTGTGTCCGGCCTGATTTGCGTTCTGATTGATAACAATGATTTTGGAGCACAATACGCCCT
>NZ_JBCIVJ010000028.1:0-46589 GCF_039409775.1 Phytobacter palmae | reverse complement strand
GACTCTTCATCGAACGTCGTTCGATTATTCGCCGCGAGCGGGAATCCCGGGTGCACTGCGCTTACCTGAGCGGTTGCCCTTCGGCCAGCGCTCTCGCTCAAAAGGGCCGAAAGACTTTTTTATCCCGCACTTACGTCTGGTAACGATCATCCCCTCCCCCTTGCTGGAGCTCCCCCTGTGCAGCACCTATACTGCGGTCATGCTTTAACCATCCCTCTAAAGCTTATGACAACCCAAACGCTTACCCGTCAATGGCGTCTGCCTGGCGCCATCGTGGCAGTGATGCTGTTGCTGGCCGCAGCATTCGCTCTGCATACACACTGGAACGCCTTTATCCAGTGGTGTCTGGCAGCCCAGATCACGCTGCACCGCTATCTGGTGATGTATCTGCTGCAACTGAATAACCATCAGTATGCCGGGGGAATGTGGCTGCTGATCGGTTCGTTCTTTTATGGCGTGTTACATGCGGTTGGACCAGGCCACGGAAAGTTTATCGTCACAACCTACCTCAGTACCAACCAGGAGAGCCAAACCGCCGCGCGCGTCGTCCCTTTTCTTGGCAGTCTGATGCAGGGCGTGAGTGCGATCCTTTTTGTCTTTATCCTCGCAGTAGGTTTTAACCTCGCAGCCGGCGATCTCAGTGAGAGCCGCTGGTATGTCGAGAAAATCAGCGCAGTCATGATTGGCGGGTTTGGCGTCTGGCTAATCGTCAAAGCGATAAAAAACATCAAACCGCAGAGAATGAAAATCACTGCCATAAGGTCTCTGCATCATACGCATGATAACGGCTGCGGCTGCGGGAATCACGGCGTGGGAATCAGTATGCAAGGCGACTGGAAAACGCGGCTGGGCGTCATACTTGCCATTGGCGCTCGGCCCTGTAGTGGCGCAATCATGATTTTGCTCTTTTCAAACGCGCTGGGCATTGTGAGCTGGGGGATCGCGGCAGTCATGACCATGGCCTTCGGTACCGCTTTGTCGATTATGGGGCTGTCGCTGGCAGTGCGCTATGCCCGTAACCGAACTGCCGCCTTTTTCGGTCAGGAGAGCGGCAACATGCCATGGCTGCTGCCAGCGCTGAACATTGCCGGAGGCCTGGCGCTGATTTTGTTTGCCGTGGTGTTGTTCCTGACAGTCGTTCCGGTCAGCCCTGGCGGTGATTATATTGCGGCGGGTTGCTGATACAAAAAGCCCGGTACGCGACCGGGCTGTATCTGTTACTCGTTAATCCGTGGGTGCTGATCGACAAGGCGTGAGCGTTTCGCCTGTAGTTCAGCAATTTCCGCATCAATATCTTCGATTTTCTGTTCGATATTATCGTGATGCTCGCGCAGAATTTCTTTCGCCTCCTGAATATCGGAAGCCGCAGGCGTCGCACCTTTTAATGGACGGTTCGCCGTCTCCTTCATCGTAATACCTGTAATCAGGCCAATTATCGCAACCACCATCAGATAATAAGCTGGCATCATCAGGTTCTGAGTACTTTCCACCAACCAGGCGGCCAGCGTCGGGGTCAGACCCGCAATCAGTACCGAAATGTTAAATGCGCTGGCGAGTGCACTATAACGAATATGGGTCGGGAACATCGCCGGCAAGGTCGATGCCATCACGCCAATGAAACAGTTGAGGATCACGGCCAGCATCAGCAGCCCCGCGAAAATCAGCCCCGTCACGTTGCTGTTGATCAAGATAAACGCCGGGATAGACAGCACAAACAGCGCCACACTCCCCAGAATAACAAACGGACGGCGGCCAAAACGGTCGCTGAGTAAGCCCATGACAGGCTGCACAAACAGCATACCGACCATAATCGCGATAATAATCAGCACGCCATGGTCTTCTGAATAGTTCAGGTTATGCGAGAGATAGCTCGGCATGTACGTCAGCAACATGTAATAGGTCACGTTGGTCGCAATGACCATACCGATACAGATCAGCAAACTACGCCAGTGCTTTGTCGCAATCTCTTTGAAAGAGACTTTGGGACCGTTTTGTAGGCCTTCGCGGTCGCCCTGCTCCAGTTTATCCACATGCTGTTGAAACGCAGGGGTCTCTTCCAGCGCATGACGTAAATAAAGACCAATTATCCCCAGTGGCAATGCCAGAAAGAAGGGAATACGCCAGCCCCAGCTGAGGAAATTTTCTTCACCAACGACCGTAGATATCAGCACGACAACACCCGCACCGATAACGAAGCCCGCGATAGACCCAAAATCAAGCCAGCTGCCGAGAAAGCCGCGTCGACGATCCGGGGAGTATTCCGCTACAAAAATTGATGCGCCAGTGTATTCTCCGCCCACAGAGAACCCTTGTGCCATTTTACACAGCAAGAGCAGGACAGGCGCCCAAATACCAATAGAAGCATACGAGGGAATAAGCCCAATACAGAATGTACTGACGGACATAATCACTATGGTGATAGCGAGGATTTTTTGCCGTCCATATTTATCGCCAAGCATCCCGAAAAACAAACCACCCAGCGGGCGAATAAGAAACGGGACGGAGAAAGTTGCCAGTGCGGCAATCATCTGCACGCCAGGATCGGCATCTGGAAAAAACACTTTACCCAGCGCGTAAGCCACGAAGCCATATACGCCAAAATCAAACCATTCCATCGCGTTACCGAGCGAAGCGGCAGTTATCGCTTTTCGCAACTTACCGTCATCAATGATGGTTACATCGCGCAGTGTAATAGGTTTAACTTTCTTCCTTTTTAACATGATGTCCTCTTTTGACTTTCGCCCTGAACCGCGCAATAGATTGCCAAAGCAGGCGTGCGCGTATTAAGCCGTACATACCGACTTACCTTGTTCAAGCGTAGCAGGTTTACTTACACTGGCTGGTTACAGCCTGTACAACCGAACCTGTTGACGCCTGGCAGGGCGTTGTTTAACCGCCTTTTACCCTAACAGGGTTTAAAAACGTGATCAACTTCACACAAAATTACCGTGTGATGACAAACACAATTTTAGCAATCCGCATCGCTTTTCTCCGAAACTGCGTTTTACTTAACGAGAAAATGCGTTTTTAGCTTATAGAATGTCCGCAGTCGTTATTCATAAACATACGCCATAACCCCCGTGATTATTATTCTGCTAGCTGTATCCATTCACCTTTTTACAGAAAGTATGTAACGCAAAGTTATTTAATTGTTCACATATAAATCTTTACACAGAATATGTGATGAAGATAACTAAAACACTGTTTTATTTTCATTGAATCATTATTCCAATGATCGCATCATACGCCCAGACACAAAACAGATAAGGATAGTGACGGTGCTTCCAGGAAAGGATTAACAGCGCCGGGTATTGAACAAAGTCGAACCATGAGCGTTTAACTTCTTGAATATCAAGTTTTTACTTTCTCGTTCATAGCACATGATGAGATATGAGGATTCATAATGAAAATCAAATCCACCATTGAACGCATCCCCGGTGGGATGATGTTAATACCTTTGCTGCTCGGGGCAATTTTAAATACGCTGGCACCCAATACAGGCGCTTATTTCGGCTCTTTTACCAAAGGCATGATCACGGGTACGGTACCTATTCTCGCCGTTTGGTTCTTCTGTATCGGCGCATCAATTGATTTACGCGCCACCGGCACTGTCTTACGCAAATCAGGTACTCTGGTACTGACAAAAATCGCCGTTGCCTGGGTTGTGGCGATGATCGCCGCCACGTTTATTCCGGAAGGTGGTATTCAGACCGGTTTCTTCGCCGGGATCTCTGTCCTGGCTATCGTTTCGGCGATGGATATGACCAACGGCGGCCTGTATGCCAGCCTGATGAACCAGTACGGCACGAAAGAAGAATCTGGCGCATTCGTGTTGATGTCGCTGGAATCCGGCCCACTGATGACCATGGTCATTCTGGGATCTGCGGGCCTGGCATCCTTTGAACCGCACCACTTTATCGGGGCTGTACTGCCGTTTCTGATTGGCTTTGCGCTGGGTAACCTCGATCACGACCTGCGTGCGTTCTTTAGTAAAGCCACACCGGTACTGATCCCGTTCTTTGGCTTCGCGCTGGGTAATACCATCAACCTGAAAGTCATCCTTGATACCGGTCTGCTGGGCATCGTACTGGGTATCGCGGTTATCATCATCACAGGTATCCCGCTGATTATTGCCGACAAAGTCATTGGCGGTGGTAATGGTACGGCAGGTGTTGCCGCCTCTTCTGCGGCAGGGGCAGCGGTAGCAAATCCGGTGATCATTGCCCAAATCAACCCGGCGTTTGAACCGGTAGCCGCCTCCGCAACGGCGCTGGTGGCAGCGAGCGTGATTGTGACGGCGATTCTGGTCCCCATCATCACCGCACTCTACGCCAGACGGTTTGGCGAAGTTCCTGAGGTGACAAAAGCGGTAGACAAACCCGCCGCCTCGCTCAATCATTAAAAAAAGTCCCCGACGTTATACGCCGGGGGCTTCTCTTTACCTGTTTGTAGCTATGTCCTGCAATTAGCCATCAACATTGGTTAATTGCAGGGCACATCTTTTTAATCACCGAAAATCTCATCCACCATGGCACTGGCTAAGCGCGACGCCGAACATAATCTTGGCATTCCTAACGCTACCGTCTGCCAGCTTTGGGTCACCGACCAGCAAATGGGGTGACGCTCCGCATCGCACCAGTCGCCAAGCCAGCCCAACAGATCTTTATAATCCATCAGGCCCGGTGTCGCCGGTGTTGTCAGCCACTGGTGATAAAAATGACGGGTGGCAGGCGCAGCATTAATACCCTGCGCCAGAAAATCGGAAGCCATCGCGCGCAGGTTATCTTTCAGCATAGAAGCCACCTCACTACTCGCCAGGCGACAGGCATCGCCAAAAGCGCCCCAGCGCAACTCTTCCAGCGCGACATAGCAGCGGCCCGCCATCGACCAGCCGTTGTAATTCCCGGCCCGCCAGCGGGTAAAAATTTGCTCGCTGTGATTTCCCGCCTGTACCGTTAAGCCACGCTGGCCGAGCGCTTTCTCTTTCCAGTTTGCTCGCTGGCTAAAATGCTCAATTAATTCATCGTATTGCTGTTGATTACCCGCCGTATTGAGCGCGGAACGACGCTGCTCCGCCTGCTGCAGTGCGACCAGGCGCTGGGTGATACGCGTTAGCGCGAGATGGCCGGGATCGAGCATACTGGCGAGCTTTTCCGCCAGCCCCAGACGTAACGAGTCATTCTCATTTAATACGCCGGACATGGCCCACGGACGCAGTTGGGTTTGCGCCATCACTTCCTGGGTCAGTCTTTCACGAAACAACTGCTGTTGGGGCACAATCTGACTCTGGCGAGGCGCATCAGCACCCTGCACTAAATCCACAATGAACTTCGGATGAATGCACTCAAGCGTTCGCCCTGGCCCTTCCAGTAGTCGATTTTTCATAATTACTCTGCTGCGAATAGTGTTTGTATATCATCGCGTAAAAGACGTGCATCTTCCTGAATCCAGTTTGCAGTCTTGATGCAGTGCTTCAGGTGCTGCCGCAATGCTAACACTGACGATTCGTTTTGCTGACGAATCGCCAGACTGTCACGCAAACTATCTTGTAGCCCTGCCAGGCTGAGTGAGAACTCGGCAAAGAACGTAGCCATACCCGCCGTAACAGAAACATCGACCTGTGCGGCCAAAGCTTTACGAATTTGTTCACAAAAATTAGCAACATGCTGGATAAGCTTGTTATGCAATGACGCCACATCAATAACATAGCGTGTCCGGGTCACCACGTAATCATCCCATCCCCAGCTCGGATTATTTAACCAGCGCGAAACCGTTTCACGTACGCTTCCGCTACGCGGCGCCTGTCCTGCCGGGGTATCTTCCGGCGCGATGGCATTGGTAAAAAGCTGGCGGGTATTAAAATTCAGCGTGCTTGCCTGGAAGGCCGGGAAACTGATACGCGCCCGGAAACCGGCATGGCTGAGCTCTTCTTTAATGCGCATCTCAATCGGTCGCATCGCATCATTGAGTGAGCGGGCCAGGGTGTTTTCCAGTTGGTCAAAACGCATCGCCAGTTCGCGACTGATCTTCTCCTGCGCGGTGACAAAAATCGCTTCGCAGGAGGAGCGCATTTTGCTCAGGACAATCTGCGCCTGTCCCTCATCTTCCAGCACCAGTTGGCCTGGCGAAAATCCTGAATCAAGACGCAGGTCGGCCTGACTTTCGCTGGCCATCTCCATCATCTTGCCGTCGCGAAACCAGGCGTTAATGGCTTCAACAATTTCCAGTTGCTGGCTATGAATGAAGATATCCGCCGCCGCCAGCGCTTCATCCACCTCATGATCAATCTCATCGCTGACGCGCTCCTGACAACTTTTCAGTAGCGTCATATCTTCTTCAAGGCGTGTGATGTTGTGCTCAAGGTTCTCAAACGCAACCGTCAGCCCCTGGTAGCGGAAATCCAGATATTCCCGGGCGCTCTGTGCGTAATTAAGCAGCTTATGCGACGCCGAACGCAGCGCATACAGCGACGCGTTGGCGTGCGCAGCATGCAGCAACTTGCGAATAGGCTGCTCAAACAGCGAGTCTTCCCACAACAGGTCGGCGGCGTGATGAATATGCTCAACATCATCCAGGTCGGCCATTCGCCATCGTCTTCCCAGCGCCGCTTCGGCAAAATCCTGTACCCAACGCTGCTCTTCCGGGTCGGGTAATTTTCCCTGCTGTTTGATTTCATGGCGGGCGCGGTTCGCCAGATAGCCCCACATCGAAGAGACGGGGAAAATCTGCGTTGGATTGATATACCCTTTCATTAACGTCCCGGCGATCAGCGCCCGTACCTGCTCTTCGTCATCGCTATTACGGTCTTTCTGATCGAATTTATTAACCAGCGCATACAGCGGGACAGAGCGCCCAACAGCGGAAATCGCGTGGCGAACCTCTTCATCAGAGATCGACTTAAGCTGGGTGTAATCCATCACCGCCAGTACCGCAGACGCTCGCGCCAGTTGCTCATTAAGCATCTTGTGCAGATGCGGTTGTCCCGCTTCGTTTGGCCCGGGAGTATCAAGAAGCGTCAATTGGCCCAGATCGTTTTCAAGGCCCGCCAGGTGAACAAACTCAACTTCAATAACCGGGATATTCTCTATAGAGGCATAAGCCGAGAAGGGAAAATCAACATCCAGCGCTTTCGACAGACGCACCAGGTCGTTAAGACTTTTTAAACAATGGAAAATGGGCTGTGCGCCCAGATAATGTTTGTCGAACGCATCTCCTTTAGCGATGCGTTCGAGCAGGGCGCTCATGTCCTTATCAATTTCGAGCTTTTGCGCCAGCTTTTCACGGTCATATGTATAAAGCCGCGTCTGGAGTTGCTGGGTCAGCGCATCAATTGGCCCGACATGAGCGAAATGCAGTACAGGCTCTTTCTGGCCCGGTGTGTGGCGAATCAGCGTCGGTAGTGCCGTCATAGGACGGTTGCGATTAGGCAAAACCTCAGTGCCCACAATCGCGTTGATTGTGGTCGATTTACCCGCTTTCATCGTCCCGACAATCGCTAATACCATCTCCAGTCGGGTGATTTTCCGTAATTCGTTATGCAGAGTGGCTTGCTGCGTCTCAATGCCGCGAGCACTAAAATGTAATGGCAGTACATTTGCGTTATCTGCTTTGCCGGAAGCCGCCTCATCAAGCGTTGCAATCGGCAGGGTTTTGAGCGCCTGCAGATTATGCAAGGAGAGCTGTAACAACCTCTCTGCTTCCTGGCTTAATTCGAAAATTGTCTGTGTGTGCATGATAAAAGTCTTTCCTTAACGCAAATTTCTTACTTTTATTAAGCCGCGATGTTTATATTTGTGAAGTTTCGGCTTTTATAATTACGTGTGGAAAATATCTTATAGAAGATAAATGCCTGATGGGAATCAGGAAAAATGTAATTTCTCGGTAGAGACTGACAGAGCGCGCCGTCCCGGACATAAAATGCCTGGGAGATAGAGAGCGTAGCTCATTTTCAAGAACGACCAGGATATATCGTCATTTATTTACCCCCCCAATTTGCGAGGTAATTAACTGTCTTCGGTAGAAGACGCTGCAGACATGGCTGTTTGCTGATTATTAGCACCGGTTGCGTCATCTCACCTTATCTGAATTGGCAATGGGTAGCAATTTCCCGGCGAAAATATTCTAAATAACATACATAAGCATTTTCCCTTAATCACCAGGGCTTAGCATCGCTTAAGGGAATGACAGGTTATGTCACCTGCATCACCTTTTTTATGTTTTCCTGAAAAAAAGAATAGCAACAGTAATTATACGGACATGATGTATAATCGCGGGCTTTTATGGCATAAACCGCCTTTTTCGCTGGCCTGTTTCCAGCATCATATGTAATTTTTTTGAGGATACCCCCATGCAACTGCCAAACTGCCCGAAATGCAATTCCGAATACGCTTATGAAGATAATGGCATGTTCATCTGCCCGGAATGCGCCCATGAATGGAACGACAACGAAGCAGTTGCCGAAAGTGACGAGCTGATTGTCAAAGATGCCAACGGCAATTTACTGGCCGACGGCGACAGCGTCACTGTTATTAAGGATCTGAAAGTAAAAGGGAGTTCTTCCATGCTGAAAATCGGCACGAAAGTGAAGAATATCCGTCTGGTCGAAGGCGATCATAACATTGACTGCAAAATCGACGGATTTGGCCCAATGAAGTTGAAATCCGAATTCGTGAAAAAGAGCTGATTTCCGTTCAACAGGCCTTTAGAACTCCTCTTCCAGTCGGCGCTCTTCGTCGTCCAGTTGGCGACGCTCCTGATCGAGCTGGCGCTGACGGTCATCTAACTGGCGGCGCCTGTCTTCAAGCTGCCTGCGCCGATCTTCATAGCGTCTGCTCTGTTCGTCACTACGGCGGCGATCGTCATCATACTGACGATCATCATCGTTACGGCTATCGCTGGGGTGATAGGCGTCATTGATGGCCCGCTGAATATTGCCGATGGCGTCATCGACAACATCAGCGTGGGCCATATGGCTGGTTATAGAGAGTGCGCTGATAAACAGCAGGGTTGCGTAACGTTTCATAAAGCCAGTCTCAATAGTGGGCTGGCTTTACGTTAATCAAGCGCCATTCTCACGAGTAGCGGAGGAATCTCAAACTACGTCGGGTAACAGTTTACAAACCATAGCGGTCAATGATCTGCCGATGGCGCTGTTCATCCAGCCCGCCTTTAGCGGCGACGCTAAGCCAGTGCACCGGATGCGGCCAGTCACGTGTGAGCGTGAGCAACATGCTGTCCACTTCCTGCGGCTGCATTGATAGCGGCGTAGCCAGATTAAAGTACACGCCAGGCAGCGGCTCCTCAGGATGTTCGCGATCGGTTACTTCATAATCGGCCTCGCTACTCACCCAAACTTGCCCGCCGAATTCGCGCACTTTATTCTCAAACTGACTAAACATCTCCTCACCGGGGTAAACGCCATCAACAAACCATGATGGGGCATATCCCCCCTCTTCGATGATTTCGACAACATCATAGAGACCGATAAAATATTCCCGCTCGGCTTCATCTTCCGGAGGGGTATTGAGCAGTTCGACATCAAAGACCACGCTGTCGCCTAAATGCTGCTGCGCTTTCGGCCACGCCGGCTGGAAGACTCTGGCTGTTGCTGGCCCGGTACGCTGAGCAAGATAGTAAACATAGTCGTGCTCTTCCCGGAAACGTAGCCGCACGGCTCCCCAGTTTTCCTCGATGGGGCCGTCTTCGCTTTCGAATTTCATTCCCAGCTTCGTTCCGGCCTCACGCACCAGCGCCCACTCTCCCTGAATACTCGCCGCGGTGATCAGATCCCACAGAACATTGTTAGTCTCTTGTTCTTGCGCCTCAAGCATTGCAATAGCACGCTCAAGACGTGGGATAGCACGCTCGCTGGCGCGCAGTTTCATTGCCGCACGGCTCGCCATCAACAGCGGTGCGACCTTACTGCTGCCTTCTGGCGTATTGAGCATCGACTCACTCAGGGTTTCCAGCGCCGCCCAATCTTCATTGCCAAAGGCGACCTGCATTTCGAACCAGTACGCGACATGCGGAAGCGTCTCGCGATAGTCCTTAGCGAGGGTTAAAATCTCATCGAACCGCCGCGTACGTAGCAGCACGCCCAGTAACTCGAACAGCAGAGGAGACTCACTCTGCGGATGACGTAACCGCCAGGTTTGCAACAGTGCGATGGCTTCATCAGCGGCATGGCAAGCCTCCAGTGCAGATGACGCCAGCGAAACCAGTTGTTCATTATCAGGCAACTGCATGGCCGCCAGTTTCAGCCATTCCGCTTCCTGTTCCGGGTCACGCCCCTCGTTTTGTTTACTGCGCTCTTCAAGCCACTCATACAGTTCATGTGCAGGAACCGGGAGCAGCACCTCTTGTTCTTTGCCAGCAATCTCGCGTTCAAGTTCCGCCAGAGCGCGATCGGCCCCCATCTGTTTACGTAAACGTGGCAAACAGGCTTTTGCCTGCCCTAACGCCCGGCGGGCAATCCAGGTCGCATTGCGTGCCAGCGCCAGGCGAATGTGCACTATGGCGGTATCTATTGCTGCCCTCCAGGCCTGCCTGGCGATACGCTGTTCAAGGATTTGCTGTAACGACACGCCCGTCTGCCAGTTGTTAAAAGACGCATCATGGCGGCAAAGCTGGTCAATGATCCTCACCCAGCGGACAACGCCGCGCGTTTGCAGTTGCTTCCAGTGGATCAGACTGTTGCAGGCCTCATCCAGTCTCCCCATACAGGCATATGCCTCAGCGCGGATCATCGTTCGCGTCAGCCGTATCTGTTCGGCGCAACCTTCCAGTTCTTCAGGCTCGCAGAGGGGTTCAATCACCGCCAGCGCTTCTTCATAGCGCCCTAAATAAATCAACGCTTCAGCTTCGTTTTCTTGCAGGCCAGTGACATCAGGTTCCCCTGCATCACGCACTTTCTTTATCTGTCCCCGAATGTAATCCAGCGCCTGCTGCGTCTCGCCTTTATCGACCATGGCGCAGAATTGCTCGTCCGACAAACACTGGAAACAGCTCCACAAGGGCGTAATACGCTCCATCGTTTCCTGACACACGGCAATACGTTCATCCGCCCAGCCCGGGCCGTCGATATTGCCGTAGCAATCGCTGAGATCCTGAGTAACACAAACGGATTGAGGGCACTCAATAGCATCCGGTTGATGGGCACGCTCAAAGAAGGTCACCGCATCACCCAGCGCGGTCTCGCCCTCTCCCATGCCCAGCCGGTGGCGCATCTCCCAGTGGCCAATAAACACATCAAGCCAGGGATTCCCTGCCGTTTTCTTAAATGACCGTGCTTCCGGCAGTAACGCTTCGCTCACATCAGGCTTAACGTCACAAATGGCGTTAATTAATTTATTCAAATGATCGGTAATATAGGGTTGGCCTGCAGCATGAAGATCCCTTTCATATTGGTTGTACCATTGCCATATATCCATTTTATTATTCCCCTTTATTTGCAAGAAATTGAGTCATTATTATCTGGTTAATATTATCTAGCGCCTGATGAAAATCATTAGGGCCCGAACGTTGCAGCTGAAAAGATAAAATGACCTTCAGGCTTTTCAATAACTGACAGGCGACATCGGTGTGTTTTCCGTTTTGCCAGGAAGCAGAAAGCGCCTTGATGGTCGGATTATTAAAATTAATATAGAGCTGTTTATCGGACTGCTCGCTGATCCGTTGAGTAAACTGCCGTGCCAGCATCAGTGCCGCAGTACTCATTCGTCGATCGGCATCATCCTGTTCCAGCCGCTGTTTCAATTCGACTTCGCGATTCGGCACTACCACAAAGGGGAGCACTGCGGGCTCAAAGCGTGAAATAACGCACTCTTCATCATCAGCCAGTTGCTCACGCCACCACTGTTCTTCTTGCTGGCTAATTTCATGGCAGGAGAACAATGACTGATTGCCGCCCGAGGTGCCAATTTCAATGAGCCGCGCTGAATAGAGCGTTGCCCAACGGCGAAGAAACGGTATAACGGCATAGCGATGCCCCAGCGCAACGGGCCGCCCGGAGAGACGAAATAACATCTCTTCAAAGGAGCTCTCTTCTCCCGGCATCACCAGTAGCGTATTTTGCTGGCGCAGATGGCTGACCGGAATATCACCTTTAGATGTCGGGATGAGCAGGTCATCTTTGAGCAGATCAAACAGCCTTTCGTCGCAAATCGCCGCCCCTAACAAGGCTTCGTTATGACGTAGCAGCACACGCCGCCAGATTGCCGGCTGGTTTTTAGCCAGCTCGCCCAGACCTTTAATTAGCCCCTCGGCTAACGCATGCTGCGTGGCGAAATAGGCGTCATCACGCTGTAAATCTTCCCGATTCGCCGTGGGCGTCAGGATATTGGACTCCACCACACCGCCAACAAAACCGGCCCACAGCGGCAACAGGTCATGCGCCTGATCGTCAAGCAGCATGCCGCGCAAAAAGAGCGAAAGATTACGGTTATCGCTGGTGCCGTAGGTCGCGCCATCCTGAATCCAGAGAATGCCGACCACATCGCTTTTGCCAGAAGGGGTGATATCAATGGTGCAAATAGGGGTAAAAGTACGTTCAAAACGGCTGGCAAACTCAATGTTCTGCTTCTGACGAAGCCCCGGATGGAGGATGACCGCCGAGTCGTGGTCCCTGCGCCAGGGTGGTGAAAGATGGTTGACCGCCGTCTCCGATTGACCCACAAACAGCGGTTCACGCATCAACACGCAGTAGCGGCCAAGCAACGTTTCCAGCAACGGATTATCCGCCAGGTAGCTGAACTCATCTTTAAGGCTGAGAGTGACCGTAAAGCCGGGCTCTCTGGGGAGGGCAGATTCTATTCGGTACGTTTCTCCATTATCGGAACGATAAACCCAACCTTCCTGCGGCGTTTTCCAGGAGGTGGTATGGACAGTAACCTGCTCTGCCAGCACGAAGGAAGATAAGAAGCCCAGCCCGAACATACCGATGAGACCGGTGTCATCATCTTCCTGACGCAACTGCCGCGTATAGCCTATTCCGACCGTGGCCAGGAATTCATGGATTTCATGTTTTGTCAGACCCGCGCCCGAGTCATAAATCGTAATCGTTTTATTCTGCGGGTTGCCGGTAACACGAATTTCAGGCGTGAAGGCAGAATTAATTTCCTCCAGCCTGCGCCGGACTATCGCATCATGCGCATTTTGCACAAGCTCACGTAACGCGACAATTGGCGTTGAGTAAAGGTGTTTACTTAACACCTGCATAAGGCCATGCAGATTTACCGCTGTATCATGCTGCTCAATGGCGACGATCTTATTATCCATAATTTTTTCAGATCTCTGATTTTTCAATTACATTGCAAACAGGTAAGTATAGGTGCACCTACAAAAAATTCGCGTCTACATATTATTATTTTCGTCCAGGGAGAATAAGCCGATAAAAATCTTAAAGGCTATTGATTAATAGAATATGAATAATTGCGCAAGATATTGTTTACTCCGTAACGTCGCGCAACATATATCAGTGAGATGACAAGGTTATTATTTGCTGGCACAGGGCATAACGAAATGGAATAGAATTCCGCTATCTGCTCTCTTCGTATTATCGGCTGCTAAAGCCAGTCAATCGAAGTGAGAAAACATGCGAGATCGTTTCCCCGCAACAGGCCGCGTCAGTGACGACTGCCCATAGCCTCCGTGTTCAGAAACGCATCCACATTTCGTATTGCTGCTCTGTTGCTTCAATGGCCGTAGTCGCTTTACGCCGCAATCCGTCGCAACGCCTGTGCCAGTTGCACTCGGGTAAAAGGTTTTCGTAATAGCTCAACGTCAGGTAACGCCGGATTATGCGCCGGACGTAAATCCTGGCCGCTAATCAGTAATAACGGCAAATGCGGGTAGTGCTGACGGGCAAAATTAATCACCTCCGCGCCGCTCATCTGTCCTGGCAACATCAGATCGCTAATCAGCATGCCAATATCCTCCGACGCTGCCAGCAACGCCAGCGCCTGTTCTCCGCACTCCGCCTCCAGTGTTAAGTACCCCAGCCCATGTAACTGTTCACAGAGGGTCTGTCGTACATCCGCCTCATCTTCCAGCACCAGGATTAATTTATCAGTGCGGTCAGCTTCCTGAGCCGGCAACTGCTCAACCGGGCTGACGACCTGCACCGACGCGCGAGGGAGCTGCAAACGCACTGTGGTTCCCTGACCTGGCGCGCTATCAATAGCCACCCGTCCACCGGACTGGCGCACAAAGCCGTATACCATCGACAGCCCCAGGCCACTGCCGCTGCCGGTCTGCTTGGTGGTGAAGAACGGCTCGAAAACGCGCGCCTTCACTTCTTGTGACATACCGCAACCGCGATCGATGACTTCCAGCGCAACCATATCCTGCCTGCGGCCGTCGCTGCGCGTCACACGCTGATTCCAGGTACGGATCTTGATTGTGCCTTTTTGCCCTTCCATCGCATCGCGCGCGTTCATCACCAGATTGATAATGGCGTTTTCCAGTTGACCAACGTCGATCCATGCAGGCCAGGCAGGCTGCTGAGCTTCAATCTCCAGCGTCAGCGTGGCAGGAAGAGAGTGACGCATCAGTTCGCTTAAATTCTCCAGCAGCGGCTGCATCTCTACGGCATGGGGGTGCAGAGATTGCTTGCGTGAAAAGGCCAGCAAACGCTGGGTCAGCATCGCTCCGCGCTCGGCTGCTTTCAGTGCGCGGGAAATACGCGGTGCATCCGGCGATTGCGGGTTCACCAGCTCCAGACTACCAATAATGACCGCCAGTAAGTTATTGAAATCATGCGCCAGCCCGCCCGTAAGCTGACCAACGGCTTTCATTTTCTGGCTGTGCAGCAACGCCTCTTCCAGCCCCTTACGCTCCGTTCTGTCCAGGACCACATTGACCATCCCGCGCCCCGGCACCGGGCTAAATCGCAGCTCAATGGTGCGGTTATCCGCCAGGCGAAGCTCCTGTGGTTTCGGCATGGGTCGCGCCAGGTTCTCCTGCACATGGTCCGGTAGCTCACTCACCTCACGCAGCAGGCTCTGATAGTGCTGCCCGCGTTGCAGCGCATCGGCAGAGAGGCCAAGCAGCAACGGGTATTGCGGGTTCCACACGACCAGGCACCCCTGACTGTCGAACAGGGCAAACCCGTCACGCATGGCATGGAAAGTGGTCTCCAGCTGGGTGCTCTTCTCTTTGAGCAGCTTTGAGGTGTGTTCAAGCGAGGCGGTATTACGGGCGAACACGTTAAAGGCACGCGCCAGTTCGCCCAGCTCATCGCGCCGTTGCAGCGCCGGAACGGGGACATCCGGCTCACCGCGCGCCAGACGGGACATCGCACGGGAAATTGCCGTTAAATTCGACCCCAGATTACGGTAGATATACCAGCCAGCAAACCCGGTAATCACCAACGCCAGCAGGGCAAAAGCGCTGATAAAGATAATGATCGAGCGCATTTCACTGTGACTTTGCGCGGTCCGCTGCTCAGAGGCTTGCGCCACCTGGGCAACGTACTGATTGATATCGGTATTAAGAATGGCGACCAGTGCTTTGATATGAAACATAAACCAGCTTATCGCCAGATCGCTCTCATCCAGTTGCGCCGCCAGAGGGCCGAGTTTTGCCAGCTCATTGTTGTAATCCTGCAGAATGCCATTCACCACCGGGTTGTCAGTATGGTCTGGCAACTGCGCGCGGATCTCCGTCAGTTGCTGTATCGTCGGGCGCGGCGAGGGGGTGCGAATGGCAGCGGCCAGCAGCCGATCCATTTCGCCGAGTAAACGGGGATCGCCGATGGCGATGCCATCACGCAGGTTAATTTCCTGCAAATGGCGCAGATAACTTTGGTTCTGATACAACGAACTGAGTAGCGCATTACGTTCAAGATGGCGGCGCTGGCCACGCTCCAGCATCTGCGTCACGCTCTGTTCCAGTTCATTGCTGCGCCAGGTAATGCGCTCCACCAGTTGTGGTTCCAGTTGGGCCAGCGGTGCACGGGCCAGTTGCTCCAGCGAGTGTTGCAACGCCATCTGGGTCGCCTTAAGCCGTTCCGCCTCGCTTTTATATTCCAGCGCCCCCACAACCTGCGAAAGGCGTACCGCCGCCGTAGCGACATTCGCCGTATCACGCGCAAGGTTCATGCTACCGGTCATGTCATCCAGCGTCTGTTGCTGTACCTGCTCCTGGATTTGACTGGCATGGCGAAATCCCAGGACTGCAACGCCGCAAACCATCAGGGTCACGGCCATCACCAGCAAATTGAAGAACAGTAACCGCCCGCGCGCGCTGGCGAAAAACGAGTTGTGCCGATAGGGCATAGCGGGCTCCGTTGTCTTTTTCCCCTCACCGTCTCCCTCATGAGGAAAAGGGGCGGTTCAGTGCGGTCCGGTTTTCCCCCTCTCCCTTCCAGGGTGAGGGTGAAGGAAGTTATGTTGCGTAACTGTGATCTGTATTAACTATTCAGCAATATGACAAATATGAACGGCGACTGACATTTTGCATTTATTTTGCCGTGATGGACTGGCGCAATCGAAACCCTTGCAGGAGCAAGCCATGAGCAAGACGCCGGTTCTGGAGATGCGCAATATTGCCAAAGCGTTTGGCAAGTTTTATGCGCTCAAAGGGGTGGATCTGACGGTATATCCTGGCGAAATCCACGCTCTGATGGGAGAAAACGGCGCGGGTAAAAGCACCCTGATGAAGATCCTCGCGGGGGCATACACCGCCACCAGCGGCGAGATTTTAATTGATGGACAGCCCTTTAATATCAAAGGGCCAAAAGACGCGCTGGCGGCTGGCATCACGCTGATATATCAGGAGATGCAGTTAGCCCCTAATCTGACCGTCGCCGAAAACATCTTTCTCGGCAGTGAGATTTCCCGCGGTGGGCTGATTCAGCGCCGGGATATGGTTGCCCAGGCGCAAACTGTGATTGACCGCCTCGGCGCTCAGTTCAAAGCCAGCGACCTGGTGATGAAACTCACCATCGCCGAGCAGCAGCAGGTTGAAATCGCCCGCGCCCTGCACCGTAACAGCCGTATCCTGGTGATGGATGAACCTACCGCCGCCCTCTCCTCCCGTGAAACTCATCGCCTGTTCGAACTGATCATGCGCCTGCGCGATGAGGGGATGGCGATCATCTATATCAGCCACCGCATGGCAGAGGTGTATGAGCTTTCCGACCGGGTCAGCGTCCTGCGTGACGGTCAGTATGTCGGCAGCCTGACCCGCGACAAACTCAACGCCTCAGAGCTGGTACGCATGATGGTGGGCCGCCCGCTCAGCGATCTCTTCAATAAAGAACGCGATATTCCACGGGGCGACGTCCGTCTCAACATTCATCACCTCACCGACGGCAAAAAAATCCAGCCGGTCAGCCTGCAGGTACGCGCCGGAGAGATCGTCGGCCTCGCCGGACTGGTGGGCGCAGGTCGCTCAGAACTCGCACAACTGATTTTTGGCGTGCGTAAAGCCACCGGTGGAGTGATTGAAATCGATGGCGAACCGGTCGTGATCCACTCCCCGCGAGCCGCCATTGATTTAGGCATCGGTTTCCTTACCGAAAACCGCAAAGAACAAGGGCTGTTTCTGGAGCTGGCCGCTCAGGAAAATATCACCATGGCGACCATTGAGCGCGATGCAAGTTACGGTCTGCTCGACCGAAAAAAAGCGCAATCTATCTCCGATGACGCCATCAAGTTACTCAATATCCGCGTGCCCCATTCGCAGGTGCGGGCGGGCGGTCTTTCCGGCGGCAATCAGCAAAAACTGTTGATATCCCGCTGGGTCGCCATCGGGCCGCGCATTCTGATCCTTGATGAGCCAACGCGCGGTGTCGATGTCGGCGCCAAGAGCGAAATCTATCGCATCATGAGCCAGATGGCCCGCAAAGGGGTCGCCATCCTGATGATTTCCAGCGAATTACCTGAGGTGGTCGGCATGAGCGATCGGGTGTATGTGATGCATGAAGGCAGCATCGCTGGCGAGCTGGAAGGCGAGCTTATTACCCAGGAAAACATTATGCAGCTTGCAACCGGTATGAACGAATCCCATCACCAGGCGGTACACCATGACTGAATCGAAAGAGACCTCTGCCACCACGCCACAACAGGTGGCGAAATCGGCCTCGGCGAAAAAAATGCTGATGGGCGATCTGATGCAAACGGTCGGGATTTTGCCAATCTTGATCCTGATCGTTGCCGTATTTGGCTTTATTGCCCCCAACTTTTTTACGGAAAGCAACCTGCTGAATATCACCCGCCAGGCCTCGATTAATATCGTGCTGGCGGCGGGGATGACCTTCATCATTTTGACCGGCGGCATTGACCTGTCAGTCGGGTCCATTCTCGGCACCACGGCGGTGGCGGCGATGGTGGTGTCGTTGATCCCGGAACTGGCTTTCCTTTCCGTCCCTGCCGCACTGATGCTCGGTCTGGTGCTGGGGTTGTTTAACGGCGTACTGGTCGCTTTTGCCGGGCTTCCGCCGTTTATCGTCACGCTTGGCACCTATACGGCGCTACGCGGCGCGGCTTATCTGCTGGCAGATGGTACCACGGTCATCAACTCCAGTATCGGGTTCGAGTGGATAGGCAATAACTATCTCGGCCCGATCCCCTGGCTGGTGGTGATTGCGCTGGCGGTGATTGTGGTCTGCTGGTTCATTCTTCGCCGTACTACTCTGGGCGTACACATTTATGCCGTCGGCGGCAACATGCAGGCGGCGCGTCTTACCGGTATCAAAGTGTGGCTGGTACTGCTGTTTGTTTATGGCATGAGCGGTCTGCTTTCCGGCCTTGGCGGGGTGATGAGCGCCTCTCGTCTGTACAGCGCCAACGGTAACCTTGGCATGGGCTATGAGCTTGACGCCATCGCGGCGGTCATCCTCGGCGGCACCAGTTTTGTCGGCGGCATCGGCACCATCACCGGTACGCTGGTCGGGGCGTTGATTATCGCCACCCTGAACAATGGTATGACACTGATGGGCGTTTCTTACTTCTGGCAACTGGTGATCAAAGGGGCGGTGATCATCATTGCAGTGCTGATAGACAAATACCGTACCCGACATCATCAAAGTGCATAACAACAAGATTTCCCTGAAAACCCTACGTGAGGAAAGAATATGCGTTTGAAGCCGTTAGTCACTGCGCTCTGTGCTGGCGCACTGCTTGCCGCAGCGCCATTTGTACAGGCCAAAGAATTGAAATCGATCGGGGTAACGGTAGGCGACCTCGCCAACCCGTTCTTCGTGCAAATCACCAAAGGGGCGGAGCTGGAAGCGCGTAAACTGGCGGGCGATAAGGTGAAAGTGACGCTGGTTTCCAGCGGCTACGACCTTGGTCAACAGGTGGCGCAGATCGATAACTTTATCGCTGCCAAAGTCGACATGATTATCCTCAACGCCGCTGATTCGAAAGGCATCGGGCCTGCCGTAAAACGTGCGAAAGACGCCGGTATCGTGGTCGTCGCCGTTGACGTTGCGGCGGAAGGGGCAGATGCCACGATTACCTCGGATAACACCCAGGCCGGGGAGATGGCCTGTAAGTACATTACCGACCGTCTGAAAGGTAAAGGCAATGTGGTCATCATCAACGGACCGCCGGTCTCTGCGGTGCAAAACCGTGTGGAGGGCTGCCAGACCGAATTCAAGCGCCACCCGGATATCAAAGTGCTGTCCTATAACCAGAACGCCAAAGGCAGTCGCGAAGGGGGTCTGGAAGTTATGACCTCGCTGCTGGCCGCCAATCCGAAGATCGACGGCGTGTTTGCGATTAACGATCCGACCGCGATCGGTGCCGATCTGGCCGCCAAACAGGCACAACGTAACGAGTTCTTTATCGTTGGCGTGGACGGCAGCCCGGACGGTGAAGAGGCGCTGAAACGCGAGAACTCGCTGTTTGTCGCGACCCCGGCGCAAGACCCGCAGGTGATGGCAGCAAAAGCGGTGGAAATCGGCTATGACATTCTACAGGGGAAACCCGCCCCGAAAGAGCCAGTGCTGATCCCGGTGACGATGATCGACAAGAAAAACGTCGGCACCTATAAGGGCTGGACAGTTAAATAAGTGCGGATTAACCCCTTGCCCTCTCCCGAAGGGGCGAGGGCAAGGGGCAAAACGCACTATGAAGCCACAGGAGATCGGCATGAAACGCTCCGAAATCAATGAAATCCTCGGCCATACCCGGCAATTCTTTTCTATGCATGATGTCCACTTGCCGCCCTTCGCCAGTTTTCCTCCGACCAAATGGCAGCAGCTTGATCACGACAGCTGGCGCGAAGTCTTCGATTTAAAGCTGGGCTGGGATGTCACCGCTTTCGGCGGTGATAATTTTTACACCCAGGGACTTACGCTTTTCACCCTGCGCAATGGCTCTCCTGATGGCACCCCTTACGCCAAATGCTATGCGGAGAAAATCATGCATGTGCGCGACGGGCAGGTAACCCCCATGCATTTTCACTGGCGCAAACGCGAAGACATTATTAATCGCGGCGGTGGCAATTTGATTATCGAGCTGTGGAACGCCGGAGCAAGTAAAGAGACGGCCTGGACCGATGTGAGCGTGGTTATTGACGGGTGTATCCAGACACATTCAGCGGGCAGCCAGTTACGCCTCTCACCAGGGGAAAGCATTTGCCTGCCGCCCGGTCTGTATCACAGCTTTTGGGGCGAATCCGGTTTCGGCGATGTGCTGGTCGGCGAAGTGTCGTCAGTCAACGATGATGAACACGATAACCACTTCCTGCATCCGGTGGATCGCTTTAACGACATTCTGGAAGACGAACCCGCGCAGTTAGTGCTGTGCAATGAATATGGTTTGTTCCTGAGCTAAGGAGAATACGATGGCTTTGATTTCGCTTGCCCAGGGTCTGGCGCACGCCCGTGAACATCAGTACGCGCTGGGCGCGTTCAACGTGCTCGACTCCCACTTTTTACGCGCGCTGTTTGCTGCGGCGAAACAGGAGCGATCGCCCTTTATCATCAATATCGCCGAGGTGCATTTCAAATATGTCTCCCTCGAATCGCTGGTGGAAGCGGTGAAATACGAAGCCGCACACCATGACATTCCGGTGGTACTTAACCTCGATCACGGCCTGCATTTTGAATCCGTGGTGCGCGCGTTAAGGTTGGGCTTTACCTCGGTGATGTTTGATGGCTCGACGCTGGAATATGAAGAGAATATTCGCCAGACCCGGGAAGTGGTGAAGATGTGCCATGCGGTGGGCGTCTCGGTGGAGGCAGAACTCGGTGCCGTTGGCGGTGATGAAGGTGGCGCATTGTATGGCCATGCGGATGAAGCCTGGTTTACCGACCCGGCCAAAGCGCGTGACTTTGTCGACCGGACGGGTATCGACACCCTCGCCGTCGCCATTGGTAACGCTCATGGCAAATACAGAGGGGAGCCGAAGCTCGATTTTGCCCGCCTGGAGGCGATTCGTCAGCAAACCGGCCTGCCGCTGGTGCTCCACGGCGGCTCTGGTATCAGTGACGCGGATTTCCGCCGTGCTATCGGGCTTGGCATTCATAAAATCAATTTTTATACCGGGATGTCGCAAGCGGCGCTGGACGCTATTGAAGCCCGCATGGCCAACCGCCAGCCTGTCTACGACGAATTTGCTCAGCTCTTGCTGAGTGTGGAACAGGCCATCACCGACACCGTTGCCGGTCAGATGCGTGTCTTTGGCAGCGCGGGGCAACTGTGATGGAACGAAAAGGAGTTATCGCCGCCGGAAACATGCTGGTCGATCATGTGCACCAGATAGTGCAATGGCCGGAGCGTGGCTGGTTAGCCGAGATCACGCAAAGCGAGCGTTCAACCGGCGGAGCGCCGCTCAATGTCCTGCTGACCCTGGCAAAAATGCGCACGGGCATGCCGCTACAGGCGGTGGGTTTAGTGGGCGAAGACAGCGACGGGGATTACATTATGGCGATGCTCGACCAGTATCATGTGAATCGCCAGCATGTGCAGCGCACCAATTCTGCCCCGACCTCTATGTCGCAGGTTATGACCGATCCAACCGGACAACGCACCTTCTTCCACTCCCCCGGCGCAAATCGTCTTCTGGATCTTCCGGCATTCGACAGCCTGGACAAGAGTATGAAAATCTTCCATCTCGGCTATCTGTTGCTGCTCGACAGCCTCGACCTGCCGGATGAAGAGTTTGGTACCCGTAGCGCCCGCCTGCTGGCGAAGATGCGCGAACAGGGTTACGAAACATCGCTCGATCTGGTCTCCCGCAAGGGCGATCCGCGCTATCAGCCGCTGGTAATGCCCTGCCTGCCGCATCTGGATTATCTGGTTATCAACGAGATGGAGGCGGGGGAATTCAGCGGGCTGGAAATGCGCCGGCCTGACGATTCGCCGCATATCGCCAATATCGCCGCGGCCGCCTCGCAGCTACTCGCCGCCGGGGTACGACAGCGTGTGGTGATTCACTGCCCGGAAGGGGCATGGGGCGAAGAACCTGGCCGTGAGGGACAGTGGATAGCGACACGGATGCTCACGCAGGGGGAGATTATCGGTAGCGTTGGCGCGGGTGATGCATTTTGCGCCGGGCTGCTCTACGGCTGCCATGAGCGCTGGCCGCTGCCGCAAAGTATTCAACTGGCTCACGCCTGCGCCCGTGCCAGCCTGCTTTGCGCGAATGCCATAGACGGGGCGAAATCGCTGGAAGAGTTAAAACAAGAGATCGACGGCGCGCCGTAGCGCCGCGTTACAGTGCAGACTGGAAATAGCGCTGCGGCGATGCGCCCAGTTTCTTTTTGAACATAGTGATAAACGCGCTGGGACTGGTATAGCCAAGCTCATTTGCCAGCTGGTTAACCGCCACGCCGCGCGCCAGGCTGCATACCGCTTCCAGCAGACGAACCTGCTGGCGCCATTCGGTGAAGCCCAGCGCGGTCTCTTTGCGGAACAATCGGGCGAGCGTACGTTCGCTGGCACCCACCTGTGTGCTCCACCAGGCGAGCGTTGCCGCATGTCCTGGCTCACTGCATAAAGCTTTGCAGACCTTTTGCAGACGCCGCTCCTGTGGCAACGTCAGGTGGCATAACGTGGCGGGGGCCAGACGCTGGAACTCATTACTCAGCAAACCGAAAATTAGCTGCTGGCGCGTCGTATCTATCTCGCCTGCGCTACCGGCTGCCATCAATGCCTGCATCAGCGGCGTCACGCTCAGCCCTTTACAGGCCTGCGGGTAGCCGCGCGAAGCCTGCGGCGAAAAATAGATATTCCAGCTGATAACCTTATCTACCGCTTCCAGCCCGTGAGGCATGTCGCCTGGGATCCACAACCCTCTGCCGGGAAACAGCACCCATACTTCCTGCCCGGTACGCACTTTAGCGACCCCTTGCAGCGGCGCGATAAACTGCCCCTGTTCATGAGCATGGAACGGCTCTTCGCTTCCTGAGTTATACTGGAGTTGCCGTAGCCCCTGAATGCCGTATGGCGCGGCATCCCGCTCATCGGGTAAGACGCCTTTTTCGGCGTACTGCGTCGTCGTTTTTCCCCGCACCTGTCCGATCCTCTCAATTTTTCACTGCTGTAGCGTATACAGACAACTTTTGTCCGGTATTAAACATTCAGCCTCAAAGCTTCGCCATTCTGCCATAAGGCCACTTCTTTTTTAAAGTTGAATAATTATCATTTCCACTGAATTCTAATAACACTCGGAAAGACCATGAAACACACACGTTGGTTGTTGAAGGATAAGCCGCTGAAAACGCTAATGTGCGTCATTATTGCGGGATACGGTGGACAGGCAGTCGCTGCGGATAACGGACAGGAAACGAAAAAAGAAGAGACGGTCATCGTCACGGCAGTCAGTACGCAGGGGAATGATGATGAAGTCACGGCAGTGGCGCATGATGCAGGCGCGGCAACCAAAAGCACGACACCGATAAGCCGGACGCCGCAAAGCGTATCGGTTATCACCCAGGCGCAGATGGCCTCGCAGGCGGTAAAAACCGTCACCCAGGCGCTGCGCTATATGGCGGGCGTTGTGGCGGAGTCCTCCGGTTCGGACAGCCGTTTTGACACCATCAACGTGCGTGGTTTCGAGGCCGACGAATATCTGGATGGTCTGCGCCTGCCGCGTAACTACTGGAGCCGTCCGGGCTGGGATCCGTACCTGCTTTCCCGCATTGAAGTGGTCAAAGGGCCAACATCAGTGCTTTATGGTCAGACAAGCCCTGGCGGGGTCGTTAACCTCGTGAGTAAAAAACCGCAGAGTCAACCTGAGGGGGAAGTTTACATCAGCGGCGGTAATTACAATCAGTTTGGCACCGGTTTCGATGTCACCGGCCCGCTGACTGATGACAAAACGCTGTTGGGGCGTATTGGCGGCACTTACTTTAAGACTCAGACGCAGGTCGATAATACCCGCTATGAACACTACGACATTGCCCCTTCCCTGACCTGGCAGCCGGATGATAAAACCCATCTGACGGTGCTTGCGCAACTACGTAAAGACCCGGACACCGGTTTCTTTAACCTGCTCCCGACTTCCGGCACATTAACGACTAACCCGAACGGTAAAATCCCGACCAGCTTCTACGGTGGCCAGCCGGACGTCGATAAATACGAACGTAAACAGGCAAGCATCGGTTATCAGTTCGATCACCAGTTCAACGATAACGTCACTGTGCGCCAGAATGTGCGCTATATCAGCGCCAGTTCGTTGTACAACATGGTTTATCCCTGGGGTACGGTCAGCAATGCGCCGGAAGTGCACCGTTTGAGTATGCACAACCGCGAAACCATGACCAATCTTGCGCTGGATAATCAGGCACAGTTCAGGCTGAGCACCGGGCCTGTCGCGCATACGCTACTGACCGGCGTGGATTACAACCACACTTCCCAACGCTCCCGTTCCGGTTCTGGGGTGGCGAGTGACCTGAACTATCTCGAACCGGACTACAGCACCCCGGTCACGCTGCCGGACTTCACCTCTTCCAGCAAATCAACGGTCGATCAGACCGGTGTCTATTTGCAGGATCAGGCGGAATGGAACAACTGGCTGTTGAGCCTTGGCGGGCGCTATGACTATGCGAAAAGTGATGCGCACAATCTGGTGAACAACACCCGCTCCGGCACCGACGACCACGCTAAAACCGGGCGCGCCGGGCTGCTGTACCACTTTGATAACGGTCTGGCCCCCTACATCAGCTACTCCACCTCGTTTATGCCCACCAGCGGCACAACCTATGCGGGCAACGCCTTTAAACCGACCAAAGGTAAACAGAGCGAAGTGGGGCTGAAATACGATCCGGTGGGCCTGGATGCGCTGTTCACGCTGGCGCTGTATGACCTGAAACAGACCAATGTCGCCACCGCCGACCCGGATCATGCTAATTACAGCGTGCAAACCGGTGAGATCCGCTCACGCGGTATTGAAGTGGAAGGCAAAATTAATATTACGCCGGAGTGGTTAGTGCTGAGCTCTTACGCCCTGACCTCCCCGGAAGTGACCGAGGCGAACGACGCCACGAAAGGGAAAAAACCGATTGGGATTTCCCGTAATACGGCCCGTCTGTGGAGTGAATACGCCTTCCGGGGTGGGGTGCTGGATGGCTTCTCGGTTGGTGGCGGCGCGCGTTATATCGGCACCAGCTACGCCAACACCACCAACACGATGAAAGTCCCGGCGGTCACCATTTACGATGCGCGTCTGGCTTACCAGTGGCATCAATGGGGCGTCGCGCTGAATGCGGCTAACCTGGGGAATAAAACCTATCTGGCGACCTGTCAGAACACCGGATGCTGGTATGGAACCAGGCGCCAGTATGTCGCGACGCTGAACTATCAATGGTAAACGGCATGCTCTCACGCCGTCGTTTATTACAGGGATTACTGGCGGTGCCGTTTATCGGCATCGCCAGTGCTGCGGTACCGCGACGCGTGGCAATTCTTGACTGGGGGCTGGCAGAACTGGCGCTGGCGCTCGGCGTCACGCCAGTTGCCGTTTCCGCGCCAGACTGGTATCGCAAGCTTATCAATATGCCTGCGATGTCCACTGACGTGGTGGACATCGGGCTGCTTTTCCAGCCCAACCTGGAAGCGCTGTACGCCCTGCGTCCGGATACTATTCTCGTCACGCCGCAGCATGCCCTGCTTAAGCCGATCCTTGAACGTATTGCTCCTGTGGTAACGCTGCCGGTTAACGGGCTGGCGGGCTATACGGCGGCGACAAAACAGATGGCAGCCTTATTCGATCGTAAGCCGCAGGCCGATGCGCTCATCCAGCACCTGCAACAGCAAATGGCGCAGACCCGCGATATTGCGGTGAGTATTTCATGTCCGCTGTTTCTGGCCTTTACGGTCAATTCACTGCATGTTCGCCTGCTCGGCGAAGGCTGCGTACCGGGGGATGTGCTGGCCGGATGTGGCATCAGGAACGCCTGGCGCGAGCCATTTCCTCCCGGCGGTGAATCACTGGTCGAACTCACGCAAATTGCCCAAACCGATGCCCGTCTGTTGCTTCTTACCGCAGATGACGACGAACGCCGTGCCGCGCAGTCCTGGCAGACCAGTCCGCTCTGGCAACGTCTGCCGCTCACCTCGGGCAACCGCCTGCGGCTGGCGCCGACGCATTTCAGCTCTGCGGGCGCGCTGGTCACCGCCAGCCGCTTTGCGGCCATGCTCGGGGTACTGTTAACAGGATGGGACCATGATTAAAACCCTCACCTCCCGTCGCGGCTGGTTGCTGATCCTGCTGCTCTGGAGCGCTGCCACTGGCCTTGCGCTACAAAATATTCTCCAGCAGGGCGGCTTCGGGGAATTGTTCACTCCCGACACCCACGCCATACCCGCTATTTTGCTGCAGACCCTTTGGGCGCCACGCCAGTGTATGGCGCTCCTTGCCGGAGCAACGCTGGGTGTCTGCGGCTGGTTGATGCAGCGGGTGCTACGCAATCCGCTCGCTGAACCCACCACCCTCGGCATGACCTCCGGCGCAACGTTGGCAATGGGGCTGGCATCGCTCTGGTTCCCTGCCTCATTGCTGACCTTTCGTACCGGCATTGTCATCCTCGGTGAAGTGGGCGCGCTGGCCTGCGTGTTGTTACTGGCGTGGCGTCAGCGGCTGTCGCCACTGGTGATGATCCAGGCAGGGATGATGATCAACCTGTGGTGTGGCGCGGTCACCATGCTGATTGCGGTAGTGAATGACCGCTTCTTGCTGGCGGCGATGATGTGGACCGGCGGCTCGTTGGCTCAGGAAGGCTGGCAATCTTTTTTCCATCTTCTCCCCTGGCTCGGCGGCGGGCTGCTGGCGCTGCTACTGATGTCGCGGCAGCTCGAACTGCTGCAACTGCCGGAAACCATGGTCAGTAGCCTCGGCGCCTCCCCTTTTCGTATTCGTGCCGTCGTCATGTCTCTGGCATTGCTGATGAGCGCGATGGTGATCAATGCGGTCGGTGTTATCAGTTTCGTCGGGCTTGCCGCACCGCATCTGGCCAGGCTTTGCGGCGCGCGCACATCGCGAGAGACCCTGTGGCAAACCGCACTCATCGGCGCAGGCCTGCTGTGGTTTACCGATCTGTGCGCTTCACGCATCGCCATTTTTAACGGCCAGCTTCTGCCTGCCGGGATGCTCACCGCCCTGACCGGCGGGCCGTTGCTGATCCTGCTCGCCCGGCGTGCCCGGACGCATATGATTGACACCGCCCCGCTCCCCATCGCGACCCCATCGGTTTTCACCGGGCGCCGTGCGTTTGGCTGGGCGTTGGTGGCGCTGATTATCGCTACGGTGGTTTCGCTGTTTTTCGGGCGCAGCCTGGATAGCTGGCATCTGGCCACGCCGCAAGAACTGGATGTGCTGCTGCCGCTGCGCCTGCCCAGACTGCTGGCCGCTATCTGCGCCGGCGCGCTACTGGCGGGCGCAGGCGTGCTGATGCAGCGCGTGAGCGGCAATCCTCTCGCCAGCCCCGAAGTCCTGGGGATCGGCGGCGGCGCGGTGCTCGGCATTACCGTAGTGGTTGTCCTCTTTCCCACCAGTGGCAACGGCATGTTGCTGCTCAGCAGTACGCTGGGGGCACTGATAAGTCTGGGTATAACCCTGCGGAACAGTCAGCAAAGCGCCTTTAACCCCCAGCGCGTTCTGTTAAATGGCCTGGCGCTCAATGCCCTGTGCCAGGCGGTGGTCAATGTGATCATGCTGCATCACCTGGAAACCAGCGCCAAATTACTACCGCTGATGAGCGGTACTACTTATTACGTCAGTGCCCCCATTGCCGGGGTGTTGCTGGTTGTCACCCTGATGCTACTGGCGATTGCCCCTCTTTTGCGCCGCTGGCTGGTGCTGTTACCCATGGGCGGCGTGGCGGCTTCATTAGGCCTTGGTGTTCCCAAAGCGCGTATCGCGGTGCTGTCGCTGGCGGCGCTGATGACCGGCTTTGCCACGCTGTTAGTCGGGCCGGTGTCGTTCGTGGGCCTGCTGGGGCCACATCTGGCCCGGCGGCTGGGGGTGAAAGATCCGTTGGCCCAGCTTTTTACTGCCGCGCTGCTCTCCGCACTGGTAATGGTGACGGCAGACTGGCTGGGGCGTAACGCGCTCTACCCCCGACAGCTCCCGGTAGGGCTGCTGGCGTCGCTTATCGGCGTGCCGTTATTAATCTGGCCGCTGTTACGCAACCGGGATTCCGGGTCGCATTGATAGGTTGTGAGCAAAAAATAAGGAAGAGACCATGTCGGTATTTTTAACGCTATTTCGTCTGGTGGGCGGCTGGCTGTTACTGGCCGTCGTCACCGGGCTGGTCAGCGGGTTTAGCAATGCGTCATTACTGGCGATGATCAACCACAGTCTGAGCCTCTCCGGGACGCAGGCGTGGCTTAACGCCGGCGCGCACTTTTCGCTGCTGGCGCTGTTGATGTTGACTACGCGTATTGTCTCCCAGACCACATTTATGTCTTTGGGGCAGAAGGTGAAAGCGCGTCTGCGCAACGAGCTTATCCAGCGCATCAGCAAGACCCCCTGGCTGAAAATGGAAAAGACCGGTATGGCGCGCACCCTGTCGGTCTTTACTCAGGATCTGGACACGCTGGTGGTGTTCTTTGTCAGCCTGCCAAATCTGTTTATTTATGGGGCGATGATTGCAGGCTGCCTGATTTATCTCGCCATGCTGTCGATGACGGTTTTCGCCCTGGCGCTGGCGGCGATTATCCTTGGTAGCGTGGGATATCAGGTAGCTCATGGCCGGGCGCTGGGCCTTTTGCGCCGTTCGCGCCAGCGTGAAGATACCCTGATGCAACAGTGCAAGACCCTGTTTGACGGCGGGCGGGAGTACCGTCTTAACGCCCGGCGCCTGCGCCAGTTTGTTGATGGCGAACTGGCGGACAATATTGAGGCCGTGCGCAAAGAGCGGACTCACGGCTATGTGTTGTATGGGCTGGCGACAAACTGGGGTAGCGTGCTGTTTTTTTCGTTTATCGGCATCGTCATCTATGCGCTGCGCGGGCCGCTGACGCTGGAATCCACCGTTATCACCGGTTACACCATGGTTTTTTTGTATATGATTGTCCCGGTCGAAGGCGTGCTCTCCGCCCTGCCCGCTATCGCCAGTGCACGCATCGCCCTGCAGCGGGTCCGGCAGTTGAGTGACGAATTAGAACCGGAGGCGCCACAGCGCATCGAGAAAGCGGGTGTATTCAGTAGCCTGTCGTTAACAGAGGTGTGTTATCAATACGAAGGCAGCGACGGCGAGCGCTTTACGCTTGGCCCGCTTAGCCTGCATTTTCAGCCCGGCGAACTGGTCTTCCTGGTCGGGGGTAATGGCAGCGGCAAAACCACGTTCGCTAACCTGCTGGTTGGGCTTTATCCACCGGACAGCGGCGAGATTAGCCTTAACGGTGAGCGCATCGGTCCGGACAGACAAGCACTGTATCGCCAGCAGTTCTCGGTGGTCTTTAGCGACTTTTTCCTCTTCGGCGATGTGGCGTTCGCCAATGCCCGCACACCGGAAGAAGTGGACAGATTGCTGCATCTGCTGCGGCTGAACCACAAAGTCAGCTTCCGCGACGGGCGCTTTTCCACAACTTCACTCTCCCAGGGGCAGCGTAAGCGGCTGGCGCTGCTACAAGCCTGGATTGAGCAGCGTCCCTTTTACGTCTTTGATGAATGGGCTGCGGATCAGGACCCTGAATTTAAAGAGGTGTTTTACCGTGAACTGTTGCCTGCGCTGAAAGCGGAGGGGAAAACCATTCTGGCCATTACCCATGATGACCGCTATTTTCACCTGGCCGATCGCATCATTAAGCTGGAAGAAGGGCGGCAGGTTCCCGTACACCAGGCGGCATAGCACCGCTACGCCGCCTGCTCGCTGTGAACGACATCTGCGGCAAAAACATAGCCCAGTCCGCGTATCGTTTTGATTAATGCGGGTTGATGCGGATTGGTCTCAATCTTACGGCGCAGGCGCATAATCAATACATCAATAGTACGGTCAAATACTTCTATGCTTTCACTGTGGGTCAACTCCAGCAGTTGTTCCCGGCTCAGTACCCGCCGCGCGTTTTGTACCAGCGCCAGTAACAGGCTGTATTCCCCCTGGGTTAAATCGACGGTTTGCTGACGGGGGTCGCTAAGCTGACAGCGTGCGGGATCAAGATGCCAGCCATTGAAAGCATAACCGGCCATTTTCACCGTCTGCACATCTGCCGCCAGCGCGCCCGTGCGGCGCATCACTGCTTTTACCCGCGCCACCAGCACACGTGGGGTAAAGGGTTTGCCAATATAGTCATCGGCCCCCATTTCCAGCCCCACCACGACATCCGATTCGCTGCCCAGCCCCGTTAGCATAATCACCGGCAGCTCAGGACGCTGTTTCTGCAGTTGTGTCAGCACCATCAGGCCGTTGATGTCCGGCAGGACCATATCGAGTAACACCAGCGCAATCTCAGGATGTCGCGCCGCAGCGGCGATCGCATCCAGCCCGTTATGACACACATGTACCGTAAAGACATGTTCGCTCAACACATCCCTGAGCAGCTCGCAGACCGCCACATCGTCATCCACTACCAGAATCGCAGGTTTCATTGTCCGCATCCGTCAGGAAAAGTGACTCGTTGCTTTATTTTATTTGGCGGAACCATAAAGGCAGTGAATTAATGCTGTTTTTATAATCGCGGTCACATCCCCTCGTCTTCGACACGTCAAATTTGACGATGGCCTGCCCTTCGTCAGTATTTTGACCAATATTCAGACGTAAAATCAGGCAATACCCACAAAAGAAGCATGGCATAAAAGATGCATAATGGGTCGAGTGAGCGCGCAAAGCGCGATCTTTCTTAACTGGAGCGATAGCGATGAAAAAAGTCGTCACGGTTTGTCCGTATTGCGCCTCAGGTTGCAAAATTAACCTGGTGGTGGATAACGGAAAAATCGTTCGGGCGGAGGCTGCGCAAGGAAAGACCAACCAGGGTACCCTGTGTCTGAAAGGCTACTATGGCTGGGATTTTATTAACGATACACAAATCCTTACGCCTCGTCTGAAAACCCCAATGATCCGTCGCCAGCGTGGCGGCAAACTGGAAGCCGTCTCCTGGGATGAAGCCCTGGATTACGTTGCCACTCGCCTGAGCGCCATTAAAGAGAAGTATGGCCCGGATGCGATTCAGACAACCGGTTCGTCCCGTGGTACGGGGAACGAAACCAACTACATAATGCAAAAATTTGCGCGCGCCGTTATTGGTACCAATAACGTGGACTGCTGCGCACGCGTCTGACACGGCCCATCGGTTGCAGGTCTGCACCAGTCGGTCGGCAATGGCGCAATGAGTAATGCCATTAACGAAATCGATAACACGGATCTCGTGTTTATCTTTGGCTATAACCCGGCGGATTCGCACCCTATCGTGGCTAACCACGTGATTCGGGCGAAACAGAACGGAGCCAAAATCATCGTCTGCGATCCGCGTAAAATCGAAACCGCGCGTATTGCTGATATGCACGTTGCCCTGAAAAACGGCTCGAATATCGCGCTGTTAAATGCATTCGGGCATGTGATTATTGAAGAAAACCTGTATGACCAGGCGTTTGTGGCCTCGCGTACCCAGGGTTTTGAAGAGTACAAAAAAATCGTCGAAGGCTATACGCCGGAGTCGGTAGAAGATATCACTGGCGTTTGCGCGGCGGATATCCGTAAAGCTGCCCGCATGTATGCCGGTGCGAAAAACGCCACAATCCTGTGGGGCATGGGCGTAACCCAGTTCTATCAGGGCGTGGAGACGGTACGTTCACTGACCAGTCTCGCCATGCTGACGGGCAATTTGGGCAAACCGCATGTTGGGGTGAACCCGGTACGCGGGCAGAACAACGTCCAGGGCGCCTGCGATATGGGTGCGTTGCCGGATACCTTCCCCGGCTACCAGTTCGTCAAAGAACAGGCTCACCGCGATAAATTCGCCAAAGCCTGGGGCGTCGCCGACCTGCCTGCGCATACCGGCTATCGCATCAGCGAGCTGCCGCACCGCGCGGCGCATGGTGAAGTACGCGCCGCTTACATCATGGGGGAAGATCCGCTGCAGACCGATGCAGAGCTCTCCGCCGTGCGTAAAGCGTTTGAGGATCTTGAGTTAGTCATCGTACAGGATATCTTTATGACCAAAACCGCCTCGGCGGCGGACGTCATATTGCCATCCACCTCCTGGGGTGAGCATGAAGGCGTGTACACGGCGGCTGACCGTGGCTTCCAGCGTTTCTTTAAAGCGGTGGAACCGAAGTGGGATCTGAAAACGGACTGGCAGATTATCAGTGAGATAGCCACCCGCATGGGCTATCCGATGCATTACAACAACACGCAGGAAATCTGGGACGAGTTGCGTCATCTCTGCCCGGATTTCTACGGCGCCACCTACGAGAAAATGGGTGAGCTGGGCTACATTCAGTGGCCGTGTCGTGATCCGTCGGATGCCGATCAGGGGACATCGTATCTCTTTAAAGAGAAGTTCGACACCGATACCGGGCTTGCGAAATTCTTCACCTGCGACTGGGTCGCGCCAATCGACAAACTCAACGACGAGTTCCCGATGGTGCTTTCCACCGTGCGTGAAGTGGGTCACTACTCTTGCCGTTCAATGACCGGCAATTGTGCGGCGCTGTCGGCGCTGGCGGATGAACCCGGCTATGCGCAAATCAACACCGCCGATGCCGCGCGCCTCGGTATTGAAGATGAAGCGCTGGTATGGGTGAACTCGCGTAAAGGCCGGATTATCACCCGTGCGCAGGTCAGTGATCGCCCGAATAAAGGCGCGGTGTACATGACCTACCAGTGGTGGATTGGAGCCTGTAACGAGCTGGTGACGGAGAACCTGAGTCCGATTACCAAAACGCCAGAGTACAAGTACTGCGCGGTAAATGTTGAACGTATTCCCGACCAGCGTGCTGCCGAGCAGTATGTTATTGACGAATACAACAAACTGAAATCGCGTCTGCGCGAAAGCGCACTCGGCTAATATTGGCGCAAAAAAACGGGGTGTGATTATCACACCCCGTTTTATCTTTGTTATTTATTACATAACCATTATTTAATTATGGTTTTAAATTGAGCAGCGCTGAAATAACCGGCAAAATATTCTCTTCAAACGCGACGCGTTCAGGTTCGTGCTTTTCACTTAAGAAATCATCAGAAATGGGAATATCGCCACCGCCATGCTCACTCTTGCGGCTCAGGGCATAGTGAAATGTTCTCATCTCTCCCACGCGCGAAATGCTATAGATCTCAGTAAAGCGGCCAAGATGTTTTTCCGGGAGAAATGGGGCTTTCTTCGTTATTCGCCCGGTCGCGACATCAAAAATGAGTACTTCTGCATTTTTAAGGGTGTAGATAAGCCCGTAGCCGGTCAGAACAGCGCCGAAAAGCAGAAACACGATGACCGATTGTAATGTTCTGCCATGCATGTACGCCCAAATAAGAGTGCCGACCAGCAGGGCAATTCCGGCAATAACAAATACCAGTGCGCTGCCAACTTTCCACGGGCGATATACCAGACGCCGGTCATTTAATTCCACCGGCAAAGAGGCTGGCATCATGCATCTCCTCGCTGGCGGATGCCAAGAAAGTTTTCCGTCTCTTCCATCATGGCCTGCGGCGCTTTCTGACCGGGACCAAACTGCCTAATTGGCATTTTTGAGGTTTTCCCGTCAACGTTAAAGACCACATTCACAATGCTGTTACGAATAAGACCGAAAAAGCGGGACTGACGAATCAGCTCAAGGCCGGCGAAATTATCCAGCGACTGGTTGTACGTCGTTTTACCACCGCCATTCTGGATATAAAAAATGCGTTTATCTAAATCGAATACCATCTTGATACGCAGTGTTGCCAGCATCACCCCGGCAATGGCAAATAAAACTAGCGCGACAATAATACCGCGCAGTGATGATTCATGTTGGAAATAAGCATAAACACCCATAGCAGCAAACGCGATCGCCAGGGCTATTTTCAATCCCTTTTGATTTTTAACAATATAGCGATTGCCTTCGTGTAGATAAAAGTCTGACATTCCTGAACTCTCCTTATCATCAGGGTAACGTTTAACGCGTGCTAATATCCGCGACAGAAGTATTATGGCTACAATTATTTAATCTGCTATAAAAAAATCGCCCCGCAATTTAGGGGGCGAAAGTCAGTATGCCTATATTACATGGCATTGCAGGGGTATTACCCGGCGACCAGTTCAATGCGATTGCCGTCCGGGTCAGCCATCACCGCTTCGTAAAAGCCATCGCCGGTCCATCTTGCCGGGCTTAGCAAACGCCCGTGAGCCTGCGCTTTTTGCGCCATCTCATCCACATCTTTAACGCTGCCGACAGTCATCGCAATATGGGCCCAGCCGACAAACTCCGGGTTAGCAGGCGCATCATCAAGCTCAGGCAAGGCCATCAGTTCTATGGTCGGTCCCTCACTCAGGGATATAAAGTGCGAGGCGAATCCGGGACGGTTTTTACTGAGATAGCGTTCATTGCTCTGCCCGCCGAACACTTCCTGCCAGAAAGCGACCTGCGCATCGAGGTTGCGTGTCCAGAGAGCGACATGTGCAATTTTCATCTTTTATCTCCAAAGTGGGTTATGCCCGGTTGCAGCGTTGACAAGGCGGTTAACAATGCCGGATTATGCTCATTATTGCTCGATGATATTTGAATAAAGAGGCTTTATGCTCGATTATGCAGCTTTTCCGCAACAGCGACAAGCACGTATTCGCCAGCTTTTGCAGGAAAACGGACGCGTTGTCTGTGCAGAACTGGCCAGCCAGATGAAGGTGTCTGAACATACTATTCGCAGAGATTTACAAGAACTTAGTAATTCCGGTGTGTGCAAAAAAGTCTACGGCGGCGCGGTACTACAGTTGCCGGAAGCCGGGAATTTTCACAGTCGGAAAGGGAAAAACAGTTCAGAAAAGGACAAGATCGCGCAGCAATGCGCAGCGCTGGTAAAGCCAGACACCTGTATTTTTATTGATGCCGGCACCACCAATCTGGCCATCGCCAGAGCGCTGCCTGCCGATATCCGCATCACAGCGGTGACAAACTCGCCTGAAATCGCCGTAGAACTCATGACACGCTCCCACAGCGAAGTGATCCTCCTTGGTGGGCAGATTCATCAGGCTACAGGAGGGTGCGTCGGCAGCGGCGCCGTTGCGCAGATTCAGGAGATGTTATTCGATCAGGTGTTTATTGGCGGCTGCGCCATGGATCCGGACGTTGGGCTGACGGGGTTTGATTTCGCCGACTGCGAATTTAAAAAAGCGGTGCTGAAACAGAGTAACCAGACAATAGTCGCCCTGACGGCAGATAAACTGCCCGCTGTGGCGCGCTACGTAGTAGCACGGACTCAGGCCCTTGACGTGATAATCGTTGAGGCGAAGATCAGCGATGCATTACGTAGCGTATTAAAGGAACACCACGTTACGGTCATCACTGCCTGAAACAAAAAGCGCCGCCTTCCGGAAGGAAAGCGGCGTGACGATTACAGATCGGCCGTTTTGTCGAACTTCCCGAGCATTTCACGCTCGTAAGCGACAGCTTTTTTGCGGTCGAACTTATGCTCCCACTTGGCGATAACCAGCACCGCCAGCGCATTACCCACAACGTTCAGGGCGGTACGCGCCATATCAAGGATACGGTCAACACCGGCAATAAAGGCCAGACCTTCCAGCGGAATCCCCACACTGCCCAGCGTTGCCAGCAACACCACGAACGAAACCCCCGGCACGCCGGCAATGCCTTTCGAGGTGACCATCAGCGTCAGCACCAGAATGATCTCCTGGCCCAGCGACAGCTCGATACCGTAAAGCTGCGCAATAAAGATGGCCGCAATACTCTGGTACAGCGTAGAGCCGTCAAGGTTAAAGGAGTAACCGGTCGGCACCACGAAGCTGGTGATTGACGCTGGCGCGCCATAGGCTTCCATCTTCTCGATGATACGCGGCAGCACGCTTTCTGAACTTGCGGTGGAATAGGCCAGGATCAGCTCATCTTTCAGAATACGGATTAGCGTCCAGATGCTGAGTTTGCACATCCTTGCCACGCACCCCAGCACCACCAGCGCAAAGAACACCACCGCAAAATAGACCAGCACCACCAGTTTCGCCAGCGGCCACAGGGAAGCAAAACCGAAGTTCGCGACCGTCACGGAGATCAGCGCAAAGACGCCGACCGGTGCGTAACGCATCACCATATGGGTCACTTTGAACATGGTTTCAGAAATAGAACGGAATACCGTAACCAGCGGTTCGCGGTGCGTTGCAGGCAGTGAAGAAAGCCCCAGACCAAACAGTACCGAGAAGAAAATAATCGGCAGCATTTCGCCCTTCGCCATCGATGACACGATGTTCGTCGGCACCAGAGACAGAATCGTATTCATCAAGCCATGCGCGTGGCTTTGTACTTCTGCCGTGGTGTTCTGATATTTCGAAATATCCACCGCCGCGAGTTGCGACATATCAATGCCCGCCCCCGGCTGGAAGACATTCGCCAGCGTAATGCCCAGCACAATGGCCACCGTGGTGATCACTTCGAAATAAATAATGGTCTTGGCACCAATACGCCCTAATTGTTTCGCATCACCAACACCGGCAATACCTACCACCAGCGTGGAGATAACAATCGGCACAACAATCATTTTGATCAAATGAATAAAGATATCGCCTGCCGGAGACAGGAGATTCGCAATCAGCCATTCGCGGCTGTCGCTGTGATAATGCAAGTAACTGCCCAGAAGAATACCCAGCACAAGGGCCAGCAAAATCTGCCAGGCCAGGCTGACTTTAAAACTTTTCATAACTCGAGACATCCTCAATGAAGCGACCTTCCCGGTGGGGAACGACTCATACGGAAAGGGTATGGTTAGCGTCACACGCTCTTGCGGGGTTTTTTAACGCGCATTATCAGTACCATTTGCAGGGTGTAGGGCGCAACCCTTTACCAGAAGGGGGATTGACTGAATTTATGCATAAAAACGCTTTTTTATGCCATTTATCATACATAACCATTTGTTATGAAAAAACTTTTTTTCAGCCATTTTTTGATAATTAATCCCGGCAATTATTTTGCTTCAAAGAATCATTTGTTCAGTTTTCATACTGTTCAATCAATGCGTGATCTATAGCGCAAATAATAAACAAACCAGGCAAAGCCCCTATAATTAACGTTTATTTGACATATTATTAACATCCTACAAGGAGAGCAAATGCCATGAGCCAAATCCATAAACACGATATTCCCGCAAATATTGCGGAACGTTGCCTGATTAATCCGGAGCAGTACGAGGCTAAATATCAGCAATCCATTACCGACCCGGATACCTTCTGGGGCGAACAAGGCAAAATCCTTGACTGGATTAAACCCTATCAGAAAGTGAAAAACACCTCCTTTGCTCCGGGTAATGTCTCCATTAAATGGTACGAAGACGGTACGCTGAACCTCGCGGCCAACTGTCTTGACCGCCATCTTGCCGAACGTGGCGACCAGACGGCCATCATCTGGGAAGGCGACGACGCCAGCCAGAGTAAACAGATTACCTACCGCCAGTTGCATGCGGACGTCTGCCGCTTTGCCAACGTCCTGACAGATCTGGGTATTAAAAAAGGCGACGTGGTAGCTATCTATATGCCCATGGTACCGGAAGCCGCGGTCGCGATGCTGGCCTGTGCGCGGATCGGGGCAGTCCACTCGGTAATTTTCGGTGGCTTCTCGCCGGAAGCCGTTGCCGGACGCATTGTTGATTCCAGCTCCCGTCTGGTGATCACCGCCGATGAAGGGGTGCGTGCCGGGCGTAGCATCCCACTGAAAAAGAACGTCGATGACGCGCTGAAAAACCCGAATGTAAAAACCGTTGAGCATGTCGTGGTACTTAAACGTACCGGCGGCAACATCGACTGGCATGAGGGCCGCGACCTGTGGTGGGATGCTCTCACCGCCAATGCCAGTGCGGAACACCAGCCTGTTGAAGTCAATGCCGAAGACCCGCTGTTTATCCTCTATACCTCCGGTTCCACAGGCAAACCCAAAGGCGTACTGCACACCACCGGCGGCTACCTGGTTTACGCAGCCACTACCTTTAAATATGTTTTCGATTATCACGACGGTGACGTCTACTGGTGTACCGCCGATGTCGGTTGGGTCACCGGCCACAGCTACCTGCTGTACGGACCACTGGCCTGCGGCGCGATCACCCTGATGTTCGAAGGGGTGCCGAACTGGCCAACGCCCGCACGTATGAGCCAGGTCGTCGACAAACACAAGGTCAATATTCTCTATACCGCGCCAACGGCCATCCGTGCGCTGATGGCGGAAGGTGACAAAGCGATTGACGGTACAGATCGCTCTTCGCTGCGGATTCTTGGCTCCGTGGGCGAGCCCATCAACCCGGAAGCCTGGGAGTGGTACTGGAAGAAGATCGGCAACGAGAAGTGTCCGGTCATGGACACCTGGTGGCAGACCGAGACCGGGGGCTTTATGATCACCCCGCTACCGGGTGCGATACAGCTTAAAGCAGGCTCCGCGACCCGTCCGTTCTTTGGCGTACAGCCTGCGCTGGTGGATAACGAAGGTCATCCGCAGGAAGGGGCCACTGAGGGTAACCTGGTGATCACCGACTCCTGGCCGGGCCAGGCGCGTACTCTGTTTGGCGACCACGAACGTTTCGAGCAGACCTACTTCTCCACTTTCAAGAACATGTACTTTAGTGGCGACGGCGCGCGCCGCGATGAAGATGGCTATTACTGGATAACTGGTCGCGTGGACGACGTGCTTAACGTTTCCGGCCACCGTCTGGGGACCGCAGAGATTGAATCGGCGCTGGTATCCCACCCGAAAATCGCCGAAGCCGCGGTGGTGGGCATCCCACATAACATTAAAGGTCAGGCCATCTACGCTTACGTCACCCTGAACTATGGCGAAGAGCCGACCCCTGCGCTCTATACCGAGGTGCGTAACTGGGTGCGTAAAGAGATTGGCCCGCTGGCTACGCCGGATGTCCTTCACTGGACCGACTCTCTGCCAAAAACCCGCTCCGGCAAAATCATGCGCCGCATTCTGCGCAAAATTGCCGCCGGGGATACCAGCAATTTCGGCGATACCTCGACCCTCGCGGATCCAGGCGTCGTAGAGAAACTGCTCGAAGAGAAGCAGGCTATCACCATGCCATCGTAACAACTACCCTCACCCTGCCCCTCTCCCTGAAAGGGAGAGGGAATAATAAAAACCCTCCCCAAAGGATTTCGCGTTACAGGAAGGCGGCCAACGCGCACAACCCCAGGAGCACAGGAAACTATGTGACTGGGGCGACAAATCTGTCCGGAACAGATTTGAACGTTACTTGTAACTGCCCCGTCAGGGGCGAGGCTCAGGGATGGGCTGAGTAACAAGTGCGGCCAACGAACCTGTGGCGTGAAAGACGAAGGGGATACCTCTGGAGAGTTCTGTGATGAATGACACCATTTATCAACGGATAGAAAACAATGCGCATTACAGGGAGCTCGTCGAAAAGCGGCAACGGTTTGCCTTCATTCTTTCCATCATCATGCTGATTATCTATGTCGGTTTTATCCTGCTGATCGCGTTTGCGCCGGGCTGGCTCGGTACGCCGATCTCCGCAGGCAGTAGCGTCACCCGAGGTATTCCAATCGGTATTGGTGTGATTGTGGTTTCGTTTGTACTGACCGGCGTATACGTCTGGCGGGCAAATGGTGAGTTTGATCGTCTGACAAAAACCGTTCTGCAAGAGGTAAAAGCATCATGAAGCGTGTTCTGACGGCGCTCGCCGCCACACTGCCTTTTACGGCCAATGCCGCCGATGCCATTACCGGCGCGGTCCAACGCCAGCCAACCAACTGGCAGGCGATCATCATGTTCCTGATATTCGTGGCACTGACGCTCTATATTACTTACTGGGCGTCAAAACGCGTACGCTCGCGCAACGATTACTATACGGCAGGTGGCAATATTACAGGTTTCCAGAATGGCCTGGCGATTGCCGGTGACTTTATGTCAGCCGCATCGTTCCTCGGCATCTCTGCACTGGTCTATACCTCCGGCTACGACGGACTGATTTACTCGCTGGGCTTCCTCGTCGGCTGGCCAATTATTCTGTTCCTGATTGCCGAACGCCTGCGTAACCTGGGGCGCTATACCTTTGCCGACGTTGCCTCATATCGCCTCAAGCAAGGGCCGATTCGTACCCTCTCCGCCTGCGGTTCGCTGGTGGTGGTAGCCCTGTATCTCATCGCGCAGATGGTCGGCGCCGGTAAACTTATCGAACTGTTGTTTGGCCTCAACTACCACGTTGCGGTAGTCCTGGTCGGCGTGCTGATGGTGATGTATGTCCTGTTTGGCGGCATGCTCGCCACCACCTGGGTACAGATCATCAAAGCCGTATTGCTGCTGTTTGGCGCAAGCTTTATGGCCTTTATGGTGATGAAACACGTCGGTTTTAGCTTCAATAGCCTGTTTAGTGAAGCGATGGCGGTTCACACGAAGGGAGAAGCCATTATGCGTCCGGGCGGTCTGGTTAAAGATCCGATCTCCGCACTGTCACTGGGCCTGGGGCTGATGTTTGGTACAGCAGGCTTGCCGCATATCCTGATGCGTTTCTTTACTGTGTCAGATGCGCGCGAAGCCCGTAAGAGCGTGTTCTACGCCACGGGTTTTATGGGGTATTTCTATATCCTGACCTTTATCATTGGCTTTGGCGCTATCATGCTGGTCGGGGCAAACCCGGCATTTAAAGATGCGGCGGGCGCGCTGATTGGCGGCAATAACATGGCGGCGGTGCATCTGGCGGATGCGGTCGGCGGCAACCTGTTCCTCGGCTTTATCTCTGCCGTGGCCTTCGCCACCATTCTGGCGGTGGTCGCCGGGCTGACGCTTGCGGGCGCCTCGGCGGTGTCTCACGATCTGTATGCAAACGTCATTCGTAAAGATGCCACCGAACGTCAGGAGCTGAAAGTGTCGAAAATCACCGTGCTGGTGCTCGGTGTGGTCGCCATTCTGCTGGGGATTCTCTTTGAAAAACAGAATATTGCCTTTATGGTGGGACTGGCGTTCTCCATCGCGGCGAGCTGTAACTTCCCTATCATTCTGCTCTCCATGTACTGGTCAAAACTGACCACCCGAGGCGCAATGATTGGCGGCTGGCTGGGTCTGCTGACGGCGGTGATTTTGATGATCCTCGGCCCGACCATTTGGGTACAAATTCTCGGACACGCGCAGGCTATTTTCCCGTATGAATACCCGGCGCTGTTCTCTATTGCCGTCGCCTTTATCGGTATCTGGATCTTCTCAATTACCGACAACACGCAAGAAGGCATTCGTGAGCGCGAACAGTTCCGTGCGCAGTTCATCCGTTCACAAACGGGTATCGGCATCGCCCAGGGCCGTGCGCACTAAACCCCTTTGCCCCGGTCACCCATGACCGGGGCAACATCACACTTTTTCCGGCGCCGCTCAGATGGGGTAATTCCGTTAATAACGGCGTCAGCATTAGCGAATTGAAATGGTTTCAGAAATCCGGCGCGCTTTTTTCATCAAGAGCAAACTGCGGAAATATACGCTTAAGACTATCGCCAGCGGGTCGGCTTCGATTCGTCGTCAGGAATGAAATCGCAGGAATTGCCCTCTAAGGGGAAGACAAACCCGGTTTTCACTGCCACCACGTTTTTCTCACGTAGCGCCTGCTGGAACTGCTGAAACTGAATGAGCGCATCTCGCTTTTGTTCAGGGCGTAACGTGTTTGACGCCATCCACAATAAGCAACACGGGGGTATAGTGGCGGCCAGCCTGTGCGTACATCGTTTTCCCGGTCACGATAACCTCTTTGCCCAGACGGGGTGCCAGGTCGGCATAACCGATTTTCGCCTTGTCTATCAACACCAACTGTACAAGCGGAACGTTTTCGCTCTCACCATTCACATCGCATTCAAACGGCTGATCCAACTGCAGATAATCGTAAGTAACGGCTTCGTCGCCCTCTTTAATACTTTCGTAATTCGGCGCTCCGGGCCGGGTCTGCTGTATTAATGTCCCTTGTAAGGCCACCTGTTGGTTTTCATCGGGGCAATACGCCAGGACGGACTGGCTGAGCAGAAGGGCTGATAACCACAGTAATTTCACGCTGAGTATCCTTTCACGGGTGAGGTGAGTGAATCATCAGTGTAAGGAGTAGCAAAAAGAAATAACATCTCAGGCAAAAAAATCAAAACAGCACTATCGCCACCAGCGGTGCGGCTAATACCGTCACCACACCGGAGAGCATCATCACCAGACTGGCAACCACCCCCTCCTGTTGGCCAAGCTCATAGGAGCGTGCCGTTCCCGCTCCGTGAGACGCCGCGCCAAACCCTGCGCCTTTTGCCATCCCTTCGCGAATAGAGAGACGCAAAAAGAGCACATCGCCCACCGCCATACCAAATACTCCGGTAATCACCACAAACAACGCGACCAGGTCCGGCTGCCCGCCTAACGGCCCTGCCGCCGCCAGCGCAAACGGCGTCGTCACCGAACGCACCGCCAGACTGCGCTGAATTTCATCCGGCAGAGTAAATAAACGCGCCAGCCAGACCGAGCTGGTTACCGCGACCAGCGTAGCGGTGATAACGCCAGCAGAAAGCGACATCCAGTGGCGACGAATGACAGCGAGATTGTCATAGACCGGTACGGCAAATGCGATAGTCGCCGGGCCTAACAGCCAAAGCAGCCAGTGAGATTCACCGATATAACGCTGCCAGGAGATATGCCCGAACACCAGGATCAGTACCAACACTATCGGGGTGAAGACTAACGGCATTAACGGGAGCTTATGAAATCGGCGATACAGACGTTTATTGAGAAAATAGATAACCAGCGTCATGACAAGACAGAGCACACTCAGGGCGAAATCACTCATGATTCAGCCTGCTGATTTCGAAGCGATAAACCTTATCAACCACCCAGGCCGTGGCCCCCAGCACCATCAAGGTACTCAGGGCAATGACGGCAAAGATACGCCAGCCTTCCACCATCAAAAGCTGTGCGTAATTCACCACAGCCACAACGGCAGGCACAAAGAACAGCAGCATTTCGGCAAGCAGCCAGCGCGCGCCGGCTCTCACCCAGCTAAGGGGAACCACCCGACATAAAATCAGCGCCAGCATCAGGATCATGCCAACCAGGTTAGCGGGAAGGGGAAGATGCAGCCACTGCACCAGATATTGCGCCACGATAAACAGCCCGGCATAGAGAACAACCTGAACCGGAACCTGCAGTCGACGCACAATGGCAGGCGTAATACGACCTAACGCCATATCCATAGATAATTCTCGCGGAAATGAGACAGAGAGCACAGTATAGGGAGCCGCTACGCCATACTGAAATGAATTAAACTCATCGCAGGCATAGTTTAAAGGAATAATTATGGACATCAGAACGCTGCGCTATTTTGTGGAAGTCGTGCGTCAGCAAAGTTTCACTCGCGCAGCGGAACGGTTGTTCGTCACTCAGCCGACGATCAGTAAGATGCTGAAAAACCTCGAAGATGAGTTGAACTGTACGCTACTGATTCGCGACGGGCGCAAATTACTCCTCACCGATACCGGGCGTGTGGTGTTCGAACGCGGGCTGGCTATCCTTGCCGAGTTTCGCCAGCTTGAGGCGGAGCTTGATGATATCAACCACTTAAATAAAGGCCTGCTGCGCCTCGGGATCCCGCCGATGGTCGGAATGCTGATGGCCGGGCCGATAGGCCTGTTTCGCCAGCGCTATCCCGGCGTCGAGCTGAAAATCTCCGAGTTTGGCGGCCTGACTGTCCAGCAGGCGGTCATTAACGGCGAACTGGACCTGGCGATGACCGCCCTGCCCGTCGAGGAGGATAGCGGTCTTTCCACACTACCGCTATTCAGCCATCCCCTCTGTGTGCTGGTGCCGCGCTCCGGCGACTGGCTGAACGCCCATTCGATAACCCCTGAACAGTTGGCCGGGCACCCGTTGCTCATCTATAACGAAGATTTCGCCCTCAGCCGCCAGCTTATGCAGCTTTTTAACGAGCATGGGGTGAAACCACGGATCGCCGTACGCAGCGGGCAGTGGGATTTCCTGGCCGCGATGGTACAGGCAGGGGTGGGGATTGCGATTTTGCCAGAGCCTATTTGCCAGCGGCTGGATAAACAGACGCTGCGTTGGGTCCCGCTGGAGAGCGATTTACGCTGGCATCTTGGGATGATTTGGCGTGAAGGCAGCTATTTATCCCGCAGTGCACAGGCCTGGCTGCAGTGTTGTGAAGGGTTCTGGGTGAATCCGGATACAGCGCGCGGTGAAGGAAAGTGATGGCAGTCGCGGATGCGGCGTAACCGCCTTAAGCGGCTACATTTTCAAAATATGCACGATAACGATCCCCTCTCCCCTGCGGGGAGAGGGATTAAGGTAAGGAGAACTTACTTCTTCTCGATCAACAGCGCTTCCAGCAAATCGAGATCGTGTAGCATCTTCTGTAATGTCTCATTGCTGATTTGCCGTGTTGCGCGCAGGTGGTAAAGCTCCGCACGCTCCGAACGCAGGGCCGCCAGACGGAAACGACGTTCAAGATTCTCTTCCAGCAGCGAACTTTCCGCATTATTGCGCCCATCTGCCCGACGACGCAGATTACCAATCACCCTGGAGCTCACTTCCGTGAGCAATTGGTTATCAATGTTCTCTTCCGCATCGGCCGCCAGACGCTCTTCCATTTTCTGAATCGCGACAATCGCCACCTCAGCAATCATCGCTCGCGCAAGACGCTCTTCTTTATGCTGCTGCGAGTGATCGCGCACTTCAATATGCTGCAACAGAGAAGGCAGCGCCACAACGCCTACAAACAGCGAAAACAGAATGACTCCGGCGGCGAGGAACACCAGTTCATAACGGGCCGGAAAACCACTGCCATCGGGTAAAAACAGCGGGATAGACAGCACACCAGCCAGAGTAATTGCGCCGCGCACGCCCGCGAAAGAGGCAATCAACAGCTCCCGTGTACTCCAGGAACCGAACTCCATCGGCTTTTTGTGTAAAAAGCGCAGACTGAACCTTTTCATCGTCCACAGCCAGCCAAAACGCACCAGCATTAGCGCGCCGTAAATCAGCACGATGTCGGTAAACAGCATCCAGGTTTCCACGTTCGGATCGGCTTCTGCGGCTGCCAGAGAAGATTCAAGAATCCCCGGCAACTGCAGACCTAACAACAGGAACACCATGCCGTTAAAGACAAACTCCAGCATCGCCCAGGTACTGTTGGCACGCAGGCGCATAGCGAGCGGCGCAGTGCGCATCACGCCGGAGCGGGTGATTGTCATACCGGCGGCCACCGCGGCGAGGATACCGGAAAAACCAATATGTTCTGCAATCAGATAGGAGGCGAACGGCAGCAGGAACAGCAGAACGATTTGTGTGGCGGGCTCATCACCCCCCCAGCGGCTGAGAAAGCGCAGCGAGCGGCCATACAGCCAGCTCACCACGAACCCGGCGAGAATGCCGCCAAGTGCCACTTTGACGAACTCCAGCGTCGCTCCACCGATGGTGAACACCATCGTACCCATCGCAACCGACACGGCGAATTTCAGCGAGACCAGGCCGGATGCGTCGTTCATCAACGCTTCACCCTGCAAAATCCCCATGATCTTCTTCGGGATGCGCCCTTCCCCGACAATGCCAGACAGCGCCACCGCATCGGTGGGCGACAGCACCGCCGCCAGGGCAAAAGCCGGAACCAGGGGAATACCCGGCACCAGCCAGTAAATCAGAAAACCTATCCCAACGACGGTGACTACGACCAGCGCCAGCGCCAGTCCTAAAATTTCCCGGCCATGTTCAAGGAATTCGCGCGTGGGCGTTTTCCAGCCATCGGCAAACAGCAATGGCGGAATAAACAGGACGAGGAACAGCTCCGGATCGAACTCCACATGCAGCCCAAACGTAGGGAAAGCCAGTAGCGCACCAATGGCGATTTGCATAAGCGGGAGGGGGATTTGAAATGGCATTACACGTGTGACTACGCCCGAGAGCGAAACCACTAAGGTCATGATGAGAATGGTAAAAAAGATTTCCATGCGTTCCCTGTTTGCGATGTTTTTATTTAAGCGTCATGCCTTGATGATAGAACATTCAGCTTAACGCAAAGGAAACAGGATGTGCGCAAA